>WRAV01000040.1 GCA_009780025.1 Oscillospiraceae bacterium | reverse complement strand
GCCTTTGGCGCAGTAGTTAGGGGGCGCCACGGGGGGAAGCCCCCCGCGCCCCCTTAAGTCGCTTTTTGCTTGCTTTTTGGCGAAACAAAAAGTAAGTGCCTCCGCGGCATGAGCGGTACATTAGCCCCAGCCCGAAGGCTGATTTAAAATTTGACCTTGACCTTAAGGCCTTAACTTGGACCTGGAACTTTAGCATCAATACTGGAACGTCACTGGAAATTAGCGGGCCGCGCGCAGGGGCGCGGCCCCTACAACGTTAGCCCTTGACCTCAAAAAACCCACCCCTTGCAGCAATTTTGAAGCTCGTCAGCTATACCAGCCCCAGCTTCTCCCTAGCCACCCGCACCATATCCAGCAGATTCCCGTTCTCCGCCACATACTCAAGGTGCTCTCGTTGCTTCTGGGTGTCACCCATTTGCTCGTAGATAGCCGCCAAATGGAAGTGCGCATACACCTTGTTATACCGCGTGTTTGCCTTGCTCAGCGCGAGCTCAAAGAACGCGAGTACACTCTCGCCCTTGCCTTCTTTTATTGCAGCAACTGCCTCCAGCCCAGCGATGAGCTCTTCGAGCATGGCGTACATCTGCTGCATATCTCTGCGGCCCTTGGCCATGCCGGCTTTTGCTGTCTCGCGGTATCCGCGCAGAGACTCTATATGCGGTGCAGCAATCCATAGTTCGCCCTTACCTATGTAGTTAAGAGCTAAGTTGTAGCGGACAAAGGCGTTGGTCGACGCGACCTCGCCTTGCTTTTCTATATCAAGAGTTATGCTTTCCAGCGTCTCGATGGCTTTGTCAAATTCGCCGACGGAAAAGTACACCACCGATAAGTTGTTCTTGCCAATATCGCGCACCTGTTTGTTCCGGGCAGAGGTGCCGTCTATATGCCGAATGATTTCCCGGGCGGCGCGCTCGGGGTCGCACTCTTCCCAGAGTATGAGCATAGTTTTGTCTATCTTCGATCGCATTCTACGCACAATGCGCGACGCCAAAAAGAGCAGGACTGCAACAGCGATAATAACTATGTAAAGCCTTATGATAAAGCTGATGATGAAGCCAAAGATGGCATCCAAGGAAACCTCGGTGAACGCGTGCAAAATACTAAACGTAGCAACAATAACAGCTAAGATAATGAGGGCCACAGTTTGTTTTTTCAGATTCATAGGGATGCACCCGCCTTTTATAGGTTAGCATAGCCAAACATATGGGTCTGCTATATTAGCAGTGGTAGCAGCAGCGGCAGCGTTGCCGCGCTCATAACTGTGGAGAGTACGGCAACCTTAGAGCAGAAGAGAGCGTCGCCGCCCTGTTCCGCGGCAATGACCGGGAGAATAGTCGCAGCCGGCATAAGGGCGCCGATGGTCAAAAACCCAGATATCATCTCGTCTCCGATAAACAGGCCAAACAGAAAGTGCGCAGCCAGCGCGGCAGGTACCAACAGTGTAAAAGACGCAAGGTATGCTTTACCGTCCAAAAACACTTCGCGCATATTGCATTTGGCAAATAGGCTGCCAATAATCACCATGGCTACCGGGGTGGTGGTCGCAGCGAGCATTTCTATAGTGGCCAAGGCGGGGCCGGGCAAATTGGCAGGAGACAGCATTATAATCGTACCGGCAAAACAGCTCAGAATTATAGGCTGCAGTAGCAGCTTTTTCAGGCTGACCTGGCTGGGATTTGTACCGCACCGGGAGAGAAGCCAGATGCCAAAAGTAAAGCAGCCTATAGTAAAGCCCAGCCCAACCCCGGGTATCAGAGGAATCGCAGGCTCGCCAAAAGCGGCATATTTGAACGGCCAACCCATAAAAATAATATTGGGAAAAGCCGCGAGGGCCCCCCACGTTGCGGCGACAGATGTCGGCTGTTTGGCAAGACGCCCCACAAAAAATCCCACCGCCGCACCGCTAAACATGAGTACCAGAAACCCAATTACGGTAAGTCCCATGCTCACAAGCAGCTCGGTAGAAACCTGCACCTGCATAGAGTTTATAATAGTAGCCGGCAGTGCCGCGTTTGCCAAATAACCGCCAAGGGTTCGGGTGTCCGGCAGTTTGCCTCCCTTGCTGAGCGCCCAACCTACGAGCACCAGCAAAAGCATTACGGCTATCTGATAAAATACAGTTGCGGTCATCTTTAATAAAGCCCCCTGGCCTAAATACGTTTATGTAACAAGCTATATCATATCACAAACCCCGGCATTTGTGTAGGAAAATTTTCTTGCCCACGGCAAACGCTTACGAGTAATTATGCACAAGGTTATGTAGGGCGCGATGAGGACATCGAGCCCTACAATACAGGTTGATTGTTTGTGCAACATACCTTCGTAAGCAATTGCCCTGCTCTCTCGCTGCCAGGTGTTGACAAAACCCGCCGCCTCTGATATGATGTGACCAATCAGTCATGTGACTCTGTGGTCACGTAAAAATGGAGGTAACACCCTTGCCTAAACAGACATTTTTCAACCTGCCCGAACATAAGCGGGAACACGTTACACGATGTGCCGTCTCGGAGTTTGCCCGACAAGGCTACAAACAGGCCAGCATAAGCCGAATAGTCGCAGATGCCGGCATAGCCAAAGGTAGCTTTTATCAATACTTTGAGGATAAAGACGATTTGTTTATGCATATTGTACTCACAGAAATTGGTTCGATAAAGCAGACCGCGTTTGAGGAAGGGCGCGACCAGCTTGCGCAGATGAATCTCAGCCAATTTTTGCGACATATTGCAAAAGCCCAGCTAGAAGCCTTCCGTGAACAGCCGGAGCTGTTTAGCATATCCCTTGATCTACTGCGCATGGCCCCATCCGAACCGGTGTACGAAAAGCTAATGCAAACTGTAGAGGGCGCGTACAACACATTCTTCCTCCCCATCATACAGCACGAGATTGATAAGGGGCGAATCAATGCCAAAGTAAACGCCCGGATGCTCAACTACATGTTAATGAGTATAAACCAATACCAGCTCTCCTTGTTTAACTCTGGCGAAGCCTCGGATTACGGGGAAGAGGCTGTCGACGCACTGATGGACGACCTGGATTTTATCTTGAGCAGTGGTATATACAATCAGTAACAAACTCCCATAGCGTTACCTATTGTTCGCAACGTGGCGTAACGGTGTATCGTTAGGGTAAGGAGGTGAGCATGGTGGCCGAAAAAATACTGGAAATACGCGGACTGACCAAAGAGTACAACATGGGCCAGGTCACGGTGCATGCCTTGCGCGGGGTCGACTTTTCGATATATGCCGGGGAGTTCGTGGTTATCCTGGGGCCCAGCGGGTCGGGCAAGAGCACCATACTCAACATATGCGGCGGTATCGACAGCCCCACCGCCGGTCAGGTGCTTTACCGGGGAGAGGACATCGCAGGCTATAAGGCAAAGCAGCTCACCTTATACCGCCGGAGCGCGGTGGGATTCGTCTTCCAGTTTTACAACCTTATACAAAACCTCACAGCTCAAGAAAATATATCCTTGGCCGGGGAACTGAGTGGCAGCCCTATCCCGCCGGCTGAGTTGCTTGAACAAGTCGGGCTTGGTGAGCGTGGCGGGCACTTCCCCTCCCAGCTGAGTGGCGGCGAGCAGCAGCGGGTAGCAATTGCCCGGGCTATAGCCAAAAATCCTGATCTGCTGCTCTGCGACGAGCCCACCGGCGCACTGGACTTTTCCACAGGCATCGCTATCTTGCGGGTGCTGTTGGACTTTAATCGGCAGTACGGCAAGACTGTGGCCGTTATAACCCACAACGCCGGCATTGCCGACATGTCCGACCGAGTGCTCAAAGTCCGCGATGGGCTGATCGAAGAGGAAATAGTGAATGCATCCCCCCTTCCGCCAGAGGAGGTGCGCTGGTAGATGTTGCTGCTAAAAAAAGCGGCCCGCACTGTTTGGCGGGCAAAAAAGTCTTACATATCCTGTGTGGCGCTGATGAGCATCGGCATCATGATGTACGTCTCGTTCAACATCCTCTACCTCAACCTTGTGACCGCAATGGACACTATGTACGAAGAGCAACGGTTCGGGGACGGCTTTGCCCAGGTGGTGAGTATGCCACAGAGCAGTTTGGCGGTGATTGAAGCTATCCCCGGCGTCGAGCAGGTCAGCGGAGTGCTGCGGGTGGACGCGCGGGTGGATGCCCCCGGCGCCGGCAATATCGTTACCTTGCGGCTGATTTCTTACGACCCGGCGGACGAGTACCGGCTGAACGACATTTACCTGGAGGCTGGCACAGCGCCCAGCGCCGAGGAAATAGCGGTGAACACAAGTTTTGCCGCCACCCACGGCTTTGAGCTGGGCGACCCCATAGACCTGATTGTAAGCGGTCGGCGGGTTAGTCCGCTACTCTCGGGGATGGCGCTCAGTCCCGAGTACGTTTATGCCATCCAAGACCTAACCGAGCTGCTACCTGACCCGGAAACCTTTGGCGTCGGCTTTATGCCCTTGCAGCAACTAGCGGCCCTGACCGGACGTGGCGGCGAGGTGAACGCCCTCTCCTTCCGGATGAGCGATGGGGTGGAATGGAGTGCGGTCGAGTTCCAGCTGGAGGATGCCTTGAGCAGCTACGGACTGGTCTACCTGCTCCCGCGTGAGGACCAGCTCAGCCACGCGATGCTGGATATGCAACTGGCTTCGATCGGCGGGATGGCCACCAGCGTTCCCCTGCTCTTTGTGATGATGGCGGTGGTTATCCTCTACATCCTGCTCAAGCGGGTGATTGAGCAGGAGCGCGGACAGATTGGCATACTAAAGGCATTTGGCTTTACAGACCGACAACTGCTGGCCCATTACCTTTGCTACGGATTGATTACCGGGGTGCTGGGCGCACTTTTCGGGATAACCTCCGGGCTTGCGGTTTCGGGTGTGTACACCGACCTGATGGCCGAGTTCTTCTCCCTACCCAGCCTTCGGGCCGACGTATCCCCGCAGTACTTGCTGGTTGCCACCGCAATCTCGCTGGGCTCAGGGGCATTTGGGGCGATTGCAGGCGCACGCGCTATGATTAAGCTCAGCCCCAGCGATGCCATGCGGCCACCCGCTCCCCCCGCAGTCAAAGGCGACCCGGTGGGTGCGATTCCCGGGCTGCGACACTTGCTCTCCTCTTACGGTTACATGGCCCTGCGCAGCATCTCCCGGAATAAGTTCCGCAGCGCTTTTGTGGCCCTGGGCATCTCATTCTCCTTCGCAATAATTGCCTTTATGGCCGGCTATATGGATATGTACGACGACCTTTTATTTGATAGGTTCACAAAGTCCGAGCTGTTTGACTTGCGGATAACTATGGCCTCCCCGGTGGCCTATACCTCCCTTGTGGAATCAGTTCACCGACTGAATGGGGTCGACGAAGCCGAAGCTATCCTTGAGCTGCCGGTTCAGCTCTCGCACAAACACTTGAGCACCGGGGTTATGTTGACCGCTATTCGCGAAGACAGCGAGCTATATAGGATCTACGACAGCGCCCTAAGAGTGCACCTGCCGCCCAGTAGGGGCGGGGTTATCTTGAGCAGCTCTGTGGCCGACAGTTTGCGCGCTCAGCGGGGAAGTATGCTGCTGATGAGCGCGCCCTCAGCTGGCCAGGAAGATATTTGGATTCCTGTACTGGACGTGGTAACCGTGAACATTGGGGGCGCTGCGTACATCGAGCTAACCAGCCTTTGGGAGCTGCTGGGCATCCCGCCCACAGCAACCAGCGCGATTGTCCGCACTGGGGATTCCCTGGCGATAATCGACATGCTGCGCTACAACGAAAGTATCTCTTCCCTGACAGACCAAGCCCGGGCACAGGAAGTGCTCGGCGTAATGCTGGAAACCAACGGAGCTATGTTCGTTCTGATGCAAATTGCGGGGATTGGTATTGCCTGGGCTATCATTACTGCGTCGTCATCCATTTCGCTCTCCGAGCGCAAACGGGAATATGCCACCCTGCGCGTACTAGGTATGCAGCCTAAGGAAGTAGCCGAAATTATGGGGTTTGAATACTGGGTGCTATCTATCATAGGTATGCTCGCCGGCATACCATTGGTCTACCTGATGAAGGTCAGCCTAAACGACATGATGGGCACCGACCTATTCACAATACCGCTATACACCCCGATGAGCGCGTACATACAGGCTGCACTGCTCTGCGCATTGGCCGTGCTCATCTCTAATCTGAGCGCAAGGCGAAGAATCGCCACATTCGGGATGGTTGATGTGCTCAAAGAGCGGGATTACGCAGTGTAAGTGCCGCATTTAGTCGGCCCGAGAGAAGATTTTTCGCAGGCGGCGAACGGCGCCCCTACAATATCTTACACCAAGGGGGAAACACCCATGAAGAAGAACGTTAAAATTATTATCGCTGTAGCGGTTTGTCTGCTGGTTGCGGTGGGCGTATTTTTGCAGCTCACTGCCCCGCTGGCAGTTGAGCTGGTTGAGGTAACGCCTCAGACCGCCCAGCTCACCTTTACCAAAGAGGGCGTTTTCAGCTACCGTCACCAGCATCAGGTTTTCCCCATGGTGAGCGGCGAGGTTCTCGAGGTACTTGTGGAGGAAGGCCAGCAGGTGTCTGAGGGCGATGTATTGGCAGTGATAAACGCCTCTGACTACCAGCGCCAGATTGACCAACTGCGCAGCAACATCGCAGGGATCAACGGACAAATACACAACCTTGGGCAGCAGGAGCAAGCCGAACTTGCAGCTCTGCGCGGCCAGCGGGGTAGCCTAGAGGGCCAGCTCTCCGCGCTGGACGCTCAGGCGGGCGACGGGTCTACTTTGGAAACACAGCTGCTACATATGCAGGCGGTCGTCAACCAGAACGAGGAGAGTGTGCGCCGGGCACGGCAGACCGCCGACGCTCTGCGCGACGAGTGGGGGCGAGAGTCCTCCCAGTATTATCAAGCTCGTCAGGTTATCTCTCAAGCTCAGGCCACCGCGGCCGCCAGCCGTGCACAGTTCGAGGCTCTGCGCGCCAGCGATGCCGGGCTAGAAGGCCAGCGCCAAAGCCTGCTGGCTCAGATAGAGGCAATTGACGAGCGCCTTGCCACAAACCCCACCAGCGGGATGATAACCTACTTCCAGAGCATGATTGCAAACACGAACGCCAGCATCGCCCAAATGGAAGAGCAGGTGGGCCGTGCCGAAGTAACCTCTCCGGTGAGCGGACGAATAACTAGCCTGCCGATCTTCGGCGCAAACCTGGTGGGACCTGGCCAGATGGTTGCTGCTATCGGCTTTGACGAGATTATCGAGGTCTACATACCTACCCGGGAAATCGAGAGCGTCTCGGTCGGCGACGAGGTCGAGCTGATCTTTGACCGCCGCTTCGGGGCTCAGAGTATAAATGGCCGGGTGATTTACCTCGGCGAGATGGCCCAGGTACGCCTCTCGGCACTTGGTGTGGAGGAGCGCAGAGTTCGGATTTTGATTCAGCCGGCGGCGGAAAACGAACTTATCGTCGGCTACGCAATGGATGTGCGCTTTACCGTGCTCAGCCTGCCGGACAGCTTGGTGGTGCCCAAAACCGCGATTTTTCGGGTGGGTGAGTACTATTATGTTTGGGTGGTGGACGAAGAAGAGCGCGCGGCCATACGTAGAGTTGTACGAGGGGTTGAACTGCGGGATGGGTTTGTTATAGATGACGGCCTCGAAATCGGAGACGCCGTTGTCCGGGATGCTAACAATTCAGATTTAGCGGCGGGAGCAAGGTTGACTGCCAACTCGTAGGGGCGCGCATTGCGCGTCCGCAAACCCACGAATCGGTGTATATACTCATTCCGCTTCAAAAGAAGCCCACTTTTGAAGGCGCGACAAAGTGCGTCGCGCACCGGCGCACGCGCCGGGAAAACCGTGTATACATAAATCTTCGGCTGCGCCGAAAGCTCGCACAGAACGCGAGCTAACTTAAAAAACAAGGACGCTTTTTCAAGTTGATTGACTATATCACGGACGACCAGTGGCCGCCCCTACATCAAAAAACCGGTAGCCCCAAAGAGGGTTACCGGTTTTTTGTACGTCGATATAAAGTTGTGACAAACGGACGGAAGAACCCCGCCCCTACAATCAAACTAGCTCTATGATTGCCATTTCGGCGGCGTCGCCGCGGCGTGGGCCAAGGCGGATTATACGGGTGTAGCCGCCCGAGCGCTCTTTGTACTTGGGCGCCACTTCGTCAAACAGCTTCTTTACAACATCCTTCTTGGTCACAAAGGAATGGGCTTGACGCTTGGAGTGCAAAGAATCGCTTTTAGCCATGGTAATCATCTTCTCTGTCACCGAGCGCACTTCTTTGGCGCGGGTAACAGTAGTTTCTATCTTGCCTTTCTCCAGCAGAAAGGTAACCATTGCGCGCAGCATGGCCTTTCTGTGGTCGCTGGGCCGGCCCAGCTTTCGCGAACCTGGCATAACCACTCACTCCTATCCTTAGAGCGTGTCTGAAAACTCATTGCCGTACCAGCACGGCACGGCTTCACCCGCTCTTTTTCATGAAAATGCTCGTTAATACACAAAGTATTGCCTGCGCTTTTCATGCAAAATGGCAGGTAAATCCCTACCACACTGGCACGACAAGCAGTTTCCAGACACACTCAGGGCCCAGGGGCCCCACAACTTTTGCTACTCGTCCTCCGGACTGAGAGTGAAGTTGAGCGAGGCAAGCTTGGCCATGACTTCCTCGAGGGACTTCTTGCCCAAGTTGCGCACCTTCATCATCTCGTCGGGGGATTTGTTCACAAGATCCTGCACGGTATTGACACCCGCCCGCTTGAGGCAGTTAAATGCCCGGACAGATAAGTCAAGCTCCTCAATGGTCATCTCAAGAGTCTTTTCTTTGCCTGACTCCTCTTTTTTCTCCAAGATTTCAGCTGAGCTCATTTCGTCTGAAAGGTCAACGAACTGGTTGAGCTGTCTATTGAGGATCTTGGCAGCTAGGCTGACAGCTTCCTTTGCGGATATGGTTCCGTCAGTCCAAACTTCCAGGGTTAGTTTGTCGTAGTCGGTTATCTGTTCTACACGGGTGTTTTCCACCAGGTAATTAACTTTTAGCACCGGGGTGTAAATGCTGTCCACCGGTATTGTGCCAATTGGGGCCTTTTCGAGCTCGGTCTGCTTGTTGCGCTCTGCACTTACATAGCCCTGACCCTTCTTGAGGGTTATCTCCATCGAGAGTTTAGCTCCCGCGCCCAATGTTGCGATATGCATACTGGGATCGAGAATCTCAACATCGGAATCAGCCTCTATCGAGCCGGCTGTTACCTCGCACTCGCCTGCGGCGTTAATGCGCACAGTCTTAGGCTCGTCGGTGTACAGCTTTGCGGTGAGGCCCTTGATGTTGAGTATGATTTCGGTTACGTCTTCTTTGACGCCGGGAATCGTTGAAAACTCATGTTGGATGCCGTCTATCTTAACGGAAATAACCGCCACTCCGGGAAGCGATGAGAGCAGAACACGTCTAAGACTGTTCCCCAAGGTCGTACCAAACCCTCTATCCAGCGGCTCGCCCACAAAACGACCATAGGTGCCGTCCGAGCGAAGCTCCGCAGTTTCGATTTTTGGTTCGATGATTTTAACCAAACAAAAACCCTCCTTGTGAAAGCCGGATGATTAGGCCGGCTGATGAGTGTTCTCCCCACGCTGATTGTGACTACTTGCTGTAAAGCTCAACTATAAGGGTTTCGTTCACAGGTACGTCGATATCTTCTCTGACCGGCAGACGGGTAACTGTACCCTCAAAGCTCGCGGTGTTGCCCGAAATCCAACCTGGGAAACCAACCGGCTTTTCTGCGAGTGCCTTGAACATATCGCTACTGCGGCTGCGTTGTTTTACAGATACAACATCGCCCGGCTTTACGCGGTAGGACGGAATGTTCACACGCTTGCCGTTTACAAGCAGGTGCCCGTGCCCAACGATTTGTCTTGCTTGCCTGCGTGTCTCGCCAAAACCCATTACAAAGGCTACATTGTCCAGCCTGCGCTCGAGTAAGCTGAGCAGGTTCTCACCGGCCTGGCCCTGCATTTTCTCGGCTTTTTGGAAGGTAAGGCGGAACTGACGCTCCAGCACACCGTAGATGAACTTTGCTTTTTGCTTCTCTTTCATCTGCAGCGCGTACTCGCTGGATTTTGATCGGCGGGCGTTGCGCTTAGGATCCCGGCGGGTCTCCTTGGCGTAGCCTAGCACTCCGGGGCTTATCCCCAAATTCCTGCATCTTTTAAGAACAGGGTCTCTGTTAACTGCCATTTGCTACAAACACCTCCTATTATACACGCCGTCTTTTTGGCGGGCGGCATCCGTTATGGGGGATCGGGGTGACGTCTTTTATCATGTTGACCTCAAGCCCTGCCCCTTGCAGTGCGCGAATAGCCGCTTCCCGGCCTGAACCCGGGCCCTTTACGAACACTTCCACGATTTTAAGGCCGTGTTCCATAGCAGCTTTGGCGGCGGTCTCAGCTGCGGTCTGTGCGGCAAAGGGAGTGGATTTGCGCGAGCCGCGAAAACCCAGCCCACCGGCAGAGGCCCAACTCAGCGCGTTGCCCTTGACGTCTGTAATAGTCACTATGGTGTTGTTGAAGGTGGACTGAATGTGCACAGCACCCCGCTCGATATTCTTTTTCTCGCGGCGGCGGCGAATAGTTCTCTTAGGCGCTTTTGGCATACTTAGCGGTTCCCTCCCTTACTGTTATTTCTTCTTGTTGGCTATAGTCTTCTTGGGGCCTTTGCGGGTACGGGCATTGGTCTTTGAGCGCTGCCCGCGCACAGGCAATCCCTTGCGGTGACGCACACCGCGGTAACAGCCTATCTCGACCAACCGCTTGATGTTGAGAGCGGTCTCTCTGCGCAGATCACCCTCCACCATTACGTTGGCGTCGATATCCGCGCGCAGCTTGGAGACTTGGTCCTCAGCGAGGTCGCGCACCCGGATATTGGGGTCGATGCCGGTTCTGGCGATAATATCCTTCGCGGTCTTGTGGCCAATGCCAAAGATGTAAGTCAGGCCGATTTCTACCCGCTTCTCTCTGGGCAAGTCAACGCCAGCTATACGTGCCATCTACTAATACACCTCCTGTTATCCCTGTCTTTGCTTGTGCTTGGGGCTCTCGCAAATTACCATGATTCTGCCCTTGCGCTTAATGATCTTACATTTCTCGCAAATAGGCTTGACCGAAGGTCTTACTTTCATGACGTTTACCTCCATCTCTGCTACGGTGCGCTTGGCGCGCGAAATGTTTGCTTACTTGGAGCGCCAGGTGATGCGCCCTTTGGTCAGGTCGTAGGGGGACATCTCTACCGTGACTTTGTCCCCGGGCAGGATTCGGATAAAGTGCATACGAAGCTTGCCCGAAATATGCGCCAGTATCTCGTGTTTGGTGCCTTGGGCGCTTCCAATCTCAACCTTAAAGGTCGCGTTGGGAAGCGCTTCCCTAACAATGCCTTCAACTTCGATGACGTCCGCTTTAGACAAGCTCAGTACCCTCCTTTTGCTCTTTTTGCACGCCCGCCTCCCCGTTAAAAGGTGCCAGCGCCAAACGCAGCTGTTTATCTGTTCTAAGGGCGGTGCCCTCGAGCACAGTCTTTGTGGGCCGCAGGTGCAAGATGTTCTTGCGCTTAGGGCTCTCAAGTTTACGCCTTTTGCCGTCGGCGATGAATACTTCATCCTGTCCCAGTTTAACTGCTGCGTAAAACCTGTGTTTGTCGCGGCCTGCGGTTGCCCAGACTACACTTCCTACTTCAAACATAGCCAGCCTCCCCGCTCTAAGGCTCGGTCAGGATGATAGGTCCGCCCTCTGTAATGAGCACTGTCTGCTCAAAGTGAGCGGAAAGCTGCCCGTCTGCCGTAAGCACTGTCCAGCCGTCCGACAAGACCTTTACCTCGTGGCCACCCTGGTTTATCATCGGCTCAATAGCCAGGGTCATGCCGGCAACAAGGCGGGGACCGCTGCCCTTCTTGCCAAAGTTCGGTACCTCGGGGGACTCGTGCATATCTTTTCCCACACCGTGGCCGACATATTTGCGCACTACCGAGTACCCAAAGCCCTCCACATACTGCTGCACCGCGCTGGAAATATCCCCCACACGGTTGCCCACGCGGGCCTGGGCTATCCCTTTGTACGGGCTCTGGACAGTGGCATCCATAAGAGCCTGGGCAGCCGAAGAAATATTGCCTGCCGGGAAGGTCGCCGCGTTGTCGCCGTGGTAACCCTTGTAGTAAGCACCCACGTCTATACTGACAATGTCGCCCTCGCAGATAAGTCGTCCGCCGGGTATACCATGGATAACTGTGTCGTTTAGGGAAATACAGGCACTCGCCGGGAACCCGCCGTACCCCAAAAAAGAAGGGGTCGCACCTTGGGAAATGATAAACTTATTAATTTCTCGGTCAATCTGCGCAGTTGACACTCCGGGGCGAACCATCTGGCCGGCCATCTTTAAAGCTTGGGCGGAGATTCGCCCGGCTATGCGCATAAGGGCCAACTCAGACTTGGTCTTTAGGACAATCATACAGCCGATTCCCCTAGTATTGCGAGCACCCCATTAGCGGTGTCTTCAATTGTCGGAAAGCTTCTCATGGTGCGCAGCTTGATTTGTGCGTTGTAGTGCCTTATGAGCGGTTCGGTTTCCGCGTGGTAAACCCGGAGGCGTTCAAGCACAATCTCGGGTTTGTCATCCTCGCGGGTGATAAGGGTTCCGTCGCAAAGCTCACACAACTTGCCTTTAAGCGATGGTTTAGTTTCGACATGGTAAGTGGCACCGCAATTATTGCAAACCCTGCGTCCACAAAGCCGCTCTACAACATCGCTATCAAAGACGAGGATGTCGATTACAATGTCAACTTCTATCCCCATTTTTTCAAGAGCAAGCGCTTGACTGATATTACGGGGGAAGCCGTCGAGGATATAACCGTCTTTACAGTCGTCTTCACACAGGCGCTCTTTTAACATTTCTATGACCATCTCGTCCGGCACAAGTCTACCCGCGTCTATATATTCTTTGGCGGCAAGACCGGCGGGCGTACCGTTTTTGACAGCAGCGCGAATGATTTTGCCTGTGCTTATCGGGGTTGCACCGGTCTTTTCACTGATGAACTGGGCTTGGGTTCCCTTGCCCGCGCCCGGCGCCCCCAAAAGAATTATTCTCACTTTGCTCGCACCGCCTATTCCAAAAAGCCCTTGTAGTGGCGCATCATCATCTGGCTCTCAAGGCTGCGTACAGTGTCAAGCGCAACACTGACCACGATGATGATGGAGGTGCCGCCCAACGCGATAGGCAAGTTCATAACCGCGCCTATAAGAATGGGTAGTACCGCGACCATAGCCAAGAAAAGCGCACCTACTAATGTGATTTTTGCAATAACTTTTGCTATAAAATCGGAGGTTGGCTTGCCTGGGCGTATGCCGGGAATCGCGCCGTTGTTTTTTCTAAGGTCGTTAGCCATTTGGATAGGGTTGTACTGAATGCTCACATAGAAGTAGTTAAACGCGATGATTAGGAAAAGGTAGAGAATCGCGTAAACCGCGTGGTCGTAGTTAAACACTCTGAGAATGTTGAACATGATGCTGCCATGCTCAAAGTTGCCAAACGCGCTTATCATACCGGGTATGCTGAGCAGTGCGCCGGCGAAGATGATTGGCATAACGCCGCTCATCATAACCTTGACCGGAATGTGGCTGGATTGCCCGCCGTACGTCTTGCGCCCAACCACCCGCTTAGAGTACTGTACGGGTATTCTGCGCTCGGAGTTGTTCATGAGCACAATTGCGGTTATAAGGGCGAAGAAGATGACCACGATAAGCGGAACAAATGCGTAGTACCTTGTAGCTCCTTCACCGGCAAGAACCCAGCGCGAGTGGAGCAGCATGAGAACATTCGGGCCGCCGGAGATAATACCCGCAAACAGTATCATAGAGATACCGTTGCCTACTCCGCGCTTGTCAATCGCTTCACCCAACCATACAATCAGCATTGCACCGGCGGTGTAGCTCAGGACAATAACGGCCATCGAGAACCATCCGGAAAAACCGGTGGTGTATCTTACTGCACCCAAGTTGCGGTTCATGATAAAGAAGGCGGTTGCCATTACGAAGGAAAGCGCCAGGGTGGAGTAGCGAGTTATTCTGGCTATCTTCTTCTGGCCGGCCTCGCCTTCCTTAGACAAGCGCTCAAGGGCGGGAATTGCAACTCGCAACAGCTGCATGATGATGGACGCGGTGATGTAGGGCGAAATGCCCAAGGCAAACAATGTGGCCTGCGCGAACGCGCCACCTGTGAGCATGTTGAAGTAGCTGAGCAAACCGCCCTCCATGATAGCCGCCTGTGCAAGCACTTCCGGCATCATGAATGGAACAGGTATAGCTGCACCAATGCGGAATACGAGGATAATCATCACCGTATACAGCATCTTCTTGCGCAGGTCAGCTAGTTTCCATGCGTTTCTAAGCGTTTCAAGCACTTAAATCACCTCGGCCTTTCCGCCGGAAGACTCAATCTTTTGCTTGGCTGTTTGTGAAAAGGCGTTCACCTTTACAGTCAGCTTCTTGGTTACTTCGCCTCTTCCCAGCACTTTTATGCCATCCAGGGTCTTTTTGATGAGCCCAATCTCTTTGAGGCTGGCGGCATCGACTGTGGCGCCGTCCTCGAAGCGGTTGAGATCGTCAAGATTAACAGTGACATAGTGGGTGGCAAAGTTGTAGTTGTTAAAGCCGCGCTTGGGCAAGCGGCGCTGCAGCGGCATTTGGCCGCCCTCAAACCCTGGGCGAACACCACCGCCGGAGCGGGAGTTCTGGCCTTTGTGGCCGCGGCCGGCTGTCTTGCCGTTCCCCGATGCCGGGCCTCTGCCTTTGCGGAAAGCTTTTCTCACAGAGCCTGGCGCCGGAGCAAGTTCATGCAGTTTCATGGTACTTTACACCTCCCCTTTAGACTTCGGCTACCTCGATAAGGTGGGATATTTTGAATATCTTGCCTTTGGTGGCCGCGTTAACGGGCTGTACGCTCACTTGGCCCGGGCGCTTAAGCCCTAAGGAATGAGCGGTAGCTATTTGATCTTTCTTTGAGCCGATAAGGCTGCGCTTGAGCGTAATTTTAAGCATTAGCTTCCTGCGCCCCCTTGCCGATAATTTCTTCTACGGCTTTGCCGCGCATTGCGGCCACTTGTTGCAGACTACGCAAGCTTTCAAGCCCTTTGATCGTGGCAGTTACCACGTTGCAGGGGTTGTTAGAGCGCAGGCATTTTGTGCGGATATCCCGTATACCGGCAACATCCATAACCGCGCGCACGGGCCCACCAGCGATAACGCCAGTACCTTGCGGTGCAGGTTTAAGCAGCACACGAGCTGCACCAAATGCGCCCACTACCTCGTGGGGTATGGTTGTTCCCCGCAGGGAAACTGTGCGCAGATTTTTCTTTGCGTCCTCAATCCCCTTGCGTATAGCTTCCGGGACTTCGGAGGCCTTTCCAAGCCCAAAGCCCACTGTGCCGGCGCCATCGCCCACAACCACCAGGGCCGCGAACTTGAAGATGCGTCCGCCCTTAACCGTTTTGGAGACACGGTTAATG
>WRAV01000039.1 GCA_009780025.1 Oscillospiraceae bacterium | reverse complement strand
TGTAAAAAACTAAAACTCCATACAACAAATCTACACCATATTCCTCAATAGCTCAGTTGGTAGAGCATGCGGCTGTTAACCGCAGGGTCGTTGGTTCGAGTCCAACTTGAGGAGCCAGGAAAAGACCTTCTATTCATATGAATAGAAGGTCTTTTATATGCAATCGAGCTAATTTGTAGATTTAGTGTGATATGGCAAGCCGGGAAGCGCGCTATTATGCGAGTTTCCCAGCTTGTCTTTTTTTATCGGAAACCGGTCTAATAGCGAAATGTCAACAAAAGTATTTACATATGCACTAGCCAATTTCGCCACAGAGATTCTCTTGCATTCTTTGCTTTATTTCTTGCGGGTCAGATAGTTGGTCAAGCAGCCACATCAATTTTGTGACGGCAGCCTCAGTGGTCATGTTGTCGACTGTAATAACACCCTCTTTTAAGGCACTTATTCCCACTTCATAGCGAGTTAAATCGGTTATACCGTGTCTGCATTGCGTAACGACAACGACTGACATATTAGCGTTTATAGCTCTTTTAATTGGCTCAATCAAGTCGCGTCGAGCGTTTGGCACGCCGCCGATACCATACGCTTCAATAACAATGCCACGATAATCATCCATCTTAATAATTTCGTCAATCACTTTAGGGTTCGTGCCGGGAGTTATTTTGAGCAAAAATACCCCTGGGTATCCCGGATTATCTGCACCCATTTCCAGCGTTGTTTCGCCTGCACTTTTGGATAAAGGGTTTTCCATGCAGACTTTATCGTCCACGATTTTGCCCGCAAGGGGAGCATTGATGCTTTCAAAGGCTCCGAAGTCTGTGGAGTGGGTTTTACACGCTCTTGTTCCTTTGATAATTTTTCCGCCAAACACGATATACGCACCTGGATACCCCGCAACAGCGGTCTTTACAGCGTCAACCAAATTCTTTTTCGCGTCTGTGTTTGGTTCGTCTATAGACAGCTGGGAGCCTGTGAATACCACAGGTTTGTTCAAGTTTTTCAACATAAAAGAAAGCATTGCGGAGGTAAACGCCATAGTATCGGTTCCGTGTGTAATAACGATACCATCGAACAATTGCAAACCTTTATACGCTTCTTTCGCAATTACCTTCCAATCCTCTGGTTGCATATTCGTGCTATCAATCTTCATAATGTCATGAATCTGAATTTCACACAGGCCCGCAAGCTCTGGAATATCACGCACTAGATCCCCGCCAGTGTACTCAGAGACACGCCCTACGGCACTTTCTCTAGATACGATTGTTCCGCCTGTGGTTAAAAGTAGTATTCGTTTCATCGTTGCGAAACCCCTTTCATTTTACAAAATTTAAAAGTATCATAAGGTGATACTAGCTGCTCACAATAAAGCGCATATACTTTGTCCGTCACATCAGCAGGGTAACCTCATGCTGCCATCCCCCCCACCGTATCACAGTGGGAGGGATGCAAAATTTTATCGTTTATTAAAGGCAGGATCAAGCAAGCGCCGCGAGGAACAATCGCACATCTTCCTCTGTAGTTGCCCACGAGGTTGTCAGCCGGACGAGGGAAGTGGCTTCTCCCCCTTGCCAGATCAAAATCGTAAAATCTTTGCTTAATCGCTCGATCAACTTGTTATCCAGATTCACAAACAACTGATTAGTTTCAGGTTCCGGATAGAGAGTAAACCCAGACCGCACCATACCTTCTTTGAGGAGTTTTGCCATCCGGTTGGCATGGTCACCCAACTCGACATATAAATTATCCTTAAAAAACTCCTCAAACTGAATACCCAGCGTACTGCTCCGGGCAAACATTGCGCCCCGCTGCCGAACCGAAAACAGGAAGTCTTCCGCGAGTAGAAGGTTGGCAATGACCACCGCTTCGCCAAACAGCGCGCCGTTCTTAGTTCCGCCGATGGTGAACCCATCGGTTAATTCGGCCAGGTCAGCCAGCGTGAGTTCATCTTGCATAGCGGCCAAGGCCATGCCCAATCGTGCGCCATCCACATATAGGTACAAACTTTTTTCCCGACATAACTTACTAATAGCTGTCAGTTCCGCTTTGCTGTATAGGGTGCTCAGTTCGGTAGGCTGAGAGATGTAGACCATCTTGGGCTGCACTACATAAGGAACATGCCAGTGATCAGCGAGCGCTTTTTTGATAGTCTCAACGGTGAGTTTACCATTTTCGCTCGGGCAAGCGATGACCTTGTGGCCGGTAGCTTCAATTGCGCCCGTTTCGTTAGTGGAAATATGACCGCTATCCGCGGAGATCACCGCTTGGTGGGGTTTGAGAAAATGGCCAATCACCGCCAGGTTAGCAGCGGTGCCGGTGGGCATGAAGGTTACAAAGCACTCTTTGCCCAATCGCTGCCCAATTAGCTTGGCCGCGTTTACGCAGTGTACGTCTTCCAGATAACATTCGTTATGTTCATAGCTAGCGGCAGCGATAGCTTGCAACATCCGGGGATGCGCTCCCTGCGCATAGTCGCTCATAAAGCTAATCAATATTGTCATCTCCTTGTGTTTTGATGATGAATTCAGTCGAATATTCTGCCGGTTTAACCACAGCCCACAGGGCACGGTGCGCATCATAAAGCACTGCATTAACAACGATTATAACAGCCACCGGCAAGCGCTGTCAAGGTCGGATTCTGCTTGGTTGTCGGCCTCGCAGATGAATACTATTGTCCACATTTATCAAATTCGATATGGTAGCCCATATAGCTGCTTCTCCCACCTGACCTGTGAGAGGCTCTTGCAAATGTTCAATGACTTTGAAGACAGATTATCAAGACGAATTTATTGCAACCTGCACAAAGTTAATAACACTTTTATTTTTAATGACAAGAACTGCAATATATTGCATAGTAATTAACAATATGAATATAGCGTGTATATATATGCATGTGAATTAACGATTTATTATCGAGGAGGTCTATTATGCCAGAAATTATCAACCTGTTGAGCGATACCGTAACGCACCCTACCGAGCAAATGCGAAAGGCGATGTATGAGGCCGAAGTCGGAGATGATGTCGTGCAGATGGACCCCACAGTAATCAAACTGCAAAAGCTGGCCGCCGAAAAAGTCGGGATGGAGGATTCGCTATTTGTGCCCAGCGGTACGATGGGTAATTTAATCGCGCTAATGTGCCACTGTCCTGCAGGCAAAGAAATCTTCTTAGAAGCTACAAGCCATATCAACCGGCTAGAAGGCGGTGGCGTGGCTCGGGTTGCGGGCCTTATGCCATACCAGATATATAGTGACCATGGAATTATAAACCCTGATGATTTGAGAGCTGCCATACGTAAAGAAGATGTTCATCACCCCGACCTCGGAATGATTGCGATTGAAAACACACATAATTTCGGCGGCGGCACGGTGCACCCCATCGAGTATTTGAAGGAGTATAGGAACATAGCTGACCGGTACAATTTGAAATTCCATATGGATGGCGCACGTGTGTTTAATGCCGCCGCATATCTGGGTGTTGATGTGAAAGAAATCGTGAAGCATACAGATAGTGTGCAGTTCTGTCTTTCCAAAGGCTTGAGTTCGCCTGTAGGGTCTATGCTTGCAGGTACAAGGGAATTTATAGCGCAAGCCTTAAAAGTCCGCAAAATGCTGGGCGGCGGTATGCGCCAAGTTGGTATTTTGGCTGCGGCGGGAATCATATCTCTTACGCAAATGACCGACAGGTTGGCAGAAGACCATAGGCTAGCCAAAAAGCTCGCGGAAGGCCTGAGTCAACTAGACGGCATTACCATCGATCTTGAACATGCTCAAACCAACCTTATATTCATGACATTTGATTCAAACAGCAGCAAAAATGGAGAATATTTCGGCAGCGAAATGAAGGAAAAGTACGGTGTGCTGTGCGGGGTGAGGAACTCGGGCTCCATTCGTGTGGTTACGCACCGCCAAATCAGCAATCAAGATGTTGACTATGTACTGGACTGCGCGCGTAAAGTTATGGATTAAACGCTTTATCAATAATTTATTGAAGGAGAGAGAAGATGGCACCGACTAAAAAGCAGTTGAAAGAAATGGCTATCCAAGCAATCGAGAGGAATCGTGACAAGATTATTGCGTACGGTGACTCAATTTTCGACGAACCGGAGCTCGGCTACAAGGAATATAAAACTGCGAAAAAAACGAAAAAAGTCTTTGAGGAGCTAGGAATCCCGTACAGAGATAAAGTCGCGCTGACTGGTGTCACTGGTACACTGAAAGGCGGGAGCTCCAAAGCTACCATTGCGCTTATGGGTGAACTTGACGCTGTCATCACGCGCGCCCACACTGCTGCCGACCCCGAAACCGGAGCTGCCCACACCTGCGGCCACAACTGCATGATGGCTGGGTTGATCGGTGCAGCATATGGCCTCGTCGGTACTGGCGTCATGAAATACCTTGACGGAAATGTCGAATTGATGGCAGTGCCCGCCGAAGAGTTTGTCGAACTTGAATATCGCAGAACATTGATCAAAGAGGGCAAAATCTCCTGCTACAACGGCAAGCAAGAATTGGTCTTGATTGGCGAACTTGACCATATTGACATGGTTGTCATGCAGCACAACGGAGCCGGTACCGGAGATGGCATACTGGCCTGTGCCGGCTACACGACCATTGGCGCCAGGGGCAAGATCATCCAATACCTCGGCAAAGCCGCACACGCGGGTGCCGCGCCGCACTTGGGAATCAACGCGCTGAACGCCGCCAAAATCGGACTTATGGCGGTGGACGCGCAGCGCGAGACATTCCAGGATAAAGACTCCATTCGTGTGCACCCTGTCATCACCAAAGGCGGGGACCTCGTAAACGTAGTGCCAGATGACGTGCGGATCGAAACCTATGTAAGAGGCAACAACCTTGAAGCGATCGTTGACGCTGAAAAGAAAGTCGACCGGGCGTTTATGGCCGGAGCTGCCGCTGTTGGCGCTGAGTGTATTATCGATACACTGCCGGGCTCCCTGCCGTTTTTGCCATACGATGTGTTTATGAATGTGTTCCATGCAAACCTAGTTGAGCTGCTGGGCGAAGATAAAGTTGTTAACTTAGGCGCTCCGCTGAAAGGCGGCACGGATGCTTCGGACCTCTCTTACATTATGCCCACTATCCACGCCGGCTTCGCTGGTGTAGAAGGTGCGCTTCACAGTAAAGAGTTCGAGATTGTTGATCGTGACCTTGCCTACCTTGCGGTGGCGAAAGTCTATGTTATGACAGTTATTGACCTTTTGTATGACGGCGCTGCCGTAGCGCAAGAGGTAAAAGCAAAGTTCAAGCCTGTTTGGACGAAAAAGGAATACCTCAAAGAGTGGGTCAATATTGAAATCTAATTAGGTTGAGTAAATTAAGAAAAGGAGGGGCAATCGTGGTAAAGAAATACCTATCGGACTGGAGAATACATTTTTTCTGTTTATTGATCGTTTTAGCAGCGGAGCTCGTTGGTCCAATCCCATTTGGCCCGTTCAGCGTAGGTGGCTTGCCCTTTGGGTTTACGTTGTTCCCGCTGCTGTTCGCGCTGATTCTCGGGACAGTGCTTGGCCTGCTAAAGGTCATTAAGCTTGAAGAGATGAATACAGCCGCGCCATTCCTGGGCTTTACGATTGTATGGCTGATAGCGAAATTGGCATCCGGCATTGGCCCAAACATTCCCGCCTTGATCGTTGCCGGCCCCGCTTTTTTCCTACAGGAGCTTGGTAACATTGGTGCGGTATTCCTCTCCATACCCGTTGCGATTGTTGTTTTCCGGATGGGTAAAGAGGCAATCGGCGCAGGTTTCTCCATCGGTCGTGAGCCCTCGCTGGCGCTTATAAGTTCAATGTATGGCGCTGAATCCCCTGAGTTCCGCGGAAACTTGGGCGCGTATATTACCGGTTCTGTATTAGGGACTCTGTACTTTGGTATCTTCGCATCCGTACTTGTTGCGCTGAATCTGTTCAGCCTGCAAGCTATCGCGCTTGCCTCAGGCATGGGTTCCGTGTCGATGATGGTTGCGGCACTTGCTCCTATGCTTGCCGCAGCACCGTACATGGAAGGCGAGATCATGGCTCTTGCCTCGACATCCAACCTTCTGACCGCCGCTACCGGCCTGTACTTCAACATGTTCCTGGCTATCCCAATCGCTGAGTGGCTGTACAGGAAGATGAGGGGCGCTGAGCACCATAGAGCTGCCTACATAAAGAAGGCAAAAAAAGCCGGTATGTCCGAAGAAGAAGCGATCACCGAGTTCGACAGCAAAATGGCAGCTTCAACGGCGAACAAAGCAGCAGCGGCGGCAGAAGCCGCAAAGGCCACCACAAAACCCAGCCTTTACGACCGCTGGTTTATACGCGGTAAAGTTCTGTTCATTTCATCAATTTTCATTCTGATCGCAAACTATCTCATGAGCATGGGCAACTTCCGCGGGCTTATGCATCTGATCCAGACAGGTGCCTATCTCAACCCCGATGCTGTTGTGACTCCTTTTATGGCTGTCCCGGGTATGCTGTTCTTTGCGATTCCTGTCGTGCTCGGATTTATCTTGGACGATGCGCTTTCGCCCAAACTTAAGATCAAGATACCGACCATCTTCTACATATCGATTATCGGAATTGTTATGGGTATCCCCGGCTTTCCGGGCGCTGGTGCGTACATCGCTGCTACCAACTATGTCGGGCTGCTCTCGATGGGGTCTGTTGGTCTTGCTTATGCCGGTATCGCCCTCTGTAAAGACCTTGGGGCGTTCAAAGGCCAAAGCGTTGGTATCGTTGTTGTTGCCATTTTGGCATTCAGCGGCTCCTTTATTGGCTCGGTGCTCATTGCTGAAGGTGTGTTGAGGTTGACAGGGGCTATCTAATCAAGCATCGCGAACAATACCAGACGCTCTATAATCTCAACCAGACAGGGTGGCATCAGCCGGTTTTTTGCCGGATTAATGCCGCCCTGATCTGCTTTAGAATGAAGGGTTACGGGGCTGGAAGATAGCAGGCTCTGCAATCCGTTTTTCTTGCAATAGACATAAACTAATGGTACAATATTACTGTTCGTGCAGCAACTTGGAAGTAACTGAAGGGGGTGTTCGCCAAAGTGGAAATTACTTATAAATGTTTTAAGTGCGCAGAGGAAGCTCCTGTCTCAACAAAGCAAGCCGCTTGTAGTTGCGGCGGTTTGTGGACGCTGGACTTTGAGCCGCCCAAGTTCAGCCTGGATTTAGTGGACAAGGATATATGGAGCATGTTTCGCTACCGGGCGTTTATGCCATTGCTGGACGAAGGTTGGCGGGAAATTACGCTCGGCGAAGGGCTGACTCCTATTGTAAACTTTGACGAGAACGTCATGCTAAAGATGGATTACTTTATGCCAACGCTTTCTTTCAAAGATCGCGGTGCGGCTGTATTGATAGCGCATTGCAAATCAATTGGGGTTGACGCCGTCGTGCAAGACAGCAGCGGAAATGCCGGAAACAGCGTAGCGGCTTATTGCGCGAAGGCGGGAATTGCGTGCGATATATTTGTACCAGAGGGCACTTCTCCCGCGAAAATTAACATGATAGAGTCTCACAAGGCAGCAGCGCATATCGTGCCGGGCAGCCGGGATAACTGCGCGAATGTTTGCCGCGTCCAGGTGACCGAGCAGGGCAAGTATTACGCGAACCATGTATACAACCCGTTTTTCTATGAGGGAACCAAGACCTACGTCTACGAAGTTTACGAGCAGCTGGGAAGAATCCCGGAAAACATATTCGTACCGCTCGGCAACGGCACGCTTTTTATTGGCGTCATCAAAGGGCTGGAAGAGTTGTTGCATAGCGGAGCTATCGGGAAAATGCCGCAGATTTACGCTATCCAGAGCGAGCGCTGCGACCCGTTTGTCAAGGCGCTGGCTCTGGGTGAGAGTCTCCCCGCGAAAGTTAAGCCAACTCCCACACTTGCTGAGGGTATTGCGATTGGCGTCCCGATGCGAGGAGAGGAAATCCTTCAGTACATCTACAGATATGATGTCAAGGCTATTACAGCGCCGGAGGAACGCATTGGGGAAGCGAGGGAGCTGCTGGCAGCCAAGGGCATTTACTGCGAGCATACGACAGCGGCAAGCTACGCCGCGTACTTGGCTTATTGCGACAAGTTTGGCGCGGTCAAAGATAGCCTGATATCGATGTGCGGTGCCGGACTAAAGTCGGACCACTAAACGGAGAGAATAACGGGAGGGATTACCCATGAAACTGATTAGCTTGAATACTAAAGGCGAGAACAAAGGGCACTACTCTCCGGGCGTGATGCATGGTGGCACGCTGTATGTTTCTGGCCAGCTGTCAATAGATTTAGACACCAGAGAAGTTCCCAGCGGTCCTGTGGAAGATCATATGCGCCTGGCCCTTCACAACTTGGAGCGGGTACTTATCGCCGCGAATCTAGAGAGAAACGATGTGGTTTCGTGTAGGGTATATATTGCCAATATTAATGATTGGGACCTTGTAAACGAAGTGTACAAAGAGTTTTTTGGAGACCACAAGCCCGCGAGAGCCGTAATACCAACTGGCGGCCTGCATTTTGGATGTCTTGTTGAGATTGAGGCAATCGCGGCCTGCAAGTAAAAATCCCGACAAAAGACAATGCTATGATTAAAGACCCGGCTATCTTTATGATAGTCGGGTCTTTAATGTTTGGGCTTTGAAGCTGACAGTATGCTTCACGAGGGTCAAAGTTAAGTACGGCCAGGTAGAGAGCTGACCAGTAAACGGTATATTCATCCCTATCCATGCCAAAGCTAGGTCTGGAGGGGATACGTATGCAAAACACGCAAAAGCTTGCCGACCTGCACATGGCAGTGTATATAAACGCACTTCTGTACCGCCAGGGCAAAATAACTCATGAGATGTTCATCTGCGCCAACCGAATATTTACGCAGCGCCTGTTGGACTTTGAGAAATATTTAGTCGATACCTTGAATAAAACCGCGTGATGCGCTATAATATTCCATAGATTACGTGGTACAAAATTAAACGGAAGTGGAATATATGAACACGCTTAAAACACGCACCAAGATAAACGCTGGGGCGTCAATATACGACTTGGAGCTCCGGGTTGTGTACTATGCCCGTGTGTCCACCGATAAGGATGCGCAGCTAAACTCCCTAGGCAACCAGATTTTCTACTTTGACGACCTAATAAAGAAACAGAAAAACTGGACGCTGGTTGACGGTTATATCGACGAAGGTCTTAGCGGCAAATCGGCCGAGAACCGCCAAAGCTTCATGCGGATGATCCGTGATGCGAGCATGGACAAGTTTGACCTAATCATCACCAAGGAGATCAGCCGTTTTTCCCGCAACACGTTGGACAGCATTATGTACACCCGCCAGCTGTTAGACTGCGGTGTCGGCGTTTACTTCCAGGCCGACAATATAAACACCCTAATGCCCGATTCCGAGCTACGCCTAACCATTATGGCAAGCATCGCGCAAGAAGAGGTGCGCAAGCTCTCCGAACGGCTGAGGTTCGGCTACAAGCGCTCGATTGAGAAGGGGCGCATCCTTGGTCAGGACAACATGCTGGGCTACCACAAAAAGGACGGCAAACTAACAGTAAACGAAGAAGAAGCCGCCATGATTCGGCGGCTGTTTGAAGTCTACGGCGAGGGCAAAATCGGCCTGCGCGGCATAGCTCGCCAGCTTGAAAAAGAGGGCTTTGTCAGCCCAAACACCGGCAAAATGTATGGCTACTCCACCTTGCAGAACATCATCCGCAACCCCAAGTGCAAGGGCTACTACTGTTCGCGCAAGACGGTTTCGGTCGACTACCGCGACAACAGGCAGCGCCCAGTGCCGGAAGACGAGTGGGTTGTCCACAAAGATGAGAACATTCCGGCCATAGTCTCCGAGGAGGTATGGGAGAAGGCAAACACCCTCTACAAGCAGCGCAGCACCAAAATGAAAGAGAAGGGCGGTTCGTTTTCAGCACGGTATCCGCTCAGTGGTAAGCTGATCTGCGCCGAACACGGCGAGAGCTACCACAGGCATGTTTATAAAAGCAAAAAGCGCGGTGAGCAGGAGGTCTGGAACTGTAAGCTCTACCGGCTAAAGGGGAAAGTCGAGGGCTGCGATAGCCCAACTATCTACACCTCCGAAATTGCAAAAATTTTGGGTGAGATATACCGAGACATATGCAAGAACAGGGAGAATGTCATACAGCAGTTGATGGAGGCCTACTCCCAAGCAGGTAGCAGTGGGGACTTCGCTAAAGAGATCGCCGCTGCGGAAAAAGAGATCGCCGACACCCACGCCAAAAAAGACAAACTTCTGGAGCTGATGATGGAGGGCCTGGTATCGAAAGAGGAATTCAAAAAGCGCAACGACCGGATGAACGCCGATATTGAATCACAGGCTGCCGTCATAAGCAGCACAAAGAACGCCAGAGAGTTGGCCACCTACTTAAAACAAGAGGTCGGCGCCTTGCGAGAAACCATCGGCGCGGCTTACGACGACCTCGATAACCTGGTAGAAGGCCTTACACCGGCATTCCTCGACAAAATTATTATCCACAAGGTAGGGGGAGACAAACGACACCTACGCCTAGAAATTAGCTTGAACATAGGAAAAACTTACGAAGCGGAACTCAAAGATAAAAGTTTCACTTTGAACCATGAAATAGGTATTAGTCAAGCGCAGGTGTCGCGCCTGGAAAAGTCGGCGCTTACCAGAATTAAAAAGCAGCTGTAGCATAGCTGCAAAAGAATAAAGGCCGCCATAAGGCGGCCTTGTGCTTTGCTAAAGCGGTTCTCTATCCGCCCACAACTGTGGTACCGGCCTTGCCGGCAAGGGCTAGGGTGGCATTGTCCAGAGAAGTTATGATGGCTTTCCGACCGGGGCCGCTCTTTGCGAATTTGACAGCCGCCTCAATTTTGGGCAACATAGAGCCGGGCGCAAAGTGTCCCTGGCTGATGTACTCCCCGGCCTCGGCAACAGTGATGGTGTCCAGGTCTTTTTGGTCGGCTTGTTGAAGTTGAGGCAGACCTTTTCGACCGCGGTAAGGATAAGCAGAGCATCAGCATCAATATCTTCGGCCAGCTTTTCGCCGGCGAGGTCTTTGTCGATAACCGCGGCAGTTCCAGAAAGCTCGCCTTTCGCGTTTTTGACAACAGGCACGCCGCCGCCGCCAACGGTCACTACGGTAAATCCGCCATCAATCAGGCATTTTACTGCGCTCAGCTCAGTGATTTCAACCGGCAGGGGAGAAGCGACCACTCGACGCCAGCCGCGCCCGGAATCCTCTTTCATGGTGTAGCCCTTCTCGGCGGCGATAGCTTTGGCTTCATCTTCGGTGTAGAAAGGACCTATCGGCTTAGTCGGATTCTGGAACATTGGATCGTTTTGGTCTACCACTACCTGGGTGACCAGGGTAGCCACCTGGTTGTCTAGCCCGCGTTTGCGCAGCACCTTGCCCAACGCCTGCTGGATGTGGTAGCCTATCATTCCCTGGCTCATCGCACCGCAAACGTCAAAGGGCATAGCCGGTGTAACCGGCACTGCATACTCGTTTTGGAGTACCAGCCTACCTACCTGAGGCCCATTGCCATGAGCAACGATAACCGTGTACCCCTGCTCAATAACGCTTGCTATATGCTCGCAAGCCTTCTCGACTGTTTCCAGCTGAGCCTCGGCGGTGCTTGGCCCACCGGCCTCTTGCAAAGCGTTCCCGCCCAGGGCAATTACGATTTTTTTCATTATGTATACCTCCCGATAATTTTGATTCACTGCGCTGTTAAATATGATGGATTGTGCCATGATATGTAGGCTGATAAGGTGCGGCCATACCTGGCTTAACCTTAAAAGCGGCGTCGCAGAATAGTTGGACGACATCTATTCTGCCCCAATCGTTTACGGACACCCCAAGACCTGTGGTTACCCACTCGGACGACAAAATATTATACCGATGCTCTGGGGAAGCCATCCAGGCGCGAACCACCTGATCAGGGGTGCAGAACCCTCTTGCTACATTTTCGCTCGTGAGCCCAATAGAAGCGGAAGCTCTGCAAAGATTCATTTCGGAAAACACTGTGTGCCATTGCTGGCCATCGGGACGCATGTGGTTTACAAATCGCATGTCGTCAATGCGTGAACTTTCCTGCGATCTTATTCGCGCGCCCTGATTCAAAACGGGGTGCATTTCAACGGGGGCAACTCCGTGGTGAAATCTTTCAATGTTTATAAGCCGAATAATTTCGTTCGCGAAGGGATCTCCCATAACTGAAACCGCGTCGTCAACTGGGGGAGCGGGTGGCGTATAAGCCTCGGCAGCGGGCGGAGTAAAATAGTCCGGAGTGGCTTCTGGTATATATTCGGGTGTATAGCTATACTCTTGCTCGTATGCGTATTCATCTTCTTCTGTGGTTTCGTATGCATTCTCTGGCTCATATGTTACTTCTTCCACAGCTTTGGGTGCTTCCTTTAACGCGCACGCATTTGCGTCAGTTTTTGTAATCTTGGGCATATCGTCAAATTTGTATGCTCTTGCTTCTAAAGTCAAGAAAGAAAAGCAAGCAAGCAAACAAAACATGACAACAAGCGCTTGGAAAGATTTTTTGAGCAAATGCATAAAGGTGAACCCCTTTACATAAATTTTCAAATATTATGGACAGTATTGACCAATTTCATCGAGTATATCACATTGTCCCCCCATATGTCTATACAACTTGAAAAATGTAGCATTATCACTCAAAAAGTTTTCGATTCATATAATGGTTGTGAATATATTTGCAAATTTATGTATTTTTATGCATTGCTGTTTGGGTGAGTAAGCTCGCGAAAAGACAGACCGGCCGCCCTGCAAACTGGCAGTGCGACCGGTGTTAAGAGTATTGCTTTACCTGTTACCGCTGCCTTTGCCAAAGCCTTCCGGCTTGACCGAGTGCTTTTTTTGATTGCGGCTTTCGCTGTCAAGCTGGCTGTTTGCCATGGTTGGGCCGCCCTTTGCTTTGGCCTTTCGCACTTCTTTGGGGTCTATCTGGCTGTCTTTTGCCACTGCGCGCACCTCCTTTATACTTGTTTTACTTCAAAAGAAATACACTTTTGAAGCTGCGGCAAGAACAGCCGCAGTCAGTGCTTTGCACTGAAAAGCCCGTGTATACTCCATTTGCGGCGTTGCCGCCACACACTCTGCGAGTGTGTAAACTTAAAAAGCAAGGGCGCTTTTCAAGTTTAATGGCTATAACATATTTTTTGCGCGCGCACGGCATTTTATCCCGCGCTGCTTAGCTTGCCCCACCAGGCTTGGGTATGCTATAATGGTAGCTGAAAAAAGTGGATTGGAAATTCGCTTGACAAGGCGGCGGAAGTTTTCGACTTGTCAGCTTTCTGCCAATTCCGAATTCAGAATTTCCATAAGAGGTGTTACATTATGAGCGAGCTTTCCGCGAACTTTATACACGACATCATAGACGCTGACTTGGCGGCGGGCTTTAAGCGGCAGATTCATACCCGCTTTCCACCGGAGCCGAACGGCTACCTGCACATCGGTAGCGCAAAGGCTATCTGGATAAACTACAGCACCGCCAAAAAATACGGAGGCACCTTCAACCTGCGCTACGACGACACCAACCCTGTCAATGAGGACGAGGAGTTTGTCCGCTCGATTGAGCAAGACTTGCGCTGGCTGGGCGCGGTGCCCGACGGCGGGATTTTTTACGGCTCTGACTACTTTGAGAAGTGCTACGAGTTCGCGGTCGGGCTGATTAAAAAGGGCAAGGCCTACGTCTGCTGTCTCACAGCCGAAGAAATGCGCGAGTACCGCGGCACTCTGACTACGCCTGGTAAGGACAGCCCTTACCGCGACCGCCCTGTCGAGGAGAACCTTGATTTGTTCGAGCGGATGAAAAAGGGCGAGTTCGAGGCTGGGACGCGAACTTTGCGCGCTAAAATCGATATGGCCTCACCCAACATGAATATGCGCGACCCGGCAATCTACCGGATTCTGTACGCGCACCACCACCGCCAGGGTGACGACTGGTGCATTTACCCGCTCTACGACTACGCCCACCCAATCCAGGACGCGCTGGAGGGCATCACCCACTCCCTTTGCTCTCTTGAATTCGAGAACCACCGCCCGCTCTACGACTGGGTGGTTGAGAACATCGGCTTTGAGAACCCGCCCCGCCAGTACGAGTTCGCCCGGCTGAATATCACTTACACGGTTATGAGCAAGCGGTACCTCCGCGAGCTGGTAGAGACCGGCAAGGTGGACGGCTGGGATGATCCACGCCTGCCAACGCTCTGTGCTCTGCGCCGCCGCGGCTACACTCCCAGCTCGATAGTTGAGTTCGTGACCAGGGCCGGGGTTGCCAAAACCTATTCGGTGGTGGATATACGCTTGCTGGAGTACTGCATCCGCGAGGAACTCAACCGCGAAGCCCCCCGCCGCATAGCCGTCGCGGAGCCGATTAAGCTGACCATAACCAACTATCCCGCTGACAAGGTCGAGCACTTTCCGATCTCCAACAACCCCACAAATCCGGATGCGGGTACCAGACAGGTGGCCTTTAGCCGGGAGCTGTATATTGACAAGAGCGACTTCTCACTCGACCCGCCGCCGAAATATCAGCGGCTCCGCCTTGGCGGGGAAGTCCGCCTGATGGGCTCGTATATAATCAAGTGCGAAGAAGCCGTTACCGACGACGCCGGCAACGTGGTCGAGCTCAAATGCACCGCCGACATCGAGACAAGCAATGGTATGCCTGCCGATGGCCGCAAGGTAAAGGGTACAATCCACTGGGTTAGCGCGGGCCACGCCATAGAAGCTGACCTAATGCTATACGAAAACTTGTTCACACTGGAAAATGTAGACGACGTGCCCGAGGGCACGAACTACCTTGACCATCTGTGCGAGAACTCGCTCACTCACCTAAAGGGCTGCAAGCTCGAAGCCGCGCTGGCCGATGCCCAGCCGGGAGACAGGTTCCAGTTTGTGCGCTCCGGGTACTTCTGTGTGGACAGCCGCCACCCGGGCACCTTTAACCGTATAGTCACGCTCAAGGACAGCTTTAAGGTTTAGTCCCACAAAACAAAGGAGGCCGCCTGCCGGCGACCTCCTTGTGCGTTATAGCCCTATCTTAACTTTCGCAGAGCACTGTGGGCATACGTAGCCCTTCTCAACCGGCAATAAATCTCTGAACTCTTCCCGGCAAAGAGAACAACGGGTTAAAGCTTCGCGGAGAACGATCGGTTCCATAGGGTCGTCGTTCATTACAATTTCTAACTTTTTGCCGGTGTCCCATCCCAACGCCTCGCGCATGTCCGCAGGGATCACAATGCGCCCAAGGTCGTCCATTAAACGAGTTGTAACTCTTTGCCCTCCCATGATGTCACACTGCCTTTCGCTTTTGATTTGTCCAGCGCAAGCGCTGGACTATTAGCTCGCAACTCGGCTCTCTTCGCTCGCTCGTGCTCCGCATCACAGAGTTAAGCCTTGGATATATAATGCGGAGCACGTAGCGAAGCGAAGTCGCGAGCTGCTGGCTCCGGCGGTTCGCCGGGTCAAAAGCCCCGAAACAAAACTAAAGACGCGCATAGAGGTGGTTCACCCCTATGCGCGCCGTAAATAACGACAACTTCCCTCGCGAATCTGCAAACATTATACGCCACCCTGTTGACAGGTATTGTATAATGAAAGTGTCGCGTGGAAGTGCAAGGGTGTGAGTGTTTAACGATGGCCACCTTTGCCCGTTGAAGGTGTTTGCGCACCGAACAACGGCCATGCGGCTCCCTTTTTTCGGAGCCTTTGTGCCACTATAGCACTTATCAGGGACATTGTCAAGATTTGTTGGAGATAGGCAGTGGGCAGCGCTTTCGAAAGGAGAACTACTATCTGCTCTTTGCCAAAGGGCCGACGTTTGTGTCTTAGAAAAGCGCACCTGTGCGGGTCACGCAGTTCCTAAGGTCAAGGGCCTTGATTTTAGATTCGCCTTCGGGCGAGAGTAATGTACCGCTCATGCCGCGGAGGCACTTACTTTTTGTTTCGCCAAAAAGCAAGCAAAAAGCGACTTAAGGGGGCGCGGGGGGCTTCCCCCCGTGGCGCCCCCTAACTACTGCGCCAAAGGC
>WRAV01000038.1 GCA_009780025.1 Oscillospiraceae bacterium | reverse complement strand
GGGCTGAATATTAACTCAGCCTGCGGGCTGGGAATAATGTACCGCTTGTGCCGCGGAGGCACTTACTTTTCTTTGTCTCGCCAAAGAGAAAGTAAGCAAAAGAAAAGCGACTGGGGGAGGACCAGGTTTGCTCCAAGTTCAGTCGCAAACAACTCCCCCAGGCCCCCTCTCCACGGGCAGGTGAGCGAGAGCCGGAGTGTTTGTACGTGAGTAATTCTCGCGAGCTCCCGATCTTGTCAACAGAGGCGGGAGTGACAGCAGACGCCTTCGAACTTCAAGCCCTTGGTTACCCGCAAACTTACCCAGCCGCTATGCGAGCCCGGGTTTAGAGTAAGGAGTTTTTGTGGTGAGGTGTTTGCTATTGGCTGTGCCATTACTGACGAACACGCTAGCTACGGAGATGTATCGTCCGTCCGCGAACCTACCGCACTCACCCACCTGCCCTTGACCTACCAGAGGGGGTCTGGGGGAGTTGTCTGCGGAGCACGTCCTTTGTGCGTAGTCAGACCCGGTCCTCCCCCAGTCGCCTTCTTTTGCTTACTTCTTCTTGGCGAAACAAGAAAAGTAAGTGTCCCCGCGGCACGAGCGGTACACTATTTTCGCCCGAAGGCGAATTCAAATCAAGCCCTTGAACTTAAAAAACCTTAAATCTCAATAATCCCCCCCATTGTGGCAATTTTGAAGTTCGTTAACTTATAGCGCACAAAGGCCCCGCGTGGTAAGCACGCAGGGCCATAATATTTGCAGTGTTTAGGTGATTATCTAACCGGCGCTGATTGTCTCTCTGCGCTGATGGATGGCCCTTATAATCGGGAGCAGCAAGACCGTTACAAACCCGGCGGCCACCCCGTTGTTGTAGAGGTTTATCCCGCCTGAGGGCACTGCCAGGCTGGTCACAAGGTGCAAGTGTATCACGCCGGCTATCACGCCCCAGTGCCAGCCAAATTTTGCCGGTATTGGCGAGAGACAGGCTACAAAGAAGAACGCTACCGCGACGCCGGGGTCTTGCAGGTTCCACGGACTTAGCAAGGTGCCTAGTGCGACGCCGGCCATAAGGGAGGAGACGCTGAATATCTGCTTGCCGTTGGCGCCGAAGCCCATTACCGAAAGTATCGCGCCCAGCACAAGTCCATTAATCTCAATGCGGATTACAAACAGCGCGACAAAAGTGCAGAACAGCCCCAAAACTCCCATATTTACATAGCATACGTAGCCGTAGGTGGGGTAGTAGTCGTTATGTTGCTTGCGCAGTGTGAGCAACTTCTTAAAGGCATCGGGCACGTCTCGGTGCATATACAGGCCAACGAATACAAGAAAGAGAGAGACAACTGACAAAAACAAGCCAATCGCCAGGTTATTCCCGCTGCTCCACTGGTCGTTCATTTCGTAAGCGATGTTGTAACTTGCGAATATTGAAGTGATTATAATCGCTAGCATACCGGCTGTGAACCCGGCGTTATATAGGTTAAAGCCGTCGTGTGCTTTAAAGATATTTTTGGCCATAGGGTCGAATATAAAACCAATCAACACACCCATGCAGATTGCGAATACCACATTTAGCAGGTCGCTGCCTGTACCGATAAATACTTTCTGGGTTACCGCCGGGGACATAGAAGCCGCTACCAGGCAGGTCAGAATATTCACGTTGAAGCTCTGTTTCATAAACCTAGAGTACAGCCAGCCGCCGAAAAATATGGGAATTACTGTCAGCGGGTTTTTGCCGAAAAAGGCGAACCCCAGCACCAGCCATAAGTTGGATATGGTCGCGCTCTTGGCTTCGTGGTTGAAAACTATCAGCATACCCAGAGCCAGCAGCGAGGTAATTGCCGAGTTGAGAATAGCCGCACCTAAGCCTCCCACATAGACATAGTCGGTCACAAGAATATCCGGCGAGCGCAAAATCGCCTCAAACCCGCGGAAGATGGAAAGGGAAGGGTCAATTACAAAAGCGGCGCCGATGAAAATAAGCAGTGTGATAAAAAACACCGTATGTATACTTTTGAAGTAGTTGGCCATTTGGAATCAGCTCCTAGTGAATTCTATAATCACCATTCTATACGTTGACTCTAGATTAAGCAAGCCCCTGTGCTAAAAAATTTTTTGAACACTAAAAATTTTTTTGAAGGCGTCAAGGCTGTGCTGGATATTTTGGCCGGCATTGATCTCAAACACCGCAAACTTGGAAAAACCTGTATCCGCGAAGTCCTGTTCGTCGGCGAGGTATCTGCGGCAAACTTCGGCGTAGTTGGGCAATCTTTGTTCGCACTCCCTGAGAATTGAGCGTTCCAGGCGGGTTTTGTCGCTGGCTATCAGGTGTATTATGACCATCCCGGCCGGCCCGAGTTTTTCGGACAGCTTCTCAACGCCCTGTGGGGTGGTGATGATTATGTAATCGCGCTGCAAAGGCAGCTCAAAGGCGGCGGTGAAGTAGTACCAAACGCCGCGCACAGTATCGTACCGTCTTTTTTCGATGATTTTGCCCTGGCGCTCAAGCTCGTCCATCCGGGCTTCCGACACGAAGTGATAGTGCACCCCGCAGACCTCGTCTTCCCGCTTGGGCCTGGTTGTATAAGGCACCACCGGCGAGAGAGCGGTGCCCAGCTCCGGGTCGTCTACTATCCGACTAAACAGGGTATCCTTGCCTACCCCGCTCTTGCCCAGCAGGCAAAATAGCTTACCCACAAAAACCGCCCCTTCAATTTTTATGCGCCTGTTCGGCGTGCAGCTTGTCTGACAGCCGCTCGGAAGCGCGGGTCACCTTGTCCGAGAGCGCGGCCAGGTCAATAGTGGTGAGTTTGCGATTTTTGACCACGTGCGCGCCGTTTACAAAGACGTCGGTTACGTCCGCGCCGGTGGCGCAGAAAGCGATGCAGGAGGCGACGTTCTCGCGGTGGCCGAACCGCAGCGGCGTCATGTGTGGGCCGGTGGAGTCTACAAGTATTATGTCGGCGGCTTTGCCGGGCTCAAGAGAGCCTGTCCGGTGTTCCTGCCCGAAGAGTGCCGCCCCTTTGATTGTCGCCATGTCCAGCAGGTCGTGTGTGGAGAGGGTGCGTATCCCGCTGTTTATGGTGTGCAGTAGGCTCATACCCTTCATTTCCCGGAAGATGTCGTTGGAGTTGTTCCACATGGCCCCGTCCGTGCCCAAGCCGACCGGGATACCGGCTTCTAAGTAAGCTGGAATGGGAGCAATGCCGTCGGCAATCTTCATCTCGCAGAGCGGGGTGTTGGCGACCTTGGCCCCGCTGGCGGCCAGATATTTTATCTCCTCATCCGAAAGATAAACGGCGTGGGAGCAAATCATATCCTCGCATAGTATGCCCCATTTATGCAGCAGGCTGACCGATGTGTCGCCGTATTTGCGCAGGACTATATCCTGCCGCCATCTGGTCTCGGCGGCGTGGAAGGTCTGCATCAGCCCGGCCGACTTAACGATAGCGCCAATTCTTCGCAGTAGCTCAGGCTCGAAATCCTCCTCCGAGATGCTGCCGATTACCGGGATAAGCCCGTGGGCCTCGCAGTTTTCGGCGAAGTCGCGAACTGTGGCTTCGCTCATAAGCTTGTCCGGCTTTGTGAAGTCGGGGCGAATATCCTGGGCCAGCGCGCCCTTTATTCCGGTTTGGGCCATTGCCTGAGCTGAACCGTCAAGGTCCCAATACATGTTCTCCAGGATAAAGGTGGTGCCAAAGCGCAGGGCCTCACAGTAGGTCAGCTGCCGGGAGTAAAAGCGATCCTCGTCGGTGATGTATCGGTAGAACCAGTTGTTTTGCTCGAATGCCGCGTTCTGCTCTTGCAGGGTGAGGTTGTCGCCCAGCCCCCGCGCCAGGGTCATGTCCCCGTGGCAGTGGACGTTAACCAGGCCGGGCATTATGATTTTGCCGCTTGCGTCAATCGTGATCGCCGCGTCTACGTCGTCTTTGCGCCCGGGAGTGACGTACTCGATATTTCTGCCGGAAATGCCCACCGAGCCGACGAACGGGCGGTACCTGTTGTGGGCCGAGAGTATTATGCCGCCGAAAATCTCGGTATCAATCTTGCCGGACAGGGGAACCACCCGCCTTTCTTGGGGTAGTATACCACATTTTTCGGCAAAAGCATAGCTGCCGTTATCAGGGCAAAATGTAGGGTACGCGCCCCTGCGCGTACCGCTCGTGCAACGTGACGCCCGGTATAATCGACCGGTACGCGCAGGGGCGCGTACCCTACAAATCGGCATTTCGCAAGTTTGGCCTAATCCCTCTCGGCTCTGTCGTTTGATGGGATGACCAGCCAGGCGTCCTGTAGTCCAGGCAGTGCACGGATGCGGGCTAGGTCTCTGCGGGCGCCGGCTTCGTTGTCCGGCCAGGTGTAGGCGCCCAGCTGGATTCGGGCGAGCTGGCGGGGGGCTTCGCCGCTGAATGTGATACCCAGGGCCGCGCACGCACCGCGGGCGACAGCCTGCGCATACGCTTCAAAGTGGGTGTCAAACAGCTCGTTGTCCCGCGTGTTCGTGATGAATCCCAGCTCCACGAGTATTGAGGGCATCCGGCTCTCGCGCAACACGTGGAAGTTGCCACGCTTGATTCCGCGGTTGCTCTGCACGCCGACCTCAATCACCCGCTCGAGAACTTCGCGGGCTGCGCCTTCGTCTACCGCGCTAGCTGTGGTAAATATCCAATTTTCAAAGCCGTTGGCGGCGGGGCTGGTAAACCCGTTGCGGTGGAGCGAGACAAACAGGTCGGCCCCAACCCGGTTTGCGTGATTTGTGCGATCCCCGAGCGAGACAAAGACGTCCAACGTACGCGACATGGCCACATTGACGCCGGCCTGCCTTTCAAGCAGGGCTTGCACCCGCCTCCCCAGCCTGAGGTTGTCGTGGCTCTCGAAACGCGCGCCGTTGACGGCCCCCGGGTCAACACCGCCGTGGCCGGGGTCGAGGAAAATCGTTTTATTCATCGTCGTCAGCTCCTCTGCTATTTTTTGTGGAGTCCGCCAGCCCTTCGCCTATGATGTATGAGATTAGGGCCGCGCCGCTCATTATGATAGCGGTCACCTCGGTTGCCAGTTCGTTATACCCTCCGCTTATGATGATAATGGGTGTGACAAATCCCGCGACTGCCGCCCAAAACTTGCGGCTGCCCAGTTTTTGCTTCCAATCTATTTTCATTGCTGCTTACCTCCAAATATATGTGTCCTTGCCATTATATTCAGACGCTATGGTATGGTGTTCCGGCATTGTGTTCGTGGGCTTGACACCTGCTGGGTAGGCGTGATAAGATGCTGTTTAGTGCCAGACCTTTACCGCGCGTTGCCGGTAGGGGTCGTTTTAATATACAGAGCGAAAGGAAGGCTTACCATGCCGGGAAAAATTATCAACCTGATGAGCGATACCGTTACTCACCCTACCCAGGAGATGCGCAAGGCCATGTATGAAGCCGAAGTCGGCGACGATGTGCAAAAAGCCGACCCCACCGTGAACAAGCTGCAAAAGCTTGCCGCCGAGATGATGGGCATGGAGGACGCTCTGTTTGTGCCAAGTGGTACAATGGGGAACCTTATCGCTATGCTCTGCCACTGCCCTGCGGGCAGAGAGGTTTTGCTGGAAACTGACAGCCATATCAACAAATACGAAGTTGGCGGGATAGCCCGGGTAGCCGGTCTTATGCCACACCCCATAAAGGGCAAGTTGGGAATACTTGACCCCGCGGACGTGAGGGCTGCTATCCGCAAGGAAAACGTGCACTTCCCGGCGCTGGGGCTGCTATGTATAGAAAACACACACAACGTGGGTGGAGGCACCGTATACCCGTTGGAGTATCTGGCGGAGTACCGTAAAATCGCGGACGAGCACGGCATAAAAGTACATATGGACGGGGCGAGGGTGTTTAACGCGGCTGTGCGGCAACAGGTCGATGTCAAGGAAATTGTAAAGCACGCGGACAGCGTGATGTTTTGTCTGGCCAAAGGGCTCAGCGCGCCGGTGGGTTCGATGCTCTGCGGCAAGGGGGAATTCATAGCGGAGGCTGTGCGTGCCCGCAAAATGCTGGGTGGCGGAATGCGCCAAGCTGGTGTGCTGGCCGCCGCCGGGATAGTCTCCCTTGAGCAGTCGATTGACAGGCTGGCAGATGACCATCAAACCGCCAGGCAGCTTGCGGAGGGCCTGAGCTCAATAAATGGAATATCGGTTGACATAGAAGGCGTGCAGACAAACCTGGTCTACTTCAAGATCAGCGGTGGGAAAGACGCTTTTGCCGTTCGCGGAGAGCTCAAGGAAAAGTACGGTATCCTCTGCGAGGCAAGAAATGCGGAAGTTATCCGTATGGTAACTCATCGCCATATCGGTTCGGGAGATGTTGGCCGCGTGCTTGAGTGTGTGGGCAAGGTTATGAGGTGAGTGTACCTTCGCGGCAAGCGCCTAAAGCGATGCTACACAAAAATTAATGCCGATTGGTTGTAGGGGCGCGAATTGCGCGTCCGTGGTCTGACGAGATGTATGTGGTTAATCGCGGGCGGCCAATGGCCGCTCCTACAAAGTCTCATGAATTTTGTATGTTCATGTGATTGCCTTGGAGCTCGCCTCCGCTCGCCTTGACGAGCCTGGTCGGTTTATGTTATAATCTTAACGTATGCGCAAAAAACGAGATAAAATAGAAGGAGGAAATGGCTGTGTACGCAGATTTGTTTGACATTGTTGGGTATCTTAAAAAGCACGACAAAGAGGTGGGCGACGCAATTGCGGGAGAGCTCGGGCGCCAGCGCCGCAATCTTGAGCTTATTGCCAGCGAGAATATTGTAACTCCTGCGGTTATGGCTGCGGCGGGCAGCGTACTTACCAACAAATACGCCGAAGGTTACCCCGGCAAGCGCTACTATGGCGGCTGTGAGTGTGTGGACATAGCTGAGGACATCGCGCGCGATCGCGTTAAGAAGCTGTTTGGCGCGGCTTATGCCAACGTGCAGCCACACTCCGGCGCGACAGCAAACGAGGCAGTCTATTTCGCCCTTCTTGAGCCGGGCGATACTATTTTGGGTATGGACTTGACCCAAGGCGGTCACTTGACCCACGGCTCCCCCGTTAATTTTTCGGGCAAGCTTTACAACTTTGTTGCTTACGGCATAGACCCTGTTACACACATGATTGACTACGATGTAGTCCGCAAAGCAGCACTCGAGAGCAAACCCAAGATGATTGTTGCCGGTGCCAGCGCTTACCCCCGCGCCATCGACTTTGAGAAGTTCGCGGCAATCGCCAAAGAAGTTGGCGCCTACCTGTTTGTGGACATGGCTCACATTGCGGGCTTGGTAGCTGCCGGGCTGCACATGAACCCGGTTCCTTACGCAGACGTTTGTACCTCCACCACCCATAAGACCCTGCGCGGTATTCGCGGCGGTCTGATACTATCCAAAGATGCCGAGCTGGGCAAAAAGTTCGACAAAGCTGTATTCCCCGGGCTACAAGGCGGGCCGCTCATGCATATTATTGCCGCCAAGGCTGTTGGGTTCGGTGAGGCGCTAAGCGATAGCTTCAAGAGCTACCAAAAGCAGGTGCTCGAAAACAGCAAGGCTCTCGCGGCCGCTCTTGTGGAAGAGGGCTTCGACCTTGTTTCGGGCGGAACGGACAACCACCTCATGCTGGTTGATCTGACCAAGCTTGACATAACAGGCAAAGAGTTCGAAAGGCGCCTGGACGAAGTGCACATTACCGTTAACAAGAACACCGTTCCCGGCGAGCAGCGCGGGCCGTTTGTCACAAGCGGTGTAAGAATCGGCACACCGGCTGTGACCACACGCGGTCTTGTAGCGGCGGACATGAAGGTTATAGCCTCCTGCATGAAGAAGGCCGCAATCGACTTCGAGGGCACCGCCCAAGAAGTTCGCGCCGCTGTCGCGGAGCTCTGCGCGAAGTACCCGCTCTACGAATAAGACTGTGCGGAGGGGCAGATGAGCACCCTAAACATTCTGTTGCTCAGTGTGCTAGGCGCGCTGGCGCTGGCTTGCATTGTAGGCGTTGTGGTTGGCAAGTACCAGGTGAGGAAGGCTGCCGGACAGGTGCGCGGTCTGCTTTCCCCGAGGGAGCGCGCTATTTACGCCGCGAGCGTGGCGCTTGGAGTCACCATGCTGCTGGTGGGAATCTTCTACCAGGGCCCGGCCCCGCGCCAGGAGCAGTGGGAGTTTATGGGCGGTTCATATTATGAGGACGGCTCCTTTGCCGATGCCGAAGCTTCGGTTGTAACCATGCCGCCTGCCCGTCAGGCCCGTGGCGGCGTTGTGGTAATGGGCTAACTCTCTATACACGAATAAAACGTTGGCAGCTACCGCATGGTGCTGCCAACGTTTTTAGTTAGCTTGGTTATCGGCCTCTTGCTGCCACTGGTGCTGCAAATATATCTCCATTAGGCGCTGATACTCTGCCCAGTCCTGTTCCCACCGCTGTATCTCCCATTCGTGCTGGCCGGCGACGAAAAAGTAGGGCGACATTCGGTCAAAGGTGGCGGGGCCGATACCCGAGACTTCCAGCAGTTGAGAAAGGTGGGTGAACCCGCCGATCTGCCAGCGGTGGTCGATTATCCGCTGGGCGATGGCCGGGCCAATCCCGCGCACCAGCTGCAGCTGTTCCGACGTGGCCGCGTTGAGCTCGATGGGGAAGTGGACGACCGGCTCAGGCTCAAAGAACATCGGCTCGTAAAACTCCTGCTCCACCCAATGCCAGTTGGCGTAAGGTTCCTCTTGCTGCGTAGGTGGTGGTTCCAGGACGGGTGGCAGAGGCTCGGGGAGCGGCGGTGACGGTGGCAGCAGGCTCTCCGGAGTTGCCGGTGGGGTCTGCGCGAGCGGCACTGTCGGCGGCGGGAGTATTTGTGGCGGGGTCGCGATCTGGGTCGGTGGTGGGGCCTCTTGGGCGGGTGGCAGAGGGATGGCATAGCCTACGTGCACCGCAAACCCCGACTGCCGGGCATAGAGGTTGAAAATCGCCATGAGGCCGATGGCTACCACGGTGGCAACCAGCAGCACATTGTATGGCAGGTGATTCTTCACGCGGTGCACCCCCTTTGCGGAGCCTGTGATGGTTAGAGGCCGATTGCGGCAGCGTTTTCCCTCATCCCCGCGATGGCCAAGGCGATGAGCTCGTCCAGGGTGATTTCCAGCATCTCGCAGCCGTTTAGGATAACTTGGCGGTTGACCCCGGCGGCAAACTTTTTGTCCTTGAACTTCTTCTTGACCGATGAAACTTCCAGGTCCATGACGCTTTTGCTTGGGCGCATGTAAGCGGCGGCGGTTATCAGCCCGCAGAGCTCGTCCACGGCAAAGAGTGCGATCTCCATCTTATTTTCGGGTTTGACATCGGTGCAGAGCGTCCAGCCGTGGCTTAGCACCGCGTGGATGAACTGCTCATCGTAGCCGCCTTCCCGCAGCATATCAGGGGCGTGCACCAGGTGCTCTTCGGGGTGTAGCTCGTAGTCAACGTCGTGGAGCAGGCCGACCTCGGCCCAATAATGCTCGTCCTCGCCCCATTGGCGGGCGATATGGCGCAGGGCGGCCTCCACCGCAAGGGCGTGGCTGCGCAGGGAGGGGTTTTGGTTGTGTTTGTGTAGAAGGGCGACTGCCCGTTCTCTGTTAGGTGTAAGCATTTTATTTTCTCCCCCAAGTGTTCGTTGCCTACAGTTTACACTAAAAAAGCGAAAAAAGCCAGATGAAAATCCGGCTTTTCGCGTATTTTGAACATTTTCTACGGTCTGCGCCCACCTAGGATATGTATGCAGCGAATCTGCGTGATGTCGTAGGTAGAGAGGGGGCGGTCAAGGCTGTCGTAGCTGTGGGCGGCAACCAGCACGTCGTCGAAAGTTTGGGGGCGCTGCGCCTGCACAACCACCAGCGTGTGGTGGAAGTTTGGTAGATATGTAGCAATTTGGATGATGTCTCCCGGCATTACATCGGTCAGCTCGACTTCGGCGGCGTAGGGGCCGGGGCCATTCTTATTTTCGGTCAAGAATCTGTGTAGGTATTTTACTGAAGTCCACGCGGGCGCGCGGTCGTACTGCGAGCGATAGAACCAGCCGTAGACGGGGGCAAAGTTCATCACGCCTATGCCTTCATAAATGCATTGGGAGGCGAAGTTTGCGCAGTCGCCGCCTATCTCGGAAAAGTTGTAGAAACGCGGGTTGCGCCCCAGCGCCAACTTGCGAGCGTAGGCGACGGCATTCTCCCGGTTGTAAGGTATCTCTTTCATCGGTCTCCCGCTCCTTGCTGAGTGTGTTTTGAAACTGCTTGTCGCATCAGCGTGGTACAGACTTGCCTGCAGTTTTTTGCAAAAAGCGCAAGCAATACTTTGTGTATTAATGACCATTTTTGTGAAAAAGGGCGGGTGAAGCTGCGCTGCGATGGTGTGACAATGAGTTTCAAAACACGCTCTAAATATACACCAGTGTATACAGCGCGGCGGGAAAAGGTGCGACCAGCAGTTATTTATTACCACCTTGAAACATCTCCACAGCTCTGGTATACTTACACAAAAAGGATATGGTGACGCATATGAAATTCGATATAAGTGAAGCCTTTGCCAAAGAACTGGATAGTCTCGACAACCTAAACTTTGCGGACAGATTTTACAAAGCTAACGACGTGATTTACATGGACGGCAACTCGCTGGGGCTGATGCCCAAGGCCGGAGAAGCCGCGCTGCTGTCAGCGGTTGAGGACTACAAGAACCTGGGGATAGACGGCTGGACAGAGGCCAGGCAGCCCTGGTTTTATGTTGCCGAAAAGCTGGGCGCAAGGATGGCGAAAATTGTCGGTGCGCTTGAGGGTGAGGTGGTGGTAACCGGCAGCACGACGGTTAACATTCACAATCTGCTTGCTACATTTTATAAGCCCTCCAGCAAGCGGACAAAGCTGCTGATGGATGAGCTCAACTTCCCTTCGGATATATACGCGGCGCAGGGGCACTTGCGCCTGTTGGGCCGTCCGGCGGACGACCTTGTACTCTTGAAAAGCCAAGATGGTGTAACGCTCGATGAAGACGACATCATCGCTGCTTTTAATGACGACGTCGCGCTTGTGCTTTTGCCGTCTGTGCTCTACCGGAGCGGCCAGCTTCTTGACATAGAAAGGCTGACCGCAAAAGCTCACGAAAAGGGAATAATCATCGGGTTTGACTGCTGCCACTCGGCGGGGAGCATACCCCACAAGTTCCACGAGTGGGACGTAGACTTCGCTGTCTGGTGCTGCTATAAGTATTTGAACGGCGGGCCGGGCTCGTCGGCCGCGATGTTCATAAACCGGCGCCACCACGGGACACAGCCCGGTCTTCCCGGTTGGTTTGGCAGCGACAAGAGCCGTCAGTTCGACATGGCTCTGGAATTCGAGCCCGCAGGCAGCGCCGGCGCTTGGCAGACGGGAACTCCGCATATTTTCAGTATGGCGCCGATTGGCGGATCGCTGGATGTTTTCGAAGAGTTTGGGATGGGCAACGTGCGCGAAAAGTCGCTAAAGATGACCTCGTACTTAATGTTTCTCATCGATTCGCTGCTGGTGGAGCAGCACGGATTCAGCATAGCCACGCCGAGAGAACTACAGCGCCGGGGTGGGCACGTGGCACTGGCGCACGGCACCGACGCAATCCGCATAAACGCTTGCCTAAAAGCGCACAGCGTGATCCCGGATTTTCGCTTTCCGAATATAATCCGCTTGGCGCCGATCGCTCTTTACAATACATATCACGAGGTCTGGCGGGTTGTGGACATCATCAGGGAGATAATGGTCTCGAAGAAGTACCTTTCGATGGATGAAAAGCGAGGCCCGGTGGCTTAGCAAACCGAACACGAGGAGGGTTTGTTGTGAGGAGAAAAGCTGTAATTGTTGCGCTTGCCATACTGTGCGCGGCGCTTCTGGGGGCTTGCGTGGCGGCTACCGAAGCACCGGAAGCCGCTGAGGCTCCAGTAATCGCTGATGCAATAGAGAATGTTGAAGCCTTGGAGGTTACCGAAGAATCGGAGCTTGCAGAAGACCCGGAACCTACTGAGGAGATGGAGCCCGCCGAGGAGCCGGAGCTTGTTGACGAACCAGAGCTTGCAGAAGAATCCCCAGAGATAGCGGAAGCCCTGGAGGTCGACGAGACCCCAGAGCTCTCACTTGTCGGTAGGTGGGAATGTCGTGATGCAACGATCCCGCATAATTGGGTTTGCATGCTCATATTTGATGAGAACGGCAGGTTTGTAGACCGCGACGGTGACCAGGGATACTTCACTATTGAAGGCCGTACCCTAACGCTGGAATTTGACGAACACGAAATCGTTACAGGCGTCTTCCGCGTTATTGGTGACCGGCTGCTGCTTGTAATCGATGGGCTTAGTGTCATACTCGACTACGTTGACGGCGACGCCGAGGTTCCGGAGACCACTGAGCCGTTAGAGCTCTCAATTGTTGGCAGGTGGGAATGTCATGATACGACCGTTCCGCACGCCTGGATGTGCCTGCTTATCTTTGACAAGAACGGCAGGTTTGTCGACCGCGACGGCGATTGGGGGGACTTCACTATTATCGGCGATACCCTGACGCTAAGGTTTGATGGTTTCTTACCCGTGACATTTAACGTCCGTATTTCGAGGAACGGGAATCAAATGATGCTTGAAGAGGGCCACACAAGGGTAATTCTCCACCGCGTTGATGGCACAAGCGAATCCACAGGGATTGCTCTTTGAGCTAACAGTCATTAGCCCGGAACATTATAACGGGCGAAAGTAGCGCTTGCGCGACGGCTATACTAACCTTCTAATGAGTTCCTCTTTGCTGCCCTCCAGCATGTCTATGATGGGGAGCTCAATCATGGTGTACGCGCCGGGGGATTGCTTTGCGCCGGCTCTTGCGCACGATACCATGACCTGCGCCGTCAGAGCTGGGTTGTTGATTTTCATGCTAAACTCAAACAGTTGGTTATGTGTTTTGCCCGACACGCCTTTGCGGACAAGGTTGACACCATGGCCCACGTCTACCAGCGAGTCCACATCGCTCACGGGGTAGACGTGGGTCTCGTCATTGCGGAAGTATGGGTCGGTCTTGATTTTTGTTGCGATTTCACTAAAGTTGTAGCCATCCTTCTGTTCAACATACACCAGTCGCCTGTGAACGCCTGTCCCAAGCGGGATTGTCACGGACAGCGCGTTTTTTACACCTTCTATTGCCTTGACGGCCACGGTGTGGCCCATGCTCATCCCCGGGCCGAAGTTGGTGAATGTCTGACCGCCCGGCGCCAAAACCTCTAACAGCGCTCGTATTACCGAGTCGCTGCCGGGGTCCCATCCAACCGAGACAACGGCCGTGCTGACGCCCTTCTTCGCGGCGGTGTCCAGGCGCTGGCGCAGCTCCCAGATGTCCGAGTGGATGTCGTAGCTGTCGACTGTGTTTACGCCCTGGGCAAGGAAGCCTTCCGCCACCTCGGGAATCGAGCGCGACGGGGTGCATAGGATGGCAACGTCCGGTTTGGTTGCCAACTTGGCAAGGCTGTCCACAACGGGCACGGAGACTTGCGGCTTATTAAGGGACTGTGTGCGCATTATGATACCGCAGAGCTCCATGTCGCTTGCGGCCTCGACGGCCTCCATGACGGCCTTGCCTATGTTGCCGTAGCCTACGATTGCTATTTTGAGCATGTTACATTACCTCGCATTCAAATATGATTCGACGATATGTACAATCTTCTCCACGAAGCTTTCTTCGCCCCATGTGTTGATTTTAAAGAACATTGCCCCGCTTCCGCCGGCAGCAATCACCGAGAGAAAGAGCTCGTCACCGTTGCCTACAAGGGTTATGTTAGCGCTCAGGCGAGTGCCTCCAATCATGCTGTGGCGCTCGTACACCCGAACGGCACAGCGCACGCCGCCTGACGCAAAGTCGCTCCCGTCCTGGAAGCTGGCGGTGATGCTGCCGGTCATAATGCCGGTGTCTAGCGTTTGCAAAAAGTCATCGAAATTGCCGGTCAGGTGGCGTTCGTATTTTGCCATGGTATGGCCTCCTAGAAAGACGAAATTTCAATTGGAAAGAGAACGTGGGTAATGCTTATACTGCAATGGTGCCTTAACTAAAGAAGGGGAGAGCTATAATATCAAAAATCCATTCAAAGAATTTTCTTGCTCTCTTGGAATGGATACAAGAGCCTATTGCTCCTCCGAGAGCTGCGATAGCACCGATAATTATTAATGCGAAGCTTACTCTGAAAAGAGCTAACTCAAGAACAATAATTGTAATGCCCACTATAAAGATGGAAAGAAACAACCCTAACTTTTTCATTTTTACCTCACACACCATAACTTATAAATGCGATTCACGCACCCCATATCTACAAGAAAACTGCCGCCAACATTATACCACGCCTCACCTCAAATTTCCAACCTACCCACACCTAGCGCCGCGCGGAATTTTATGGTATAATTATCCTGTAATAACGCGAAGGAGATGACTTCATGGTTATAAAACCGAAAGTTAGAGGGTTTATCTGCACGACGGCGCACCCGGTTGGCTGTGCCGAAAACGTCAGGTTGATGGCCGAGTACGCCGCTGCCCGACCGGGTGAGGGCGGTCCAAAGCGGGCGCTGGTTATAGGCAGCTCGGCTGGGTATGGGCTGGCCACACGGGTCAGCGCGGCATTTGGGTACGGCACCGACAGCGTCGGGGTGTTTTTGGAAAAACCAGGCAGCGGTGGGAAGCTCGGCTCTGCCGGGTGGTACAACAATGCCGCTTTTGAGAAGCTTGCCCGGGAGAAGGGGCTTGTGGCCGAGAGCATCTGCGGGGATGCGTTTTCGGCGGAAGTTAAGGCGCAGACCGTAGAGCTTGTCCGCGAAAAGCTGGGGCAGGTGGATTTTGTGGTTTATTCCCTTGCGGCTCCACGCCGGACCGACCCGGTTAGCGGCGAAGTTTACCAGTCGGTGCTAAAGCCGGTTGGGGACGTGTTCCGGGGGAATACTGTCAACTTCGCCACTGGTGAGCTCACGCAGGCGGTTATTGAGCCGGCTAGTCCGGAGGAAATAGCGGGCACGGTAGCTGTCATGGGCGGCGAGGATTGGGTTTTGTGGATGCAGGCGCTCAGCGAGGCCGGGCTGTTAGCACAGAGTGTCAAGACGGTGGCCTACACTTACATTGGGCCGGAGCTCACCCACGCGATCTACAAAGACGGTACAATCGGCAAGGCCAAGGAAGACCTGGAGCGGGGAGCCGCGCAAATCGGCGAGCTGCTCGCGGGCAAGGGCGGACGTGCACTCATAGCGGTGAACAAGGCGCTGGTTACGCAGGCGTCCAGTGCTATACCTGTGGTGCCGCTGTATATATCCATCTTGTTTGGGGTGATGAAGCGAGCGGGTACCCACGAGGGCTGCATAGAGCAGATGGTGCGGATGATGGAGCGCATGTACAGGGGAACTTTAGTTGACGAAGCCGGACGACTGCGCTTGGATGACTGGGAGATGGAATCTGCCGTACAGCGCGAGGTAGCCGATATATGGGCAAAGGTGACCCAGGATAACCTGGAGAATCTTTGTGATCTTGGCGGCTACCGCCACGACTTTTACCGACTGTTCGGTTTTGAAGTGCCGGGCGTAGATTATAGCGCCGATGTACCCGACGAGCTTATCTAGATAAAAGATTAGGGGGGCCTTTATGAAGAAAGCAAAAAAAATATTGTTGCTGATTATCTGTCTCAGCCTTATTGTTTCGGTGTTTACCGCGTGTGGCAGAGGCAGAGGTGATTACGATATTGTTGTAGTGGGCAGGACATTTGCGGAAGGTCAGATAATGGCTGTGGTTATGGCTATGCTCATCGAAGAGGGCACAGACCTTAGTGTAGGAGTAATTCAGGATTTGACGGCTACGATTGCGTTTGAGGCCGTGGTTCTGGGAGACGCGCAAGTCATGACCATGTATACCGGCACCGCTGTGGTTGCCCACCTGGGCGAAGATGTTTTGCCCGGCACCCCATTTGAAGAGACGTTCGAGAGAGCAAGAGATGGTCTCCTTGAAGAGTTTGGCATCGTTGTGTTTGAGCGCTCGCTCTTTAACAACACATACGCGCTGGGTGTAAGCAGGGAATTTGCGGAGGCAAACAATGTTTGGACTTACAGCGATCTGGTTCCCTTTACCCCTTATATGACATTTGTGGGAGAGCATTCCTTCTTTGACAGGCCGGACGGTTTCCACGGCATGAGCGGGGCTTATGGATTTGAATTTGCGGACTATGTTATGGTGGACGTGGGTCTAAAGTACGCCGCCTTTGACCAAGACAGAATGGGCAACGCTTTGATCGTATTTTCTACTGACTCTCAGATTGTCACCACCGATGTGGTTGTGCTTGAGGATGATCGGGGCTTTTTTCCGGCTTATTATGGGCACGTGGCCGTTCGCAGAGACACGTTGGAGCAGCTCCCCGAACTGGAGCCGATTCTGTCTGTTTTGTCGGGCATTATCACCAGCGAGGAGATGACCCGCTTTAACTACCTGGTGGACAGTGGCCAGATAAATGTCCGGCAAGCCGCCGAGCAATTAATCAGCGAATTTGGGCTGATAGGTTGAGGCTATGCCTATAAATGAAACGGATATGCTGCTTGCCCACCTGCAAGACCTTGCGGGCAGGGCTGCCAAAACAGGTTGTGAAGCCTCGCGGTTTCTCACGCCTGCCCAGTCGCAGAGTGCCTGCGAATATTTCAAGCGAGGGTGGGCCACGCTCTCTTTTGAAGGCGGGTTTGAGGGCGCGGAGCGCACCCGCGCGGTGTTTGTGAATTCTGACTGGGGTGGGTACGATCGGGAGAAACTTTTATCTGCTCTCAAAATCAGATACCGCCCCCAAGATAGCTTGTCACACCGCGATGTCTTAGGATCATTGATGGCGCTGGGGATAGAGCGTGACGTGGTAGGGGACATCGTCTGCGAGGATGGGACCGCCGCGTTGATCTGCCTGCCAGAGATGGAAGGGTATATTGCCGAGAATCTCGACAAGGTAGGACGGGTTGGGGTAACAGTATCCAAGATAGCCTTTTGTGAACTGCCGGCCAAGCAGGAAAATCTAATAATAAAAACGGATACGGTGGCGTCCCTACGGCTGGATGTGGTGCTTTGCGCGGCGTTTGATTTACCCAGAACCAAAGCATCTGAGCTGATAGCGGCAGGCCGGGTGAGCCTGAAACATCAGCTTTGCTTGCAACCTGCCAAGGAGCTCGATGAGGGCGCTCTGCTGTCGGTACGCGGCCTTGGACGCGCCAAGTTGCTGGAGGTTGGCGGTCTTTCGAAAAAAGGCCGGATGTTCGTGCAGATAGGGCTGTACGAACGATAAGACGCTGTAAAACTTTGCAATAAAACGAGGAGCCGTAAACGGCTCCTTTTTTCACATCTAGGCAAGGTCATATGCTGAGCAGCAGCCGGGTCAGCGCCCATCCCAAGAGCCCGCAGACCGGGAATGTAATCACCCAGGTGAAGACGATTTCACGCACCACTTTGCTGCTTACCTGGCCACCGGCAGCCGCGCCGGCGCCCATCATGGCGGTGGTTTTGGTGTGGGTGGTGCTGACCGGTACACCAAAAGCGCTGGCCAGCAGTAGACAAAGTACCCCTCCCAAGTCGGCACAGACGCCCTCGGTTTTTTGGAGGCGGACCATTTTGTAGCCGACTAGATTCACTATCCGTCCGCCACCGACAGAGGTGCCTAGCGCCATTGCAAGCCCACAGAGAAAAACCACCGGTAGATGGTCGCTCAGCGCAATTGGCCCGGCAGGATACCGTCCGCGGGCAAATAGGTCGGCTAAAATGAAGATCGCCACGAACTTCTGCCCGTCCTGTGCGCCGTGCATAAAGGCCATCCCGCCGGCGGCCAGAATTTGTGTGCGGGCGAGGGCCTGCGCCTTGAGAGCAGCCAGCGGTCGATAGAGCGTACGGGTGAGTAGCCAGGCACCGCCGTACCCCAAGGCCAGGGAGGCAGCCAGCCCGGCCAGCACTTTTCCCCAGGCAGCGAGATTCACGTTGCCTGTGCCCAAGGCAAGTGCCGCCCCGGTAATCGCCGATATGAGTGCGTGGCTCTCGCTGGTGGGAGTTAGCCCCAAGAAAAACATAACACTCAATTTATGGGATGTTCATGCGGTTTTTTGAAGAGTATTTTCCATAATGTGGAATGTTTTTTCGTCCAAGCTCATATCTTGTACAAATATGAGC
>WRAV01000037.1 GCA_009780025.1 Oscillospiraceae bacterium | reverse complement strand
AGAGTTCGCCGCTCTCGCATCCGTATTGTAAAGCGGGAAGCTGGTGGTGCCTACAATCCGCTCGCTCCAAAGCCTGTTGGCAAGAGCGTCGTTGCCGGTGCCAGTGTGGGCCTCCGACCTGACATCGAGTGTCCAGCCCTCGGCCGCGTCGTGGTGGAAGATAGTGAATATGACATCTTCAGGGTCATCGCCATTGTCAGTATCGTCACCAAGCTGAATCGTGTCATCGTCCACAAAGTCGATTATGTGCGCACCATAGTTAATTTCAAGAACGCTTACGTCTATTGCTGTCTCTACTATCGCCTCTATGGTTACACGGACGTACACATTGTCGCCAATATCAATTTGTATGGCTGGGTCGGCAGTCCATGTAAGCGCTGGTGCGGTGCCGGTTTCATCCAGGTTAATCGGAGAGCCCCAGGATCCCGTGTCGCCTATACGCACATGAGCTTCTACGCTGAACCAGTTCGAGTTGAGGCCTGTGATGGTTAAAGTCGTGGTTACCGGTGTGATCGGTGGATCAATGGTGACGCTGTCTGTGCCAACGCCGCCCAGAACCATTGCGGGTTCGTTCGGCACTATTAGGGTGATAGTCGGGCTGCCTACACCAATCGCCGGGCTGCTTCCGTCTTCGACCAGCAGCGTGACAGTGACATCTGTCACCTCCCATTGGGCGTAAACATTCATATGGCCGTCTGTCATAAGGCAATCCTGGGTAAAATCGTCGCCGGTTCCGTCGGCCTCTGTGTTCCAGCCTAAGAATGCGTGGCCGGGGCGGGTTGGGTCGGGAGGCATTGATATGCCTGTTGTTGAGCTTATACTTTCGTTTTCGCGCAATGTGCGTGTTGACCCGCCCGAGTTCGCCGGCCACACTGCGCCTGTACCGTTGAGCTGAAAGGTAACGTTGCCTTGCCATTGAGCGAAGACGGTTCGGCCTTGGGTAATGATCGAATTACTGCCGTAGGTTATGCCGCTGCCGTCCGGCGCACTGTTCCATCCTGCAAGGCTCCAACCGCCGCCCGAAGTTCGTTGTGGCGATGATGCCCCTGCCGATGACACAATGGTTGGAAAGTTTGCTCCGATTGCAGTGGACGAATCCGAAACAGTTGTCACTCCAGCGGAAAACTCTCCGTTGTTTGCGTTAAACGTGAATGCTGCACGCCATTGCGCAATCAACATCATCGGCTCACCAATCGGAGTGTCCGCCACAATTGTTCCGCCAGTAATCGCGCTCCTCCATCCCATAAACTCGTGATCGGGCCAATAAGGGGGATCAGGCATACCGTCATACGTAGGGGTGAATATTCCAACCGCAAGAGAGTCTTCAAGCGTACTGGGGAGTGGTGACTGCAATTGGCGCTGCCTGTGCTGCGGCAGAATCACGCTGTCTGGTGCGTGGCCGGAATCAAACCCTACGCCGTTCTCGAACCATTGGGCGTAGAGGTTTAGAATACCGTTGTTGCCGTGGTCGCTGAGAAGCTCTTCGGTAACTACAGTGTACCGGCTGAACGACAACCCGCTTCCGTCACGCTCTGTGTTCCAGCCAAGGAAGGCGTGGTTGGCAACATGAAGCTGTGCCCATGGGGATGGATTGTCCGGGTCTTCCGGCATAAACAGCTGCTGCCGATTCGCAAGCGTGCTTGCATGTCCTTCGTGTAGATTGTGTGTTGGCAAAGTGCGGTTGAACGCAACGTTGTGTGTTCGGGTATACTCGGTGACGGCGCCGCTGATATTGGTGTGGAATCTGAGCGTCGGTGCCCACTGTGCGTAAACGGTCATAGAGTCATTAATTGCTATGTTTTGAACAAAATTTATGCCGCGGCCGTCAGGCTCAGAGTTCCAACCCAGCAAAACAAAGTTTTCATAACCAGGCCTGGTTACGACAGGGCCCGCCCCGCCGGATCTTCTCATAAAGCCGGTGTTGACCGTTGAGCCAAACTCGTACCATTCGGTCCAGTAAGCCCCATTGCCTTGGCCTATCCAAAGGGTATTCATATTGGCAACTGTAAGGCCGTTTGCAATAAGGCGCTGGCTACTGCCGCGTGGCTCTAAGAATATACCGGATAGCTCTCCACTGTTTGCGTTTGGGTCAAATGTTATTGTGTGGGCAGGCCTCCAGCGTGCGTAGACCCTTGTATCTTCTTCAAATATGGTATTCATATTAACTCTCATGCCGGGTGCCGCAATCGGGGGATTGGGAATGGCAGGAACAGCGGCTGTGGGTATGCTTTCAGGCGGCCCTACAAACCAGCCTGTGAACACATAGCCGGGTCTGACCGGGAACCTGGGCATCGCCGTAACACGCTGAGCTGACGGAAGGTGTGCAGGGTACACTAAGTTCGCGTTGTTGCCGCCAGCAAGCGTCAAAAAGTTTGAATAGGCTGGAATAGTGCGGAATCCGTTGAATACGGCGGCTTCTCTGGCGGCGACTTGCGCTGTGGTAGTTGGTCCGCTTGGCATTGGGGGAATATACCAAGAACCGCCTGCGGACGGGTCGATATAAAACTCGATAATTATGTCGTCGGTTTCGCGATGCCAAAGGGCCCAGACCCTGCCAGAGGAGTTTATAAGGTCGGTTTCCTCAAGCATTCTTGCGCCGTGTACATTAACCGCGTCTGCAACTGTGGTATCCTGGGGCAACTGCATATTCCACCAGCCGTGGAATGAAAACCCCGGCCTTGTAGCTTCCGGAAAGCTTCTCGCATCTACAATATCACCGGGATTATCCACGGAAGTGGAAAAAGCGTTGTTATTGCCTGGTACAAAAGTGCGGGTTCCATAGTCTGCGATCGACCCGCCGTCCGCAGCTATGGTGGCGTCGCTTACTATTACATCGCGGTAGCGATTGTGTATGGGGTGAAACTCAGGTCCGGCATTAGTATGGAAATGAACCCTGTACACCCAGCGCGCGTATACCGTTACTTCGCCATTGCTGTCTACCATATCGCTGGTAACAGGCACGTTTGACCACTCCGCACGGTTGCCGCCGAACTGGTAAGCGGTAGCGGCATGGCTGGTAAGACCGAGACTGCTGGTGTTTATCGCAGGGGCAAAGTGCCGTCCGGCGGCGTTTGTATCCTGCTGGGGGTGCCAGCCAGTAAAGGTAAGGTTTGCCAAAGGTTCGCCAACATTGCCGTTATTGGCGCTTGGGCGCGGGCGCGAGGTTATTTGCGGTGCGGAGCGAGGCCACAAAATGCCTTGGTTGCTAAAATACGGAGAAGAAAAGGATGCGGCAATGCTCCTGCCCGGGATTGCCTCGCGGGTATCTTGTTGCCCGGAGGCAAGCGCACCGCCGTTTGGTTCAAAGTTTACTATGTACGCCGGGAGCAACTTCCACTGCGCAAAGAGCGGAATGTTTCCATTTATAGTGCTGTCGGCGTCAAACTCAGTGCCATCCCCCAGCAGAGGTTCGTCAAACCAACCCATGAACTGGAACCCAGACCTGACCGGGTCGTCCGGCCAAACTAAGGGAGGCATTCCGACTGTGGCTGGGGTTGTGTTAACAGAATACCCTTGGGGAACGATCAGTGCGTCAATTGAGGGCAGACCAGCCGCATTGGGGTTAAAGGTCACCGCGCGCCCCCACTGCGCGTAAACGGGCATGTCTTGGGTGACCAGGGTTGTTTCGGTGAAAACTGTGCCAGGAATTGCTGCCCCTATATTCTGCACGGTGTTCCAGTGCCTGAACGTGAAGCCGGGATTCAATGGCTCTAGAGGCGCGTTGCCGATGCCAACTATATCGCCAAGAACCGTATCACGGGTCTGAAATGTATTGGCGTCCCAAACACCATCGTTGCCTTGGAATGTCACGGTGAATCCAGTCAAGGGGGTGATGCCGATAATTCCTTCTTCTTCTGACGTTACAACGGCCTGCCGTGTTCCGGAGAAGACTTCGCCGCTCATGGGGTGAGTGGCTGTGTATGTAATAATGAAGGCGGTGCCGGGTGCGGCGGTGATGTCGAACATGCCGTCGTTTCCAATCTGGATGTCCGGGAAAGGTTGGCCACCTTCGTCGTTTACGTAGACGCCGTTCAGGAATAGCTGGGCACGTGCGTTTGTGCGTGCGGTCGCGTAAACGTAGTACTTATCAATACCTTCTTCGCTACGACCGTTTGCTAGGGCTTCTGTGAGAGCCTCGACAAGCGCATGTGTATGAGCCTGTTCGAAAGCCTGGTCGTACATCTCCGGGGTTATCGCCAGCTCACCCTCAAAGCGGAAGGACAGTACAAAGGCAGTCTGGGGCATCTCGGGTTCTTCTTCTGGTTCGGGTTCTTCGGGATATTCAAAGTTTTCAGATTCTTCGCTGGGCTCGCTGCCATCATCGGGTTCTTGCTCTTGAGTGCCGTCGCCGAACAAATCTTCATAGCCCGGCTGATCGCCAGGATATTCGGGCAGCTGCTCGTATTCGGGCGCGACAAAGCCGCCCTCTTCACTTTCATCGCTATGAGGAGCTTCTATAAAGACATCCTCGGGGCTAAAGCTTTCAGAAGCATTCCAGGGAACATCATACCCTACAGCAAACACTGTGGTGGTACCTATAGATAGAACCATGGATATTGCTAGCACGAGCGCACAAGCTCTCCTCAATACGGTCACTTTCTTATCCATATAGTTATAACCCTTTCAATTGCGTGATTTGCTATATATCGACACAAGGAGCTAATCTACATTACTCTATATATAGACACACAGTACTGCCAATTGGTAGAAAAATCACTACAAAAAAATTATGAAATTTATGTTAACTAATACCACGAACAATCCTTTTAGCTTGATAGCGTACTTGTGTAAATGTAAATTTTTGCGATACCTCTACCGTAAAAGTGCATCAAACTTAAAAAACTGATGCATTTTGCAATATATCAAAAAAAGCTTATAGCTATACTAGTATACAGAAGTAGTGGCTGCTTTAATAGGTTTTTACTGTTTTGTAATTGAGGGTGGCAATTTCCTCCCAAATATCGTTGCCAAAGGGTTGCTTACAGACGATCTCAGATAGGCATGGCTATACAAATGTTAAAGTGCGCTTCAACTTTATCGGGGAAGTGAACCTGCCGGATGTGTCGCGTAAGAAACGGCTAAAGTCCCTTAGGAAGGAAAATAGAAAGCAGGTTGCGTAAACACAACCTGCTTTCTCTGGTGCCGGCGAAGGGACTTGAACCCCCACGTGGTCGCCCACAAAAGATTTTGAGTCTTCCTCGTCTGCCATTCCGACACGCCGGCACAGCTTGCGGACTAGGGCACGCAACTTATTATACTACAACCCAGGTGGCAAATCAAGCCCTATTAGCATCTAGCCTCAGGGCAAACGCTTGAATGTGATGCTGCACAAAAATTAACGCCGATTGACTGTACTGGCGCGCATCGCGCGTCCGTGTCCTGACAGGCATATGCAATTAATCGCGGACGGCCAATGGCCGCCCCTATACTGTTTGCGCTATTTGCCTTCGTAAGTGCTTGCCGCGTGTGCAGGCCAAGCCCGCTTGCAAACTCCCACGCCGCATGGTATCATAATAGTCAATCGCAGTTGGGAGGCCTTATGAAACAGGTACATTTGTACACAGACGGCGCCTGTTCGGGCAACCCGGGGCCAGGGGGGTGGGGCGCTATCCTGCGCTTTGGGGCTCACGAAAAAGAGCTCTGCGGGGGCGCGGCGCAAACCACCAACAACCGCATGGAGCTCACCGGCGTAATCGAGGGGCTAAACGCACTAAAAGAGCCCTGTACGGTCGAGTTGTACAGCGACTCTACTTATGTAGTGGACTCTGTCGGCAAGGGCTGGGTATACTCCTGGCGGGCAAAAAACTGGGTCAAAGGCGGCAAGCCGGTACCCAACGCCGATCTATGGCAAAGGCTGCTCCCACTGCTGGAAAAGCACAAAGTTGAGCTGCACTGGATTCGCGGGCATACCGGCCACCCGGAAAACGAGCGCTGCGACAAAATGGCGGTGGCCTGCGCCAAAAAATATGCTCAGCAAAAATAGCAAACGCGGAGGCGAAATTAATGATAGCACTGGCAAGTGACCACGCGGGGCTCGAGCTCAAAGGTGTAATTGCGCGGTATTTGGACGAGCGTGGACTTCAATACACCGACTTTGGCACACACACTGCCGCCAGCTGTAACTACCCCGAATTCGGACTAAAGGCCGCCCAGGCAGTGGCTAGCGGCCAGTGTGAGCGCGGAATTCTGGTTTGCGGCACAGGGTTTGGCATCAGCCTTGCGGCAAACAAAGTGCGCGGGATTCGATGCGTCAACTGCAGCGAACCCTACACAGCAGTGCTCTCGCGGGGCCACAACAATACAAATATGATTAGCCTAGGCGCCCGTGTCATCGGCCATGGACTTGCCATCTCAATAGTGGAGGGCTGGCTGGACGCACAGTTTGAGGCCGGTCGCCACCAGGACAGGATCGAGATGATCTCCCGATATGAGGAAAGCGGCGTGTAAGGTCAGCGGTATTTTCGGGGCACCTAACCGCACTCTACCCTACAATTTGACTTTTAGCGGCAAGGGTGGTACAATGTTACTCGCGCGGATATGGCGGAATTGGCAGACGCGCTAGACTTAGGATCTAGTGGGGTAACTCGTGGGGGTTCAAGTCCCTTTATCCGCACCAGTAGCAAAGCCCAGTGCCTCTGGGCTTTTTTGCTGCCTAGGTATTATGTTGCAAGGGGGAAAGACAGACTTGAAAACCGCAGAGAAAAACAGCTACATAACAAAAAACCGGCTATTACAAGGAACGTTGCTCATAGGGCGCAGGTGCACTAAGGTAGCGGTGTTGTCGCTTTTGACAATTGCGCTTGCCGCGGCCCTGCTGACAGGCTGCCAACCCCGATATGAACCCGTTGTTGAGGAGCCGGAGGTTGAAGAAGCAGTCGTTATAATTGAAGAGCCGGAACCAGAACCCGAGCCAGAACCTGAGCCCACCCCTCTTCCGGAGCTTTCGGTATTGGCCAGGGATTACCACACCCGCAACGAGGATACAATGGGGTGGCTTTATGTGCCGGGCACCACCACAATAAACGAGTTCGTGCTCTGGTACCCGGATGGTCGCAATGAGTTTTACCGGCGCCGCAATTTTTATAGGGAATACTCGTTCGACGGTGTTTATTACGCCGACACCCGCACCGAATGGGGGGACTTTACGCGGGAGACTATCTCACGCAACATAGTCATTTACGGCCATAGCATGAACGGCGACCCGGACGGCAGGCTGTTCGCGCAGCTCAAACGCTGGCAAGACGAAGACTTTGCCAGGAGCCATCCGCTCATCTTCTTCTCTACATTAGAAGAAGATATGGCGTGGGAGATTTTTTCGGTGCATTTTTCAAATGTGTTTGTGCCGTACAATCACCCCAACCCGGACGACGAGCACTTCCAGTTTATTATTGACGACGCGAAGGCTCGCTCTCTTTGGATTTATGAGGATATTGAAGTCACTATAGAGGACACGATTCTTACGCTCTCCACTTGCATTTACTCGCTTGAGCCTCATTTGTCGCCTACAGGGCAGCATATGACGCTTACTTACCCCAATAATTATAGATACGTGATAATGGCGAGGTTGGCCGACCGGTATGCGACGCTCCCTGAAGTTGCCGAGCTCAGCGTTAACCCCAGCCCGCGGAACGCCGGCCATCGACCGGAATAGCCTATTGGATGACCAGATAAGAACTCTTGAAAAGCATAAGCCTTAGAACCTGTGTTCATAGCTCACAGCACCGCCCCGGCACGGTCTTTTCCCGCCATACTGCGTCAATTTTTTATTGAAATACTGTATTTTAGCGTCCATACAGCTCCAAAAGACACAGCGGAATCCACATAGGATTCCTGCAAAAAAACTCCTTGTCTGGCAGCAAAATCCTGTACCGTGTCAGCACTGCTCACTTATGAACACAGGTTCTTACTTTTCAATTCAGCGCGCTCTCATTCTTGTGTGAGCGCGCTTCGCTTTGTTTTGGGGAGCTACGATCTCCGCACATCCCAAATTCCGACAAACATCGCCAAATTGAAAGAGAACCACGCAAAAATAGCTCAGCTATGCGGAAATTTTCATCTAATCTCCGCGCTGCTCATTGCGGTTAACCTGCGGAACCTGCGGGAATACTTTATCTACAACGAGTAACCGTCAGCAGCCACACGGAGCAGCTGTGGAAATCACGCGGACTTAGCCAAAATAGCGCATAGTAAAGCGGCATATGCCCAGCCGAGCTCGCACTGGTGTCGTTGACAACTTAGCGTAAAAGCGTGTTATCAAAATTAAAGGGAGAGAGTTTTTTGGCGTTGTTATGCGACAAAAATTCTTCAAAAATATATTTGCAAAAATACGCACTAAAACCGCCAGAAAGCGACACTTTAGTGTATAGTGCAGGTAATATACGCCTTGCACCGGCAAATGAGGCCCGCCCAAAGGGAAAAATGGCGGCACAATCAGCCGCAGGCCGCAAAGCAAATGAAACAGCCACCTGCACTGGGTATGTGGACTATACTAATCGCATAGTTATCGCGATTTATTACTCAGTGACAAAAAGTGGCGTGTTGACATTGGAGAATGGATTGTGCTATACTGCAGAGTGCCAGCATAGCCCCATACACGATGTTGCGAATCAAAAAAATCGGGAAAATATGGCGGTTTTTGTGGAAAATAACAATTATAGGGATTGCCACAAAAACACAAGGATTTTTATGGTACGCTACAATTTGCAAAAGGCTACCACGAAGTTTCCGCAGGAAAGGGCCGAAGACACTGCAGCTATACGATTTTGGCAGATACTTCGCCCGGCACCCACGCCCCGGAGGTGGACACACAGTCTGGTCGATGTGTGGTTCGCAACCAAAAAAACTATTCAGGTTTGGGAAGAGTGAAGATTTGTTCACAAAAAATTTACAATATTTTGAACAAAACGTTCTTCCAAGCGTTGCCTTTCTGAGTCTTAATATATCAGCAAGGCAATTGAGTGAATGACTTGCATAATTTTTTGGGACGGGGGTGATGTACCCTGACGGACAAGAGGTACCCAGAGCCAAAAATGGCCGGCCCGACCAGGGGCAGCGCCTTAGGGTTAATATTCGCGCTGCAAATGGAAGAGGCGATTAGCGACCAGCAGGTGGAGCGAGTGCTCGGGCCTGTGCTCGCGATGGTAAAGCAAGGTGGGCTAAGGCGTGAGGCGGAGCAGCCAAAGCGCAAGACGCTGCAATACCCATATCTGCTTACAGCTACAGCTATGGTGGCCGTTGTTGTTGTGGGTCTGCTGTCTAACCTTGAAGCAATAAGGATGGTTGACAGCAGCAATATCCATGTGGAAGTTGTGAGGCACTTTGAGCTTCCGGCTGTTGCGCTGCCAGGCCCCGTACTATTTGAGAAGGTAGCCCCCGACTATGCCTACCGAATTGGCGGAAATGTGAGAAGGATTGAGCTTGCTGTAGTGGAGATTTCCAGCCGTCACCTGCTAGGTGTGTCGGCAATGGGTAGCGATGGAGTTTTTAGATTCGACCCGTTGTCGGATGGGAATTACAGAGCAGTGGCTATGCTTCCTGAGCACGAGGACGCGACTTTTGGCGGGATAGAAATCGGCAGTTTGGTTGTGACTGGCGGGAGGGCCAGCCTGGTGCTCAGCGAGGGCCTAGAGAACTTTTGGGAAGGCGTTGAGATTCAGATATGCCTATTGGGAAGCCAGATGGGAGACTAGAACATCAGCGCGAGGCTGCCCAGGACCAGCTGGAGGCGCTGGTCGAAAGAGCAAGTAAGGGCGACAAAGATGCCCTATGCGAGCTTTGTGAGAAGATTGCGAAAGGCGTTATGTTCAAAGTAACCTATATACTTGGCAAGGGTTCCGGAGTAGAGGACGTTTCTCAAGAAGTGCTAATACGTGTCTGCGAGAATATCCAAAACCTGCGCAGCCCAAAGGCTTTCAAAACCTGGTTGAGCCGAATAATAGTCAACGAGAAAAATCGCTACCTTGCGAAGAACATGAAGCAAGGGGATATGCTCAATATAGATGACCACTTGGAGGACACGAAAGAAGAGACCGGCGAGTTTATTCCGCAGGAGTATGTGGAGAGCAAAGAACTGCGCAAGAAGGTAATGCAAGCTATCGAAGGGTTGCCTATGCGGCAGCGGGAAACTATCATGCTGCACTACTATGATGGGTTGAGTGTAACCGAGATAGCAAGAGTACTTGATGTTACAACTCAGAGCGTCTCGAAGAACCTTGCGGTCGCCAGGGGCAAGCTCAAAGAAGAGCTTGGCAGAGGGTTGCAGGCAAGCGGACAGATGGGTGCGATGGTCGCGTTGCCTATCGGTGCCGTGCTGGAAGAGGTGCTGAAAATAGAGAGTGCCTGTTTTTCGGCGGGGGAGGCCTACATTCATAATTTTGTGTCAAGATGCGCCCAATTTTCGATATCGGACGCTGTGGATATGGTCAGAGTATTTTCTGCGGCGCCAAGCGTTTATGGGGTACTGGCAGGGTTTTGTGCCACAGCTTTTACAGCGGCCACGATTGCCTGTGCGCGGAATAGGCCAAGCTAAAGAGCCATTTTGGCATCACGCGAACAAGTTCACAAAATGTTTACAATTTCCAAGGGGAAAACGTTCTACCAAACAAGAGGCTCACATGTCTTATTAAAAGCATGCGGGCATAAAATATAGGACAAAGCTGTCTTACTTAGACAGTGTACATATATGATGTAATACTTACACGTTTTGAGAATACTTACACTGTACTGCGGTTACAGTGGCGAGGTGAGTGACAATGAAGAAAACTAGAGTTCTTGCGGCGGCGCTGGCTGTTGCGCTCTTATCAACGGCTTTTGTGGGCTTGTTTGGATTTGAAGCAGGGGCGTCTCCGAATACCAGGCAGGGCCGCTCCGGAATTTATTTTGAAGCGCCGCCGGTTGTGCACATTATGTTTAACCAAAACCATCCGGCTGGTACGGGTCCCAGCAGTACAAATCAGGCTGTTGGCGGTACCGATCCAAGATTTCAAGCTCCGAATGGAAGCGCTGGCTGGGTAGAGACCCCCCCCAGCTCCGGAATTTGGGGCCCGGATGTTTACCCTTATGGTTACGGGTGGTTTAGGCACGGCACGACTCTTAATAGTGTCAACTCGACTGCAGAAGGGCTCGTGATTAATCCATCTGAGAACCATATGCCTGCACATGTATATCCCCTGGTAGGCTTGTTTAGGTTTAATGGCTGGAATACCATGCAAAATGGCAGCGGGCAGACCATTACCGGCACCACGCAGATAAACGCAGACATGACCTTGCATGCCCAATGGGTTCCCATTCGTGGGGTGGGCGTGCGGCACAATGTAGATGGCGCGTGGTATTTAGATTCCCGCCTTCCGCCCTCTCAGTTGCCTGGTGGCTACTTATATCTTGACGCAGGCCACTCTTTAAACCTAGGACAATTTACGGTTAACTTGAGCACCAGCCCCACTTTTGCCGACGGCGACTACCAGTTTATCAACTGGTCGGTGAGGGTAGGCAGTGTGTACAACTATGTACCGAACTACATAAATCTAGCATCCCCAAGTATGTTTGGCCAAACTGTGACCATTCCACCGCAGACTAACTTTGCCCTCCCATCCGTCAGAATATACTTTATAGCTAACTGGCGGACTGGTGGTGGTGGCGGCCCAAGCGACCCATGGTTCCCGCCGGATGGTCGAGACCCTAATCGGCCAGGCGGTAGCGGCGGAGGTGGCGGCGGAGGTGGCGGCGGAGGCGGCGGCCCCACAAGGCCGGAGATACCACCTGCATGGCTGAGGCCCGGACTTCCACCGGGAGGCGGAATAGTTGGTGGTGCACCTGGCATAACACCGGATATTCCGGATGGCGAAGTTCCGCCGACTACATATACACCAGTTACAGGCGGTGCGCCGCTTATACCAGATTCGGTTGCAAACCTGTTGCGGCCATCGTCGCCGGAGCCGGTGCCATCCATGCCGGTGAGGCCGATGCCTGTACCGAGGCCAGGTGATAACGGCCAGGTGGTCGTCGAAGTAGGGCAGATTGTAGTGCCGATTGTCGGGCTCGAAGGCGGCAGTTCTTGGGCGCTGATGAACCTCATACTTAGCATATTGGGTGGACTTGGCGCATCAGCGGTTGTAGTGTACACCTGGGGCAAGAACAAGAAAAATCCAGAAGGCGGCAGAGGTACCTGGGCACTGTTGAACCTCATACTCAGCATATTGGGTGCGCTTGGCTCGGCGGCCGCTAAGGCTAAGTACAACAAAAACCTAGAAAAACAAAGACAGCAGGCCGAAGCCATGACCGAACAGGAAGAGGAAAACCAAAAGCGCCGCAAACAGTGGCTTATGGCAATGGGGATTGTTTCCCTTGCGGGGTTGATACTCTTCCCGATGACGCAGAACATGAGCAACGACATGGCCTTGGTTGACATCTGGACTATCGCACATCTTGCGCTAAATGTAGTTCAGGCCATAGCGATTAGGCAGGTGCTTAAGAAAAGAAAGAAAACCGATGACGGCGACGGCACAGACGGACTAAACTTTGACGTACCGCAGGAAGCGCACGCGTAGCTATTACCCGGTTATTTGGGTTTAGATACATCTAATAGATATATACCACGCAGAGAAGGGGGCAACCGGAAAACTTAGCGGCAAGTTTAACCACAGGCTAAAGGTCAGGGCGCACAGCGCCCGGCCAGCACCAAAAAACCAAAGAACATATCGAGAGGAGAACTAAAGTAATGAAAAAGAAGATTTTAGCAGTAGCACTAGCAGTAACAATGCTTGCGTCGATGTCAATTAGCGCAGCAGCGGGGCTGGAATCAGAGGGCGCAGGCGCCATCGTTTTCGGCATTCTGCCTGACGAAACCCCACTACCGAGCTTTGGTGGCCACAACCCCACACCTCCCACTACTATCCCTGCCCTTGGAGGCACTCCTATCACTGCTGACGGTGTAGACCCGGCTTCTCCACCTGCCAACAACCCGATTTGGCCTCCGTTCCCGCCGATGGATGACACCCTTCCTGGCGCAACCAGCGGTGCAGTTGTTAGAACTGCAGCTGCAATGCAGAGCAGCAGCCTTCACTTCGGTACTCGCGACCTTCCCACTCTTCCCGCATGGCTAAACGAGGACATCGGCTGGACTTCCGCTCCCCACCAGGACTGGACTGCAGAACAAGGTCTCCCCGCCACTGATTTTAACAGTCGCCCAATCCCGGGGGCCCTCGCAATTCCTGCAGGTCACGGAACAACAACATTCGCAAGTACCACTGCCAGCGGCAACAGCCTTCTGGGTCTGCTTTGGAACCAGGGCGGTACCGGCCAGGTTAACATGACTGCCAACCCCCCGCTGCCTCTGGGTACACTGCGCTCACCCGCCAACGTTACCATTAACGCACGCATTGGCCAGTTCCAAATCGGAACAGACGCGACTTTGGACAGCTTCGAGCTGCTTCTGCGCGCCCACGGCAACCCCGGTTACCTCAATGTGCGTGCACCCCGCGTTACTCCTAATACCGACGCAACACCCGGACGCGGCACTGTTGGCGCCACTATCGCAGGTGGCACAATCAGGCACTTGAGACCCGGCCTGACAGTTATTGACGCAAACGCGCTGGTTCAGCCAACTACCCCTACAGTTCTGAACCCTCATGGCCCCGCTGTTAACCTTGTCTCTTTCCAAGAAGGCTTCTTGGGTATAGAGTGGGCAGGTAAGCTTGAGGGCACATGGAACGGCAACAACGTTACCCCCGGTAACGCACAGACCGAAATTCTCTTCACCGAGGCAATTGTTCCAATTACCTAAACACTAGTTTTTTCGACCGCTAGCACAGTCAGTCTGGTGGTTGACGTGAGCCCTAAAACTATCACATACACTGGATGAAAGCTTGGAGGATACATAGCCAATGCGTAAAGCCCTAAAAATATCCGCAATAGTTACTGTATTCCTTACCACCATGCTTGCCCTGGCCATTACGGCCGGGGCAGGTATGGGGGGGTTCGCGGTGACTCCTAACATCCCCGACAACCAGGTCCCCGGCAACGATGCCCACCTCGACATAATAGTCTCACCCGGCGGACAATACGTGGTTGAGATTACGATTATGAATGTTCATGAAGACGAAGATATTTTCCTTACTGCCCGCCTGTTTACGGCCGGCACCAACATGAACGGCGTTATGGACTACTTTCCTGAAGTAATAACCGACGACAGCATACCCTTCAGATTTGATGAAATAGCAACACTGCCCCCAGGGGCCGACCACATAGAGCTACCACCGAGAGGCTACGCTAGAGTACCGATAACTCTCAACATACCAAACGAGCCATTTGACGGCGTTGTGCTGGGTGCGGTTAACGTACTTTTAGGCATAACCGATGAAGACCGGGCAGAGGCCGGGATGTTCGTAAGCCGGTTTGCCAGCAACGCGCCCGTAAGAATACGAATGAACAACGACGTTGACGTAGAGCCCGACTTTTACCTCGGCGAATCAAGAGCCGAAGTTGTTTCGTCCAGAGGCTCATTTGTACTTGATGTACACAACCTCTCCCCGAGAATTTCCAGAGGCGCGGTTGCGAACGCTTGGGTTTACCCGGCCGGCAGTGACACCCCAATTTTCGCCTCGGGAGCAGTGGGTGTAGACTTTGCACCTAATGCAATTTTCCCACTTACTATGATGGATCGGGCTGGCTACGGAATACATCCCGGCGATTATCTAGCTCGTGTACGTATTGAATACGACGGCAGGGTCTGGGAGTTTGAGCGAGGGTTTAACGTGGCCCCGGCCCAAGCAGCTAACATCAGCGAAGAAGCTGTTTTTGTTCAGCAACAAGCACCACTGATAGCTCCCACCGGAATCTCGCTGGTTACGCTTTTAATTATACTTGGCATACTGCTATTGCTGGCGTTGATAATCTACTTGATACTCAAGTCCAGAAAAGATAAGCAAAACCAACAGCAGCAAATGGACTGGAGCAGAATGCAAATGCCACCCCAATACCCGGGTCAACCAGGTATGCCACAACAACCGATCATGCCACCGCAACAGCCACCGACGGCACCTGGGGATAGCAATAACGCTACCTTAAACCAGCTGAAGGGCATGGATCAAGACCAGCTTGCCAAGCTGCTGGCGCAGATGCAACAGAAGAAGTCCGACGGCGAAAACAAGAGCGAGTAAGACCGGTTACTACTTGTAAGCTAGTATACACCGGAAATATACACGAAGTTTCGGGAATTGTGCGGTTTCCAAAAAGACGCGAATATTTCCCGAAGCGCAAAGCAGGATCAACCCCACGAGCTGAAAAATGCCCGAGGGCTGACAATAGGCATAAGCCGAGCGACTCGCCCGGCTTTGTCCAAAGAACGAAAGAGCCAAGATACAAGAGAGGAGAACGTAAGCAATGAAAAAGATCTTAGCAGTAGCAGTTGCGGTTGCTATGCTCGCGTCTATGTCTATTAGCGCGGCAGCAACACCGTCAGAAGCAGACGGCACCGGCGCCATTTCGTTTGGCTTGTTGCCTGACGGCACTATCCCCCCTGCATTGGGTGGCCATGACCCGCTGCCCCCCGGTCAAGATCCATTCCCGGGCCCAGATGTTCTTTGGCCTGACTTTCCGCCAGTTCCAGACCCTGACTGGACTGGTCCCGGCCCAAACCCCGGCATTCAACCAAACACTCCAACCTTGATGGACAGCATCGACCTGGACTTCGGTCCTCGCCAGCTGCCCACAGGTACATTGGGCCCCAGAGGCTGGGCCTCTCACCCGGTAACTGCGGAAGCGGGCGCAACCCCGGACATTTACCGTTTGGCGCCGGCACCCGGCACTATTTTCAACCCGTGGTTGTTTGCAGAGGGCGACCCTGACCCATACGAAGACTCCAGCACACTGGGTCTGCTTTGGAACCAAGGCGCGTACCCTGTTGACCCGACTGACCCGACCCTAGGTTACAACCTTGTTTCTGACCGCAACGTTGCAATTAACGCACGGATGGGATTCTTCCATATGGTACCTTCAAGCGGAGTCCCAGCACCGACGCTTGCAAACAGGACGCTTCAAGGCTTTGACTTGACACTGCGCACAGCTTATGTTCCCGGTTACCTGTCGGTACGTCAACCTCGTACAGCTGCTGGTGCACCTGGCACACATACCCCTGGCGATCCAATTCCTGGTGGCGAGGTATCTGACTTCACAAGAGCAGGTCTTACCGTTATAGATTCTAACCCGCTGGTGCATCCTAACTGGGCAGCGGCCGTCAACGTTGACGGATGGGGCGCTGCAGTAGATATGGTTCACTTCCAGGCTGGTTTTCTGGGTATTGAGTGGGCCGGCCTGCTTGAGGGCATCTGGGATGGTACCAACGTAGAGCGCGGTGATGCACAAGCTGACATACTCTTCACCGAAGTTGTAGTAGTAGTTTAAACCTTAACCCAAAAGTTAGCACCAAATTGAACTAATCCTTTGGAGGATACATAGCTGATGCGAAAGGCAATTAAGACAACCGCAATAGTGACTGTATTCCTGACAACCATGATTGCCCTGGCCTTTACGGCCAGGGCAGGCTTGGGTGGGTTCTCGGCAACGCCCAACGTGCCCGAAAACCAAGACCCGGCCGGCTCTGCGGCCACATTTGACATTTTTGTAACACCAGGAATGCAGCAAGAAATTAGCATTGACGTGACCAACCAGCGCAGCGAACCGATTGCTGTTGAGATTAGCCTGTTTACCGCAGGCACTAACATGAACGGAATTATAAGTTATTCCGCGGGATCTCCTAGCGACGATAGCATCCCGTTTAGGCTTGAAGACGTAGCCACTCTGCCCCCAGAGGCAGCAAATTTGACTGTACCGGCACAGAGCACAATCGCAGTGCCGATAACTATAAACATACCGGATATAAGTTTTGACGGAATGACCCTGGGTGCGGTTAACGTGCTCTTGGGCGCCACCGACGAAGAGCGTGCACAGGCTGGGATGGTAGTAAACCGCTTTGCCAGTACAATACCGCTAAGGATGCGCATGGAGGGTGGTGCCCGTGCAGAGGACGCCGACTTTTACCTGGGCGAGGTTTCAGCCGAGCTTGTCTCCCAGCGCGCCGCAATTGTGGCGAGAATTCACCACACGGCCCCAAGAATGACAATGGGAGCAATCGCCAGCATCTGGATTTATCCCCATAGGAGCGATACCCCGGCCTTCTACCAAATAGGGCGCCCAATAGACTTTGCGCCAAACGCCGTATTCCCCGCAACCATATTGAATCTTGGGGGCAGCGGCATACAGCCTGGGCAATACCTGGCCAGAGTGCAAGTTGAGTACGACGGCAGGGTCTGGGACTTTGAACAAGCGTTTACTGTAGCGCCACAAATAGCACACGACATAAACCTAGGCGCGTTTAACCAACAGCAAGCACCAATGCCAATTGCAGCTCCAGGGCTGCCCACCCATATGATTGTACTTATAGCTGTGGGCGTGCTGCTGCTGATACTGCTAATTATACTGATAATCAAGACCAAGAAGAGGAACAAGTCCGAGCAGCTTATGTGGGATATGATACACTCCGGCAATGCAGGTATGCCACCGGCAACCTCAGTCCCAACAATGAGCGGCAGCGCAAATGTGGCGCATGACCAAAAACTTGATAATACCGACAAAAACTAGCAGTAGCTACGACAACCTGGGGTATTGTAACCCAAAAGATATACACTAGGTTGTCTGAGTTATATGTCCATTCAGAGTGGTGGCACACCGCACTGCTGTCAGGAAAACAAGTATTTTAAGTGAGTACATTATGGCCGCGAGCTTTTGTGGCATGGAAATATTGGACTAGTTTTATCAACAAATGTCAAACTATGCATATGGAGAGGATTATCGCTATGAAGACTAAAGCGACGATATTTAGGAGAGTATTAGCGTTTGTACTGTCGCTATGTATGGTTTTATCTCTTGCAACGGCCAGCGGCTTTGCGGAATGGGGAGAAACTCCGGAGGCTGTTGGGTTTGAGGGCTTTAGCCCAGCGGACGTATATATTTCCGATAGCAATGAAGGCGAGCAAGCCGAGCCGGAAGGTTCCGGAGAGTCAGAATTTGAATTAGGCGAGGGGCCCGGCGAAGAGCCGGAATGGCCAGAAGAGCCGGAGCTGCCAGAGGAGCCTCAAGAACCTGAGGAAGAAGAACTTGAGATTGAGACGCCTGAGAGCGTCTTTTCGTTGATTTTCCACATAGACGGGGACCTATACATAACTTTGGAAGAATACGAGGAGGCATTTGAGCTTGCACTGGCTTTAGCTATAGCACAGGCCCTTGCCGAAGGACTAGAGGAAGACGACGTTGACCGCAACGCTGTT
>WRAV01000036.1 GCA_009780025.1 Oscillospiraceae bacterium | reverse complement strand
ACACAGGGGAGGGGTGGTGAACCGACAACGATGGGTTTCGCGAGGAGAGGCGGGTCGCGCAGGGGCACGACCCCTACAGTGACAAATACCACGGCAAATCTAGGTGGGCATGGAAGCCAGACCCTGCAATACTTAATCCTACCGACAAAAAACATAACCTTTGCAATATTATGCACACCTGTCCCCTTTTGGGGTGTGCAAACAGGGGTGCGCGGAGGTATAGGTGAGAGGGTAATTAGCAGGGGTGTGCACTTGGGCGTCCCATACCCTATGGTAAAGGAGGCGGTGGGCATGGTGAGCAAACTGCAAGAGGAGCAGTTCGCGAGGATTTGCGCTCGAACGGGCGAGCTGCTGGAGGCGGCACGACGACTGGGGCTGAGCGAGGAAGCAGCGCTGGATTTGGCGCAGAAGCCCCGGGTATGTGATAGTATTGAGAAGCACGAAAAGGCGCTGGAGAACGGAACACGCTCGTACGCGGTGCGCGCTCTGCTGCGACTGGCGACTTACAGCGGGAACGATGGGGTCAAGCTGGCGGTCTGTGGGGACAGGTTGAGCCGGGAAGAGCTTGATCGGCTGGATTTTGTGGGGGTATCGTCTTTTAAGTATACCCCGGAGGGCGTGTGTGAAATCAAGTTTTTTGACCAGGTGCGGGCCGCGCAGCTATTGCTGGAGCTGGGTGAGGAGAAGGGCAACGGGGCCGAGGGGTTCTACCAGGCACTGCGAGAGAGTGCGGCTCTGCTGGGTGATGGAGAAGCGGGGCAAGAGGCCGGTGAAGATAATGCAGAAGGTTAAGTTTTCCCGGAGGCAGTTGGTCGCAATGAACTGGTGGTGCGAGAACAGCCCGCACAGGGGGCGGGACGCGGTTATCTGTGATGGGGCGGTGCGCTCGGGGAAGACGCTGAGTGTCTCGCTGTCATTCGTGTTCTGGGCGCTCTGCCGGGTTGAGCGCGGGGAGCTGTGTATCTGCGGGAAGACGATAACATCACTGCGCAGGAATGTAGTGCGACCGCTGATGGCCCGGCTGCGTGAGCTGGGTGTCCCCTGCCGGCTGATTGTCTCGCAGAACCGGCTGGAGATCGGGGAGGGGTACCCGCTAGGGTTCTCGCTGTTTGGGGGGCGGGATGAGGGCAGTGCGGACCTTATCCAGGGGGCAACCTTTGCGGGGGCGCTGCTGGACGAAGTAGCGCTGATGCCGCGCTCGTTTGTCGAGCAGGCACTGGCTCGGTGCTCGGTGGAGGGGGCGCGGCTCTTCTTTAGCTGCAACCCCAGCTATCCCCAGCACTGGTTCTACCGGGAGTGGATACTGCGGGCACAGGAAAAGAACGTGCTCTACCTGCGCTTTGAGATGCGGGACAACCCATCCCTCTCCCCCGCTGTGCTGCGGAGGTACAAGCGGCTTTACACCGGGCCGTTTTACGAGCGGTATGTGCTGGGGCGGTGGGTGGCGGTGCGGGGGCTTATTTACCCTATGTTTTCCCAGGAAAAGCATTTGTGTTCGGCATTGCCCGCCATGAGCCGGTATCTGGTCTCGTGTGATTACGGGACGGTCAACCCGGCGTCTTTTGGGCTGTGGGGGCAGGGGCCGGATGGTAGTTGGTACCGGGTGAGGGAGTTCTACCACGACTCGCGCAGGGAAGGTAAGCTGCTAACTGATGAAGAGTACGCAAACGCTCTTGAAGGGCTTATCGGCAAGGCTGCGGTTGAGTCGGTGCTGGTTGATCCATCCGCCGCCAGCTTTATTGCCTGCCTGCACCGGCGGGGGTTGCCGGCCAAGGCTGCCCGCAATGATGTGGTGAATGGGATTCGCACGGTGGCTGCCGCGCTGGGCGAGGGGAAGATTTTCTTTCACCCAGGGTGCGAGGACAGCATCAGGGAGTTTTCGCTTTATAGGTGGGATGAGAAGGCGGGGGGCGATGCGCCTATTAAGAAGGATGATCACGCTATGGATGATATACGGTATTTTGCGCTGGAGGTTTTTGGGGGTGGCGGGGCGAAGACGAGTGGGTTTTGGGTGGGGAGTGTGGAGAGGTAGGGGCGTAGCTTATCACACCCGTTTGATAACTGTATATCCAACACAAAAAGGCAGGGCCGACAAAGGGCGGCCTCTACGATGCAAAAGGGAGTGATAACTTGGGACTACGAGATATATTTTCGCGCGGGGAAGCCCGCCGGGCGCTGGCGGTGCAGACACAGCGCCATGATGGCCACCCGCTTGGGGGGTGGATGAACTATACCCCGCTCTCACCACCGGATGTTGGGTTGCTGGACGCCATGCGGGAAGGGATTCCTATAATTGACGCGGCGCTGGATAAGATTGTGCGGTTGACCGGGAGCTTTAGCGTGAGCTGCTCTGACCCGGGGCTGCAGGAAAAGCTTGACCGGTTTGTGCAAAATGTGCGGGTAGGGCCGGCCTCGCAGGGGCTGCACCAGTTTGTCGGCGTTTACCTGCACAGCCTGCTCTGTTACGGCAACGCGGTAGGTGAGATTGTGCCCACCGCTGATTGGGATGACGTATACGCGCTCTACAACGCCCGGCTGCGGGATGTACATATCCGGCGGGAGGCGGGGCCGCTCGAGGCCGAGCTCTGCACTATGGAGAGGATGAATCTTACGCCGGTGCGGTATCCGCAGCTGGTGCTATTTACCCCGCTCAGCCCGGCTGCCGGGGAGATGCGTGGGCAGCCACTGCTACGTTCGCTGCCGTTTGTGAGTGAGATTTTAATGAAAATTTTTGCGAGTGTCGGACAAAACTTTGAGCGAGTTGGAAACCTGCGCTATGCTGTGACCTACAAGCCGGGGGCCGACCGAGTGGATAAAGCCCAGGCGGGTGAGATCGCCAAGGGTATTTCGCGGGAATGGAGCGCGGCTATGGAGCCGGTGAGAAACGGTGGCCCGGTACGAGATTTTGTGGCGGTGGGTGACGTGGACATAAAGGTGATAGGCGCGGATAATAGGATGATTTCGTCTGAGGTACCGGTACGGCAAATGCTCGAACAGATTGTGGCCAAACTGGGGATTCCGCCGTTTATGCTGGGGCTGAGCTGGTCTACCACCGAGCGGATGAGTGCCCAACAGGCCGATATTCTGACCAGTGAGCTGGAGAGCTACCGGCGGTTGCTTGACCCGGTGCTTACCCGCATCTGCGATACCTACCTGCGTTTGCAGGGACACAGTGCAACCTCGATGCCGGTGTGGAACGATATTAACTTGCAGGATGAGGTTGAGAGCGCGGGGATTAGGCTGACACACGCGCGAGCGGCGGTGCTGGAGAGGCAGGCGGAGGTGTAGGAGTAAGTGATGATGCCCACACCAGCAACGAATCCGGTAGGGGCCGCGCCCCTGCGCGACCCGGCTACTACACAAAACGCTGCATTAAATTTGCGGGTTGCGCAGGGGCGCAACCCCTACATCGGGAAGGAGTGGTGGAATATTAACAGCGTAATCGAAAAGACCTACCAGTCAGAAGCGATAACCGACGGACAGTTAGAGGCGATTAACCGGTATACGCGGCGGGCACTTAGGCGGGACGAGGTGTTTGTGTTCTCGCTGATTTTGTGCGACAACGAAGTTGACCGGGACTACGAGCGGTTCACCAAAGGCTCGTTGGAGGGGCTGCGAGAGTTGTTTGTGGGGCGGACAGGTGTTTTCGACCACAGTGCCAAGGCAAGCAACCAGAGCGGGCGGATTTTCGAGACCGGGTTGGAAGAGAATGGGCGCTTAAACTCGCTGGGTGAGCCATACTGCGCGCTGCGGGCTTGGGCATACATGCTGCGCAGCCCCAAGAACGAGGAGCTAATCTTTGAGATCGACGGCGGAATAAAGAAAGAGGTCAGCGTGGGCTGCCGGGTGGAGAAGACTGTTTGCTCGATCTGCGAGGCGGATATGAGGTCGGCGCCCTGCGAGCACATAAAGGGTGCGCGGTACGACGGGCTGCTCTGCCACCACCTGCTGGAAAACCCTGTGGACGCCTACGAGTGGAGTTTTGTGGCTGTGCCGGCACAGAAAGGTGCCGGAGTGACCAAGCGTGCCAAGGGGCAGGGCGGTGTGGACAAGCGGCTAAGTGCAGCCGATGGTTTTGGGACCGGGCAGAGAGTTCAGCCTGAAGACGAGGGGCCTAGATTAGAAAAGTTGTTTGAGAGCGGGGAGTTTTTGCGGCTGGGTGGTCCGGAGCTGGCGGCGCTGAGGGCGGAGTATTATCAGCTTGCGCAGAAGGCGATGGCCGGAGAAGCATACATAGCCGGGCTGCGCGGTGAGGTCGTAAAGCTCTGCGGGCTGGCGCTGCCTGAGCTGCGGCCGGGGCTCTGCGAGGAGCTTGCTGGGAAGCTGGATATCGAACAGCTGGGTGAACTGCGTGTTTGCTTGCGAAAGGCTGCTGGGAAGGTGTTCCCGCCGGGGGTGCAGCTTGCGAGTGCTGAAAGTGGCAGTGAGGGTGAGCAGGAGAATCCGTATTCTATTTAGAAAGCGTACAGTAGGGCAGGTGAACACAGTTCGCCCCTACAAAAAACGGATTGCGCCGTAGGGGCGAACTGTGTAACTAAAGTCGCAAAGACCGCGTTGCCCGCGGACTTTGACGTCTTTGGCGGGAACGGCTACTAATTTCTAACAACTATTAGGAGGTAAACTATGCATTACGAAAACATCAGGGTGGACAAGAGTATGTACAAGAACGAGGGCGGTTTTGTGGCGGCGCTGGAAAAGCTTGACCCCACCGAGCGGTACGCGGGCAGCGAGCTTGCGGGGCTGGATGCGTTCCAGCGGCAGCTAAAGCGGTTTGGAATTAAGGTGAGCGGCAAGGGCAGCTCTAACATAGCTAAGTTTTTCGCGACATCGGATTCGGCGGCGCTCTTCCCCGAATATGTTGCGCGGGCGGTTGAGCAGGGGTCAAAGAGCGAGACTGTGATAGAGCAGATTATAAGCGCGCGCACCGAGATAAACAGTCTGGATTACCGCTCCATCACAACAGACATACTCGACCCGGGCGGTGCGATGGTAAATGACACGATCGGCGAGGGTGAGGAGATTCCGGTTACGAACATCACCCTCAATGAGAACCTGGTGACCCTGAAAAAGCGCGGGAGGCTGCTGCGGGCCAGCTACGAGGCGATTAAGTTCCAGCGGTTGGATGTCTTTACCGTGGCGTTGCGGCAGATTGGGGTGTTTATCTCGAAGGCGCAGCTCAGGGATGCTATCGACGTACTAGTGGGTGCGGGTCCAAATGCGGCCCAGACAATTACTCAGGCAGGGAGCACGCTTTCCTATTCCGACCTACTTGAGCTTTGGAGCCTGTTTGAGGACTTTGAGATGAATGTTATGCTGGCCTCCCCCGCTACCGCGGCGCGAGTACTTAATATTCCCGAGCTGCGTGACCCGCTGGCGGGGCTTGGGTTCCAAAAAGGCGGCGGGGTTGCTACGCCGCTGGGGGCAAAGCTGATTAAGACTTCGGCTGCGCCGGATGACAAAATTATTGCGCTGGACAGCCGCTTTGCGCTGGAGATGGTTACGGCCGGCCCCGGGGTGCAGGTGGAGTACGACAAGCTGATTGACACTCAGCTTGAGCGGGCGTCGCTGACTTCGATCAGCGGGTTTAGTAAGCTGTTCCCGGAGGCGGTTAAGGTGATGGAGCTCAACTAGTCTTGGCGGGTGTAGGGCGGGGTTCTATCTCTGCCCCTACAAAAGGGCGCGACAGTTGCAGGAGGTGACAACATGCTAGACAGCGACAGAATATTTATGCACTTTTTAAGTATGAGCGGAACCTCAGTGGCGGGCGCGGGTAGCCTTAGGGCGCTCTGCGATGCCGCGGGACAGCATCTTGTGGGCCGGCTGCGGGGCGGGGTTTCGGTGACGGAGAATATGGACAGGCTTACCCTTGCGGCGGCGGCGCTTGCGTATGGTGACTGGCTGGAGCTGGGCGGCGATACTGCCGGGACCCAGGAGGTTCGGGTGGGTGAGATAACCCTGCGGGAGGGTGGCGGCGCTGCCCCGCGAGGGAGCGGCATACGCGAGCACTTTCTGGCGGGGGTGGCGGATTTGCTGGCTCTGCCCGCTGTGGTGATTGGTACTCCGGAGCCCGAACGGGAGGGCGTGCAGTGAGGCGATATTTGCCGCTACCACATGTTTTTGGGCGTGGTAGCTGGGCGCTGTTTGATAGCGGGTCTGCGCAGCGGGTTGCAAGGGCAATTGAGCGTGTAGGCGCACCGGCCAGCCTGATCAGTCGCGGTGAGCCAGCTGGCTTTCTATGCAGTGTGCAGCCGGTGAGGGACCGCAGCCTACAGCCCTTGCGGGAGGGCCCTTGGGGGATAGACAGGCGCCGACGGGCGGCGATGTTCGCGGCTCCGGGCGAGGTTGCAGATACCCTGCGCGTTGAGGACAGGCTGCGCTGGCAGGGGCAAAATTACCGGGTGCTGCAGGTGGAGACGGTCGAGTTTGCAGGTGAGCCGCTCTATATCTGGGCTATGCTCGAGCAGCAGGGCCGGGAAAACAACGCACACCAGCGCGTTCTGTCAACTGCCAACAAAGGCGGTGAGCGGTAATGGATTTGAGCGGGCTTAAAGCGGCGCTGGGCCGGATGATTGCGCTGGGGCCGGGGCTTTCGCAGGTAGAGGTTTTGGCGGCGTTTCCGCATGGGAGCGCATTGCCGCTGGTGGGGCCGGCAGCGTTTATTAGCATCGATTCGCTGGAGCTGACGCCGGCCGGTTTGGGCGGTTTTGCGACAGGCGGAGCGGGAGAAAACGCGGCGGTTACCCTGCGCTTTGACTTCTTTGCACCGGGGGGTGGCGGTACCTGTCTGGATGAGCTCTACGAGGCGTTTTGTGCGGTTATGCTCCGGGAGGGCGGTGGACTTGGCCTGAGCCGGGTTTGGAGTGAGCGGACTGACTGGGATGACATGGCAGGGTCGTATCGGAAGAGTGTGCGTGTGCTGCTTGTTGGACGGGTGCGGGCGGATTCCGGGCGGGATAGCGTGGCTGGTGTTAATGGTTTTGTGCTCAAGGCGGAGACGGTTGAGGTTTGAGTTTTTTATGGACCTTGCGTAGGGGCCGCACCCCTGTGCGGCCCGCCTCTCCCCACGAACTCGGCTCGGCGTTGTATGATTGGGGTTCCATCCCAGACCGCTTAGGTGGCTTAACGGGATTTCCCGTCGTTGTATGGTACGATGGCAATCATCCCGCGGGCTGTGCTGAAGGGTAAGGTTTTTTAAGGTCAAGTTCCAGGTCAAGGACGTAATCTTAATCAGCTTTCGGGCTGGGTCTATTGTACCGCTCGTGCCGCGGAGGCACTTACTTTTCTTTAGTTTCGCCAAAGAAGAAGTAGGCAAAAGAAAGGCGACTGGGGGAGGACCGGGTCTGACTACGCACAAAGGACGTGCTCCGCAGACAACTCCCAACTGCCACGCCAAAGGGGCATGTGGCAGTGGCAAAGACCGCCTCAGACCCCCACTATACGGACAGGTGAGCAAAAACCAGAAAGCTTGTCAGTGCGTTATTCTTGCGAGCTCCCGCATTGTCAATGGTGGCACAGTCAACAGCTAACACCTCACCGCGAGAATTCCTTGTTCTAAGCCCGGGCTTGCATAGCGGATGGGGTGGTTTTAGCTGGGTAAACAAAAATCAACACTACAGGGGTGATAAATATGATTAGCAACCAACGGCCCGGCGTTTACTCGCGGGTGGAGATTTCGGGGTGTGGCGGTGCGAGCGGGCGGTGGGGTGTGGCGCTTTTGCTGCCGGGTGAGCAGCACAACGTTTACAAGCTTGACAGTTACCAGGAAGCTCGGGACGTCTTGGGCGATAGCCGTCTGGTTCTTGACTGTGCCCGTCTGCTTTTTGAGGGTGCGGGCAGGGTGATTGTGGTTACTGCGCCGGGGGTAAGTGAGGCGTTTTTGGCAGCCGGCCAAGCAGATGTGCGCGCAATTGTGAGCGGATTTACCGGTACCGAAGAGCTTGCCGCACTGCGTGACCAGGCGCAGCGTTTAAGTGAAGAGGGGCGGGAGTGTATTGCGTTTGCGGGGTTGGGTGAGCCGGACGAGGCCATTAGCGCGGCGGAGGTGGTGAACAGCGGGCGGGTTGTGCTCTGCTGCCCGGTTCTCGAGATTGCAGGGGACGCAGATTCGGATAGCGGGCCCCAGGCCATCTATGCGGCCTGTGCTTTGGCGGCGGCGGTGCTCGGCGCGACCAGCCCAGTAATGAGCTTCAATGGGCTGAGGTTCGAGGGCCTGCGGGTTGCGCAGGCCCTGCCTGAGGACGACATTCAGCGGCTGATTAGGGCTGGAGTCTGCGTGTTTGAGCAGGTAGGCGCTGGGGCCGAGCTTATCCGTGGGGTGACAACGCACACCCAGCCGGAGGGCGGAGAGGGCTCGCTGCGGGGGCTGGGCACCGTGCTGATTATCGACGATGTGCTGGGGGGCGTGCGCGGTGCGCTGCGCGGCAAGCTGGGCGGTTCGGGGAAAGTCAGCCTCGAGGGGGTGCGTGACCTTGTGGCGGTCGAACTTCGTGGCAAACAGGACTCGGGAATAATCGCCTCATTTGCGCCGCCACGGGTGCGGCCAAAGCCCGGCGACCCGAGCGTCGCGTTGGTTGAGATAAGCTTTGGGGTGGCCCACCTACTCAGCCAGATACACTTGACCGCGCATATCAGAGTTTAGGAGGTGCGGCATGATTGAATTTACTACCAGCGGTGAGATAAGCATCGAGGTGAATGGGCGCAAATTAGCTGTTGCCCAGAGCTACCGGGCCCGGGCTCTGCGGGAGAGCCGTGCGGTCGAGGCCTTTGGCAGCCGGGAGCCGGTGGGCGTCGCGAGCGGGAGGCTTACATATCAGATAGAGCTTGCCCGGGTGCAGCTGCTCGACGAAGCACTGGGCGACGGGGTCGACTTTCACGAGTTGAACGGGTTTACGCTGGTGATCGCGAAGCCGGGTCAGCGGGTGATCTACTCGGGCTGCGAGTGGTCGGGAATTGATGAGAGCGCTGGGCTGGGCGGCACAGTGCTCGAGAGCATGAGCCTGGTGGCAACCAAGCGGATGGTGCTCGCGTGAGTAGGGCTAAGCTTTCCCTGTTGAACGCTAAGCAGGAGCTGGAGGTGCTTCGCCGATCCCCTACCCTGCTGCCGGTGTTGCTGCGGTGCGGGTTGGGGGTGGAGGCTGCCCTTGCACTTGCCGGCAACGCCTGCGTGGTCTGGGCCGCCCTGGGCGATGAGCGCCCGGCAAGCCCCGAGGGCGTGTTGGAGCGCTATAGCCTAAGCGAGATCGCCGTTTTATGCGAGGAGCTGGAGAGTAGGTCGAAAACCGAGGAGGTGGCACAGTGACCGGGATACACGCGGCCATTGAGCGCAACCGGCGGGTGTATGGGCGTCTGGTTGGCGGATGGGCTCAGGCTGAGCTACCGCAGATGGCGCAAGTGCAGAACCGGGCTGCCGGCAATGTGTTTGAGTGGGATACGCCGGAGATTTTATCGGCGAGCGGCGCAGCCGGCGGGATGATGTGGGCATCTTCCCATACAAATGCGTCACATGCCGAAGAGGTTCGGTGGGAGGGCGATGGTTACTCTCTCTCCCCTGCTCCCCCAGATTTACTGGAGACAGCCGAGCTTCTGATCCGGACAGCCGAGGTGGAAGAGCGCTTTGGCAGCCAAAACCTAGAGCGGGAGGAGCGGTGAGATGGATAAGATGCAGTTTGGCGACTTCTTCTTCCCGCACAACCCGGCAAGCATTGTGATTGAGCGGGCGGGACGCAACGCGGTCTTCTTCTGCCCGGGGCACGGGGAGGTTGTACAGCCGCTTTATAAGGGGCACAGACAGGTGCGCTGCACAGGGGACTTTGTCTGTGCCAGCGCCGCCGAGAGTGCTGCCCTGATCGCCGAATTTGAGCGAAGGGTGGTCGGTACCACGCCGAGAGTGCTCGTGTTGCCGGGGATGGAGCCTATGCTCTGCCTGCTGGTCGAGCACAGTTTTGCGGCGCGCGGGGATGGACGGGTGACCCCATACACCATGCGATTTGTCGAGGCGGGGAGGTGAGTGCGTTGGATGAGTTCCGCGCGGTGGTGAGCGATACCTCCGGGGTGGCGAGCGAACTTACGCCGTCGTTTATCCGGCTGCGGCGCTCGCTTGAGAGCCCGGCTGACGGGTTTACCGGGCGGTTTCCCGTGAGTGAGCGGCTCCGGGAGCTTGTAGGTGTGCGCCTATTTAGGGGCCAGGCTGTCGTCTTTGAGGGGAAAATCGATGCTCAGCGGCTGAGTATATCCCAGGATGGGACGCTGCTCACCCTGGAGGCGCGCAGCAAAGGCGGCTTGCTGTTGGACAACCAAGCCGCCCCACATGTCTACGAGAACATAACCACCCACGGTTTGTTCGAGTGGCTGTGCGCACCCCACGGATTTCTGCTGCTGGCAAGCCCGCGCACCCTGCCAGAGTTTACGGTGCGGGCAGGGCAGACGCTCTGGGCGGCATTTTGTGCCTTCACCAGGCGGACGTATGGCCGGTTGCCGTTTGTGGTGGGTGACATGGTAATTGTATCTCAGGCTGACCCGGGGGCAAGCGAGGTTATCGGTGATGAGCGGCGGCCATTCTCCCGGCTGGAGCAGACAATAAGCCATTACCGTCCCATCAGCCGGATGTTTATCCGGGGTGAGGACGGCGAGTACTCGACATTTGTTCAGAACCACGATGCGCCCCCGCGCGGGATTGTGCGCGAGCGGTTTATGGTGCCGTCCGGTGAGTTTGTGAGCATTCCACAGTGGGACGCGACCAGCCGAATTCGGCGCAGTATGCGGGAGATGGAGCGGGTGGTTGTTGAGTTGCCCGGGTTTCACGAGCTGCGGCCGGGTAGCGGAGCGGTTGTTGATAATCCGGCTTTTTTTATGGCAAACCTGCTGGTGGATGAGAGTGTTTTTACGCTTGACGCAGGTGGGGCTAGGACGCAGTTGGCGTTGGTGAATTCGGTTTATGATTAGGGGCTGTGTGGGGTGTAGGGGTACGACGCCCACATCGCTCTGCCTAATTCCGCACGCGCTCGTTGTAGGGTCTGGGTTCCATATTCGCTGTTGGGCCTTGTCGTTGTAGGGGGCGATGGCAATCGTCCTGTGGGTTGTGCTGAGGGTTTGGTCTTTAAGGTCAAGGCCCAGTTCAAGTTCAAGACCAAATCTTAACTCAGCCTTTGGGCTGGGATTTTGGTACCGCTCGTGCCGCAGGGGGCTTCCCCCCGTGGCTCCCCCAACTACTGCGCCAAAGGCATGCAGTAGTCGCAAAGACCGCGTAAGCCCCACCCGCATAACACCCGGCTACGTTGGTCGAATTTTTGCCCGGGTAGCCTCTTCGTATTTGAAATGCACTGACAATACCGGGCAAAACCTTATGTTTATGGTGTTACACTAAGCCCGTCAATAACGGAGCAGGCCTTGAGCCGGCAGGTTGAATCCAGGCCGTTGGGCCGACATCGAACTTACCCAGCCGCTATGCGAGCCCGGGTTTAGAGTAAGGAGTTCTTGCGGTGAGGTGTTCGATGTTGATTGCGCCGTTGCTGACAGCAACGGTCGCTGCGGAGCTGCGTTACCAGTCCGCGAACCTACCGCACTCACCCACCTGCCCTTGACCTACCAGAGGGGGGATGAGGCGGTCTTTGCCACTGCCACATGCCTTTGGCGTGGCAGTTGGGAGTTGTCTGCGGAGCACGCCCTTTGTGCGTAGTCAGACCCGGTCCTCCCCCAGTCGCCTTCTTTTGCTTACTTTTCTTGGCGAGACAAGAAAAGTAAGCGCCTCCGCGGCACGAGCGGTACAATAGTCCCAGCCCGCAGGCGAACTTAAATTTTAGCCCTTGATCTCAGCGTAAGTCAAGAAACGCCCACTGGGCGCTCTCTACACAACGACGGAATATCGCTGGAAATTAGCGGGCCGCACAGGGGTGCGGCCCCTACAACGACAGGCTCACACTAAACCCAGGCAGTCTGACATGGAAGCACGATCCTACAGCGCCAGGTTGGGGCAAAGCATGGTAAACCACGGGCGGGAAAATCCCGCCCCTACAGCGTAAGGAGACACACAAATATGCGAATAATATATGACCGGCCCACCCAGCACGAGGGCGGCACAATCGGCCAAGTGACCCACTCGGGCGGCGGTGGTTTTGGGGTAGTGGGTGCCAGCCGAATAACCCCGGGGCTGGTCTTTGCTCCACGTGGAATATCTTACCTGCCTGCGGTGGGCGACAGCGTGCTGCTGATGCCGGTTGAGGGCAACGACACCTGCCTTGGCGTACTGAGCACCACGGCTGGGCTGGCTCCGGGAGAGCTGCGACTGACCTCCAGCGGCGGGGCGAGTATCACCCTGCGTAGCAACGGGGAAATTGACCTCAACGGCGCAACGATTACCCGGGATGGCAGGGTTATCTCGCGATAATGGGTGTAGGGGCTGCACACCAGGGCGGCCCGGAACGCTCCACAAACCCATAGCTAAGGGGTGGTGCCCAGGCCGCATATTAGAACCTGTGTTCATAGTTCACAGCGCCACCCCGGCACGGACTTTTTTCGCCCCATGTCAGCACTGCTCACTTATGAACACAGGTTCTTATACAACGGTGAAAGGAGAAAACAACATGGACACATTGCTGGAAAACATGGATCACGCCGCCGGCCAGGACGGACATCCGGTTACGATTACCGGGGCTCGGGCGGCGGCTCAGCGGCTGCTTATTCGGCTCAGCGTGCGTGCGGGCAGCTTTGCCCCAGACCCCGGCCTGGGCAGCCGTCTGCACAAACTGTCCCCCGCCCTTGCCGGGCCCGAGCGCGACCGGCTGGCGCTCCACTACGCGCAGGAAGCGCTGTTGCCCGAAGGCGCAAAGGTGTGCTCGGCCCGGACAAGGCCGATAAGAGGGAAGTCTGAGGCACTGGCAATTTCCCTGCAAGTCAGCCTGGGGGGTGAGAGATTTCCGCTGGAGGTGGCGATATGAGACAGATGACAGTTACAAGCGGGGTGGAGTTTAGGCGGGCAATGGCGGCGGCTTACCGCGAAAAGAGCGGTTTTGCTCCCCGGGACGCCTCGGATTTGGGGCTGCGGCTAAGCGTTCTGGCCGCGCAGTTGGAGAAGCTCTCGCAGGCCGTGGAGCGGGCAGGGCGGGACGCATTCCCCCAGACAGCGGCCGGAATGGCGCTAGATATGCTGGCTCAGGTTCGCGGGTTTGGACGTCGACCAGCGTTGCCTGCCGGGGGTGAGCTGCGCTTTACTCGTGCCACCCCGGCGGCGGTGGATATTCCGATTCCGGCGGGGACGCTTTGTGCGGGACCTGGCGGGCTGCGCTTTGCTACTACCATGTCCGAGACGCTGGCCCAGGGTGAGAGCGAGGTCAGCGTTTCGGCGGTGGCGGTAGAGTCGGGGACCAGCGGGAACATGGCAGCTTTTGCTGTCGGCGCGATTATCAGCCCGTTGCCAGGAGTTTCGGCGGTCAGCAACCCAATGGCATTTGTCGGCGGCACCGAGCAGGAGGACGACGAGGGTCTGCGCGCCCGGCTGCTCGAACATATGGCCGACCCGCCGTGCGCGTTCAACCTGGCATTTTACCGCCATGGGGCGCTCAGCTATCCTGGGGTGAGGTCGGTTCAGGTGTTGCCCATGGCGCGTGGGGTGGGCAGTGTGGATGTTTACATTGCGGCGCTGCCAGGGTTCGACCCGGAGGTGCTGGCCGAGAACCTGGGCAGCATATTCGCCCAGGCCAGGGAGATTGGTACCAGCGTCCAGGTACGTGCAGCGCAACAGCAACCGGTAAACCTTGCTTGCGTAGTCCGTGTGCAGAGGGAGCACGAGCACGCCTGGGTACTCGAGGACTGTCGGGCCGCCATTAGCCGAATTATGGCAGCGCGGCAGGTCGGAGAGGGACTTACCATTGCACGGCTGCAGAGCGCTCTTATCGTGGTGGCGGGAGTGGAGAACATAAGGTTGGTGGCTCCGGCAGCAGATATTCCAGCCCAGGAGGGGCAACTGTTGGTGGCCGGAGAATTGGAAGTGGCCCAGGGTGTGCTGGGTATGTCGGAGGTGAGCGCGCGATGAACAGCCTTGCGAGTTTGCAAGATATGTTGCGCTCACTGGGACTGTATGCCCTGGGCCGTGGTGGCCTGATTGACGCGGAACTTGCGGCCTACGGCGTCGGCTTCGAGATGATAGAAGATGAGGTGGGCGAGCTGGAGAGTGTCGCTCACCCGGAGCTAGCCACTGGCTGGGCGCTGGATTTACACGAGGCGGCAGTCGGCCTGCCAAACCGCGCGAGCGTGGGCGAGTGGGCTCGCAGAGAGCTCATTCTGCGCCGGCTGATCGGGCCGTTCCCGTCAACGCTAGCCGGCACCGAAGAGGCGCTGGCCGGCTGCGGGCTGCTTGATCCGCGCATCAAGGAGACACCAGACGGGCTACTTGTCTCCGCCGGTGGTATTGTCCCCGGCATGACCGCCGACCAGTGCTGGGAGCTAGCCTTGCGGGTGCTGCCGGCTCACCTGCCGGCATTTGCTATGGGGCCTACTTGGGATGAATGGGACGCCGACACAAAGTCTTGGGATGAGCGGGATGCTCAGGGGCGGAGTTGGACGGAGGTGGCGCTTGTGCGCGGTGGGCATCATCCTGGCCGGCTCCACGCACAGCCGCTGTAGGGGACACACACCCGGGCGACCCGCCTAACTCCACACACAACTGTTGTAGGGGCCGCGCCCCTGCGCGTCCCGCTGATTTCCAGTGACGTTCCGCGATTGGTGCTGAAGTTCCGGGGGCTCAGGTCAAGTTCAAGAGCAAATTTTAATCAGCCTTCGGGCTGGGCATATTGTACCGCTCATGCCGCGGGGGCACTTACTTTTTGCATCGCCAAAAAGTAAGCAAAAAGCGACTTGGGGGGTGCGGGGGGCTTCCCCCCGTGGCGCCCCCCAAGCCCCCCCGCATAACATCCGGCCTCGCTGGTCGAATTTTTGCCCGGGTTGCCGCTTCGTATCTGTTATGCACTGTCAATACCAGGCAAAACCTTATGTTTATGCGGTCACCAAACGACCGGCGATCACGGAGCAGGCTTTGAACCGGCAGGTTGAGTTTATGCCGATGGCCGACATCAAACTTACCCAGCCGCTATGCGAGCCTGGGTTTAGAGTAAGGAATTCTCGCGGTGAGGGATTTGCTGCTGACTGCGCGGGTGTTGACAAATACTGTCAGATTCGGAGTGGTATCGCCCATGAACCTGACTGCCGGTCCTCCCCCCAGTCGCCTTCTTTTGCTTACTTTTCTTGGCGAGACAAGAAAAGTAAGTGCCTCCGCGGCAGGAGCGGTACAATAATCCCAGCCCGCAGGCTGATTAAGATTAAGAACTTGACCTTGGCCTTCCCAGCAAAGCCCAGCCGGGGTACGCGGGCGGGAGAATCCCGCCCCTACAGCGTTAGGTTCGTGGGGAGAGGCGGGCGGGACAACTCCGCCCCTACAACGACAGGTTTGTGTAGACGGCGGGACGCACAGGGGTGCGACCCCTACACCAAACACGGTCGGGGACGGAACCCAGACCATACAACAACAAGTTTACGGTAAGCCGAGGACGATTGAAAATCGCCGCTACAGCGACGGGTGCTACGATAAACATAGCAGGGGGACACAAACCCCAGACCATACAAATCAACACCAACAAAGGAGGCAAATATTATGCCAAGCAGCGAACAAACCGCGAACCTGGGTCTTAACAGGTGGCGCGGGTCTGACATACCCACCCGGGAGGACTTTGTAGCCGACAACGAGATTTTAGACAGCGCGATTGCCGCCCTGCAGCAGGGTGGCGGTGGTGAGGGCGGAGGGCCGGACCCACGGCTGGATACACATTTGGCCGACCGGCAGATGCACCTTACTCTGGAAGAAAGGCAGGCATTGGACACCGGTCCGGGCGTGCCGGTCATGGGAACGTTTACGGGGGATGGACAGGCATTCCAAACGATTGTGCTGGGGTTTAGACCGCGATTTGGGTTTGTGTTTGCCTCCGGTCAGCCGGTCAGCTCCATTGGCTCAAACGGGAACTTTACGACCACAATGTCAGGTTTTTTGAGCCTTTCCGGTCAGACCAGAGGTCTGGAGGCCACAGCCACCGGTTTTAGGGCCATGCAGCATGAGACGGGGACTGTTACCGGTACGACTTACCACGCATTCAACCGCGCCGGGGTGACCTACGTGTACGTTGTCTGGCCACATTGAGATATAGGCAGAGAGAAGAAAAGCAGAGGACAGAAGCCTGCCGTGGCCTTTGTCCTCTGTTTTTGGGCAGTGATAATACCGCTTAGAGCAATGCTCAGCCTGCCTGGGCCGGGAATGGGTTTGTGAAAACTCTTGTGCCCAGCTCGTTATCGAGAGACAGCAGTGTGCTTGTATCACTGCCGATCAGCCTTAGCTTATCTACGATATCCGACGCGCTGGCCTCTTCCTCAACTTGCTCGTTTACGTACCACATCATAAACTGATAGCAGGCATGGTCCGATTCCTGCATGGCAATTGTCGCAATCGCATTGATAAGGTTTGTGACCTTTTGTTCATGTTCGAGGGTTTTTTCGAATATTTCGTTTATGTTCGAGTAAGAGACGGGCGGCAACTCAATAGCTGCGAAGGCAGGCGTGGCGCCGCGCCGCGCTCCAAAACATATTGGTAGATGTTTGTCCCGTGGGCCACTTCTTCCTGCGCTTGGCAAAAGAGCCATTTGGCGGTGCCTTTCAAGCCCATTTGGTCGGCGCTGGCCGACATTGCAAGGTACAAGTATGCGGAATAGTATTCGGCATTTATCTGCTCGTTCAGGGCTTTTAGCAGCTTTTTACTCAACATAAATCATTCTCCTTTTATTTTTGAAGTTACACACACTATCTAAGAGTTATTGATAATAAGTTGCAATATAATTTTATTGTCAATAATATCTGATGCTATAATAAAACATAGAAAAGCGTTTGTCAAGAGCTTTTGCATGTTTGCGAACGAAAAAATAGCGGTCGGGCTACCAAGAATGGCAGACCGACCGCTCGAGCGTAGAGAAAGGTACGATTTTGCAGGTGTACAATGCGCCCCCCTGCGATACAATCAGGTTTTTTATGTAGGGGAGGCCATTGGCCGCCCGCGTTCATGGCTTTTATTCAGGCAGACCACCTGCTGTATTAAGGGCCGGAGAAAACGAGCCGGCCTCCCCTACTGCGGCTTCATAGTTGGGAAGAAGATGACGTCGCGGATTGACGGTGAGCCGGTAAGCAGCATAACCAGACGGTCCACGCCTAGGCCCATTCCGCCGGTGGGCGGCATTCCGTACTCCAACGCGTTCAGGAAGTCCTCGTCCATGTCGTTGGCCTCTTGGTCGCCGGCGGCTTTGAGCGCCACTTGGTTTGCAAAGCGCTCCCGCTGGTCGATGGGGTCGTTGAGTTCGCTGAAGGCGTTGGCGTATTCCCGGCCCAGAATGAACAGCTCGAACCGCTCGGTGTACCCGGGGTTTTGCTTGTCCTTTTTGGCAAGCGGCGAAATCTCGACCGGGTGGCCATAGAGGAAGGTGGGTTGCACAAGCTTGTCCTCGGCGTACCGCTCGAAGAAGAGGTTGAGAATATCTCCTTTGCCGTGACGGGGCAGAACCGCTATGCTGTGTTCTTTTGCCAGCGCCTGGGCCTGCTCTAGGGTTGCGACCTGGGCAAAGTCTACCCCGGCGTGCTCGTGGACAGCCTGCACCATAGAGACCCGTGCGAAGGGTACGTCCAGGTCGAGCTCGACGCCCTCAAAGGTCAGCTTGCCGGTGCCGCAGACTTTCTGGGCCACCGTGCGGATTAGGCTCTCGGTCAGCTCCATCATTCCCTGCATGTCGGTGTAGGCCTGGTAGAGCTCAATCATTGTGAACTCGGGGTTGTGCCGGGTGGAGATGCCCTCGTTGCGGAAAACCCGGCCAATCTCGTAGACGCGCTCGAAGCCGCCGACAATCAGCCGCTTGAGATGTAGCTCGAGGGCGATGCGCAGGTTCATGTCGAGATCAAGCGCGTTTTGGTGGGTGAGGAAAGGACGCGCTGCCGCGCCGCCGACCGAGGTGTGCAGCACCGGGGTCTCGACCTCCAAGAACCGCCGCCCGTCCAGGAAAGCGCGTATCTCCTTGATGATGGCAGTGCGCTTTACAAAGGTCTCGCGCACCTCGGCGTTGACGATCAGGTCGACATAGCGCTGGCGGTAGCGCAGGTCGGTATCGCGCAACCCGTGGAATTTTTCGGGCAGTGGGAGCAACGCTTTGGCAAGCAGGGTGGCGCTGCCGGCCTTGAGCGAGACCTCGCCACGCCGGGTGCGGAAGACTTCGCCTTTAAACCCGGCAATGTCGCCGATGTCCCATTTTTTGACGGCTTCGTATACTTCGGGGCTCAAATCGTCCGCACGCAGGTAGACCTGGAGCCGCCCGGTCTGGTCGGCAAGGTCGTAGAAGCTGGCCTTGCCCATGTCGCGCTTGGCCATGATTCGCCCGGCGATTGCGGCGCTCTGCCCTTCCAACCGCTCGAAGTCAGTGACGATTTCGGCTGTATGTGCGGTCTGCTCGAAGACAGTCTGCTCAAATGGGTCTTGACCGGCGGCTTGCAGCGCGGCCAGCTTATCTCGGCGGACTTGCGTTTGTTCGGAGAGGGACTCTGCCTGCTCTGGGGGGGGCGTGGTTTGATCGTGGCTCATATATGCTTGCTCCTCACTATGCTGTGTTTGTCTATCATTATAGCCATTACTGACGAAAAAAGCTAGTGGGTCAGCTTAAACGGCATTTACTTTGTGTGGTAGCAATCTTGCGCCCATGTTGCGGGATTTTGGCCTATGTATTGCCATATGTGCTGGTACTGGACCTCGCTGCGGATTATGTGGCTGTGGTAAGAGAGTTGCCAGATGGGAAAGCCGAACTGCTTTGACGTCAATGTTTTAAGTACGTTAACCAACTTTGCCAACGTAGGGGACGCACACCAGGGCGTTCCCCTTTTTATCGCGACAAGCATGTGGACATGGCTTGGCATAATGATATAATTATCAAGGGGCTTGACTAGCACAGGGGATTTTCTCTGAACATTTTCAGCAATATCTGATACAAGTCATTGCCCCGATTGTTGAACCTAAATTCAGTCTCTTTCAAGTACAACTCAAACAGATTTTT
>WRAV01000035.1 GCA_009780025.1 Oscillospiraceae bacterium | reverse complement strand
TCAAGAAAAACGAGCCTTACAATGCGGAGCTTTACCGACAATCAGATATGCCGCCGATGAAGCGTGAAGTCACGTTGGAACAGGCTATTTTCTTAATGCAGAGGCAAGGGTATATCGTCACCGTTCCTGCCTAAGTGACCATTCTTAGATTTTTGCCCGCTTTTTAGAGGGCTTTTTTGTTCTGCGCTATTTTACGGCGGTAGAGATTTAATCGGTTTCAAACTTGCACCTCCTGTAGGGACGACCGCTCCGATCGTCCTTGCTATAAAACATACGTACGGCTAAACACTCGGACGACCGGGGCGGTCGTCCCTACATAGTGAACCGGTTCACCGCCGAGATAAGAGCCAGCACCGAGGCTATGGTTATGTCGTTGTGCACCCCGACACCCCAGAACGGCTTGCCTCCGCTGTCCGAAATCTTCACGTAGGCCGCGGCCCTGGAGTCCGACTCTACCTCCAGCGCGTGCTGGATATAGTCCTCGAACCTGAACACGAGGCCGGGGTTTGCCTGACGCAAGGCCTGGCTGACAGCGTCCAGTGATCCGTTGCCGCGCCCGGTCAGCCGGTGGCCTGTACCCTTGATTTTAAGCGACAGCTCGGCGACGGTCTGTCCTTCCGAGCGTTTCCAGTCGACGTCAATCAGTGCGGTGGGCGCCTCAATGTTGATGTAGCCCTGCTTAAAGGCATCCAGTATATCCTGTGGGCCAAGCTCCCTGTGTGCTTTGTCGGATATATTCTTGATAAAGTACCCCACCTCTTGTTGGAAGTCCTTGGGAAGATGGAATCCGAAATGCTGGTCAAGTATATACGCAATCCCGCCCTTGCCCGACTGGCTGTTAATGCGAATTACATCGGACTCGTACTCCCGGTTGACGTCCTGCGGGTCTAGTGGCAGATATGGCACTGTCCAATAGGACTCGTCGTGCTCCTTTCGGAACTGCAGCCCTTTGGCAATCGCGTCCTGGTGCGAGCCGGAAAACGCGGCGAAGACCAGCTGCCCAGCGTATGGGTGCCGTGGCCCGACAGGCAGGTTGGTCGCCTCTTCATAGGTCTTCACGATGCGCGGCATGTCGGTCAGATCAAGCCCCGGGTCAACCCCGTGGGTGTATAAGTTTAGCGCCAGCGTTACCAGGTCGACGTTACCGGTGCGTTCGCCGTTGCCAAAGAGTGTACCTTCCACCCGGTTGGCTCCGGCCAGCAGCCCAAGCTCGGCGGCCGCGATGCCGGTCCCACGGTCGTTGTGGGGGTGGAGAGAGACCACCAGGTGCTCGCGCTGGCGCAGATTGCGGCACATGTATGCGACTTGCTGGGCGTAGACATGAGGCATCGAGGTCTCCACAGTGGCGGGCAGGTTGACAATCACGCCGCGCCCATTTTGCGGGGCCCAAATATCAATCACCGCGTTGCAGATCCGCAGGGCGAACTCTGGTTCGGTGCCTGTAAAGCTCTCAGGGGAGTACTCGAACGTGAACTGCGTCTCCGGTATTTTGGCGGCGTACTCATTAAAAAGCCGCGCTCCTTCCTCAGCGATAGCGACAATCTCGTCTTCCGATTTTTGAAAAACTTGCTGCCGCTGTGCGTGCGACGTGGAGTTGTACAGGTGCACGATCGCCCTCTTTGCCCCCCGGACAGCCGCGAAGGTTTTTTCGATGATGTGCGACCGCGACTGGGTGAGCACCTGGACAGTCACATCGTCCGGGATCAGCCCATCATCGATTAAAGTGCGCAAAAACGCGTACTCGGTCTCCGAGGCCGCGGGGAATCCCACTTCGATCTCCTTTATCCCCAGCCCCAGCAGGAATTTGTAGTAGGCGAGCTTTTCTTCCAGGCTCATCGGCGTGATAAGAGCCTGGTTGCCGTCCCGCAGGTCGACGCTGCACCAGGCTGGCGCTTTCTCGAGACGGTCTCTCTTAATCCAGTCGGTGTGGCTCTCGGGGGGCACGTAGTACAGCGGCTTGTATTTTTCGGCATGTCGCAATGGGCTTACATCCTTTCTGGGGAGACAAAAAAGCCTTCGTCCCCTGTAAAATTCAAGAGACGAAGACTTACAAGCCCCCGCGGTACCACTCTTGTTGACGTCACATGAACGCCCACTCGTAATGTTCGCACTCCGGGGTGAGACGCGCGTTTTCTCCATACGGCCTCGCAGCAACCGGCCGCTCTCTGGAATGGAGTTGTAAACTAGCATATTCCCTTCATCGTGCGCTTTATTCTATTGTAGTACAATACAGCATACTGGATTTTGCTGTATTTGTCAATGGCGCTCCCCTGGAAATACAAAAAAGTTGGCATGGTCGCTCTGAGCTGTCCCTATTTGGTCGCCAACATCTCCACGTATTCCTCCAGAACTATGCCCATCTCCGTAATGATTCTGGCGTGATTTGACCCAACATACCTGAAGTGCCACGGCTCAAAATTGATTCCGGTTATCTGTGTTGCGTGCCTCGGGTATCGGAAAATATAACCGAATTCTGCGGCGTTTTCTATCAGCCACGCAAACTCCGCTGTGTTTTCAAATGAGTTGTCAATAAGGTTGACGTCAATTGCAAGGCCCAGCGTGTGTTCGCTGGTGCCGGGTACTGCTATATACCCGGCTGTCATTGCGTGGGCTTCTTCGGGGCTTCGCCCGGCCGCGATATGGTTTTGTACGCTGTTGTTAAAGTTATACGTCTGCCGCTCGTGGCTTCTGTAGGCGGAGATAACCCACAGGTTTATTCCGTCAGCCGCGGCGGCGGTGCGCATAGCCTGCCAAGCAGCTGCTGCCCTGCGGTTTAGGTAGAACCCATCCCCGATTGAAACTAGATCAGGGTCATGTCCTTCCGGTATGAAGTTTTCCCGGTTGACTAGTATGGGGGCTGCCGCTTCGTAAAATGGGCAGCTAAGGTCGACAGCGATGTTTGCGATCCTATCCAAAACGGGATTTGCGGCGGGCGGCTCTTCTGCCGCAGGATGCTCTGGTTCGACCACACTGGGGTTTGAATTCTCGCTTATCTGAGGAGCTGGGGCGGGCGCCGCTTCCCCTTGCAAAAAGCGCACCGCGAAAAACACACATCCGGCTATAATTAACAGGCTAAAGAGCGTGACAAATCCTCGCGCGCGACGTGCTCTGCGCCTTCTCTGTACTTTGTAGCGATATTCCATTTACAATTCTCCTATACAACCATATTAAAACGTTCCCCACAATCTGTCAAGCCCGCTTTGAATTTGCATATTATGAATCTGGTCTTTTGTGGGTTGTTGTATTCATCGTTTTTATGCCAGTGATTATATAACTCTGATACAGGGCAGATATGTTACACTGTGAATGCTCGTTGAAACTCCCACGCCTTGCCCCCGTACTCAATTGTCACTCTGGCAATGTAGTCCCCGGGTTGTATGCCGGTACCAGGCGTATCCATAATGGTCGCGTGGAAAATTGTATTTGGCGCAAAGTCTGTGGACATACTTTCCAGGGCGAAGATTGCGGTGTCGCCGCCGGCAGGGTATATCCGGACGTTGGTGAGCGCACCCATTGTCAATCTGGGGGCCAGGTGATGTATGTTTGACACAATAGCCTCCCGGAAGTTGACAGTCTCGGCTGTAATTTCTCCCAGGTAAAAGTCGGGCTCCGCCGGGGGAGTGCCGTATACCTGCATTCTTACGGGGACAACGCTGGCAAAGCGGTTTATTATCATTCCGGCCTGGGCCCGCTCTTGCTCGGTGATTCCCAAAAGCACGTGGATCGCTCCCAGGGTTATACCTTCAAAGCCGCCGGACGGGATGTCGACAGCTATCGGTATAGTGGCCACGGTCTGCGCCGGAATTGTTAAGCCGGACGCTCCGGTGGGCAAGCTGGCTATATCTTCAAACCTAAATGGTATGCTGCTGTCGTGTTGCGACGCGGAGCTAGGTGAGTAGTCAATAATCCCGTTTATGTTGGTTCCCGCTGTGAGCAGGCTTATCTCAACGATGATTGGCTCGTTGCCGAAGTTGGTGACGTCAATAGCAATCTCCTGCAACATTCCGGGGGTGACCCAAAGATCAAAGAATCCGGATGTGTCTGGGTTTTGGTTCTCTGGTAAGTTAGGAGTTACCGAAAATCCTCCTGGGCCGCCAGAGCCCGGGGGAGCCGGCGCAGTCTCGAAGGTGGCGCCGTGCTCTATTTCCGGCTCTTCCGGTTCAGGCTCTGCCTCCGATTGTTCCTGGTCTCGCTCGGCGTCCTCTTGCTCTCGCACAGTTTGGATGATCTCGCGTATCAGCAATGTCAATACGTCATCGCCGGTCATCTCGATTCCATCCCGCAAAGTGTCGATGGCGTCGCTATGTCGCCCCAGCCCCACGAGCGCCCGGGCCGCGCCATCGTAGCCCATAGGGTGTGTCGGATTAAGTTTCATTACTTGCAGGAAAAAAGCCAGGGCCTGCTCGTAGTCGAGTTCGTGCAGGTAGTGCTCGCCACTGCTTAGCAAATCTTGATGAGAAGTTTCGTCGTTGCCAAGCTGCATAGCGCTGGTGAACCCGATAACCCCCAGAACTACCAGCCCGGTGACAACGTAGGCCACAAGCCGGCGTGTAAACTTGGGTGCGGATTGAATCGCATCTGCCACTTGCTCCGGTTGGATGCTTAGCTCAAACCCGCACCCCCCACAACGATTAGCGCTGTTAACAACTTCGGCGCCGCACTTGGGACAATTCATAAGTCTTCACCTCTCACTGATCTGCGATTTATTGCTTTATGTCTACGATAGTGTAATATTCTTATTGTACCAGCCCGGCCTATATGCGTCAACAAATTAACATAAAGACGCGGTAATACACTATACTTATTCCACTTCAGAAGAAGCCAACTTTTGAAGGCGCGACAAAGAGCGTCGCGGAAACCGTGTATACATAAGTCTTCGGCTGCGCCGAAAGCTCGCACAAGATGCGAGCTAACTTGAAAAACAAGGGTGCTTTTTCAAGTTGATTGACTATATAACCGGAATAACCGGAACCCAAGCGTATTTTTGACGCTGCGCACATATTGTGATATTATGATGGCTAATAGAATCTGTTATCAGGGAGGTGACTTTTATGGGCCGAAAAACAATAGCGCCGTATCGGCTGCTATGTATTGTTATTGCCGCCGGCATGGTGTTTTCTCTCGTTGCTTGTGGTCTTGGCAATGGCGACATACAGGATATAGTTGACCAAGAGCAGTATGCCGCAGATGAAACACGAGAAGACGCAGGCGAGAGACGGGATGCCATCGGTGATAGTCGCAACGCAACACAAGAAGCTGAAAGTAAACTGGCTGAAATTGAAGAGAGGCTATTTATTGACGCCGTAACATCAAGCAGCCTGAATTTTCATATGTCTATGAGAAACCCGGGAGATTTCGGTATTGAAGACATTGAGCCTACATGGGGGCGGCGCTCAACGCAGGAATCTTTTGAGGAGGGGCTTGCCGAAACTCAGCTACTTTTGGAGGAGCTTTTGGAAATTGACCTGGACGCCCTGGTTGAGATTGACGACAGGGTTTTGCTTCAGAACCTTGTGCAGGTTGTCGATCTGTCTTTGCGTATGGGCGACTTCTTTTATTACAGCCAACCATTTCACATCATGAGCGGTTTGTTTGCTCAAGCGCCTTTGGTTATGGCAGAATTTCAATTTCGCAGGCAAGAAGACATAAGCACCTACCTTGCACTTATGCGGCTGTTTGATGAGCACATCGCCGGGGAAATTAGCTACGAACAAACAAGAGCGGAGCTCGGCCTTTTTATGCCCGACTTTGTGCTTGATAAGGTTATCGAAACAAGTGAGGGCTTCTTAGAGGGGAGAGAAGGAGAGCACTTCCTGGTCGCCACCTTTGACCAACGGCTGGACGCCCTTGAGTGGCTGGATGACGAGCAAAGAGAACAGTACAAGCAGGAGAACAAGCGAATTCTCGAGGAGTATTTTTTCCCCGCATACGACAGAATTATCGAGGAGTTATCACTTCTGCGCGGTATGGGCGGAACCGAGCTAAGCGAGCGCCAGAGAGAGTATTTTCTGCTGCTTCTCGAGCACAACACCAGCTCTAACTTTACCCCAGAGTATATTATCGAGCTGCTGGATAACGCGTTGCGACGCACCTTTGTTGACATAATATTTGCGATGCGCGACCCGGAAATAGAAGAAGAGTTCTCGAACTTCGCACTTTCACGGGGAGATATTCATGAGAATATGGAGTATTTGCGGTCTCTTGCGCCGACGATCTTTCCGGAGCTGCCGCCCCACGATCTCTCGCTGGAGGTCCTGCCGGATAGCCTGGAGTTTATAAATTCCCTTGCGTTTTACGTTGTCCAACCGGTGGACGACTACTACCACAATATTATCAGGATAAATCCGGAGGCTGCCGAAAACCGCCCGGGGATGCTGCTTGTTTTGGCCCATGAGGGCTACGGCGGGCACCTGCTTGACAGCGTATACACCCGATACAGCGGTATGTCGAAATTGCGGCTCCTGCTCAACAACACAAGCTGGTCGGAGGGCTTTGCCAACTACGCCTCGGCGCAGTTGTTGCGTGCCACCGGTTTTGACAGCGCGCTTATAGAGTTCGCGATAAGCATGGACGCGTTTGACTTCTATTTAGGTGCCCGTATGGAGATGGGCGTATTCTACGAGGGCTGGACACAAGAAGACTTGGGCAATTATATGCAAAGGCTATTTCTCGGCATGGAATTTGAGGACGAGGAGATTCAAGAGATTCATGAGCTAACTTTTGCTAGCCAGTTTATATTTGTACGCTACGGCGTGGGTCTCGCGTTCTTCGAGAACCTGCGCGAGGAAGTCCAGACAAAACAAGGCGACGACTTCGACCTGCTAGAATTCCACACCCTTATTTTAGATATAGGCCCTAGCCCGCTGAATATCTTCGCGGATACGCTTCGCGATGTTTTATCACCCGGCGGTATAAGCATCGAGCCCGAACGAGTCTCTGCTGCTTAGGCAGCGTGCACAAAAACAAAGAACACGCATTGGGTGTAAATTCCAGTGCGTGTTTTTGAATATTAAGCAAAAACAACATTGACAAACGTATCTAATTAGCCTATAATGCAATTGATAACACTTGTCATTAAGGGGGTGCGGATATAAAACGCAATACTGTGCAGCGCCAAGTAGTTCTAGATGCGGTGCTAAAGCTAAATGCTCACCCAACTATTGAGGAAGTTTACGCGGAAATAAACGTGAACCACCCGTCTATAAGCAAGACTACGGTTTACCGCAACCTGCGGCAGCTTGCGGGCAATGGGGTAATAGGCAGGATTTCGCTGCCGGACGGGCTGGAAAGATACGATAAGAGTGCAATGCTACACTACCACTTTGTATGTAAGGAGTGCGAGTGTATCTATGATGTAGAGCTTGACCACCTTGACGGGGTAGACGATTTCGTTCAGAGTAAGTACGGTTTTAAGGTTGATGGGCATGGTATCGCGTTTACCGGTACCTGCCAAAAATGCCAAAACAAAAAACCTGAATTATGTTGACGTAATATATAAGCCTTTTTGTGAGACACAATAAGTAGGGGCGCTGATCTGTGCGGTAAGGATGAAACGCCGCAAAAGAAGCCAAGCCCTTACTATAAAAAAGGAGGAACGTAAAATGAAGTATGTATGTGATGTCTGTGGTTATATTTACGATGAAGCGGCCGGAGCCCCGGACGACGGTGTCCAGCCCGGAACAAAATGGGAAGACGTTCCCGGAGATTTTCTCTGCCCTCTTTGCAGCGTAGGTAAAGAGCAATTCTCGAAAGAATAAGTTGATAGGGAGAAACAATATGCCAAAATTTTTTATCTGTAAAAATCACTGCCGCAACCTGGTAGAGCTTATTGAGGATAAGGGCGGACCGATGGTTTGCTGTGGCGAAAAAATGACTGAACTTACTCCCAACACGGTAGAAGCCAGCAAAGAAAAGCATCTGCCTGCCGTGAGCTTTTCGGGCGATACTCTCACTGTCAATGTAGGTAGTGTTCCGCACCCGATGGGGGAAGACCACTACATCTCGTTTGTGTTTGTGGAGACGGCAAATGGCGGGCAGAGGAAGCTCCTCAAAATAGGCAGCGAACCGACCTGTAAGTTTGCTTTTGCAGACGACAAACCGATAGCGGCCTATGCCTACTGCAACCTTCATGGGATGTGGAAGACCGAACTGTAGCCGACTAAAAATAAAACTGATGGCAAAGCCATTAATGAAAAGCAATCCGCCGGTGAATCGACACCGGCGGATTGCTTTATCAAAAGGCTATGGTTTATCTTTTTTACATAGCTAAGATTAGCTGCGAACTTTTTTGCGCAGAACCGGTAGCAGCCCGCACAGCAGTATGAGCCCGCCCAGCGCGCCCCACCTGAGATAAGCCTCGCGCCCGGTATGCGGCGGGGGGATGTGCTCGCTTATGAGCACCGGCTCAATCTCTTGGGGGGCGTCTTGTGCCTCACTGGCTTGCTCGTACGCTACCTGCTGTGTACCATGGATGCCGGGCTGCAAGCGGAGGTTATTGGTTCCGCCGTGAAGCGCGGGCGCAAGGTCGAACCTGGTTTCCAGTCGGGCGCCTTCAACGCGGTTTTCGCGATGAGATCCGCTGCTGTAACTCTCTAAGCTGCCTGTAGTGGAGCGCGAAAAGGATTGTTCGCCAGATGTCCACTGCTCACAGGTTGGCTGTTCGCTTTTTCCGATAAAATCCATTATGTCGTCTGCGGCTACGCCGGGCACGACTATAGCCACGAGGGCCAGCGCGAACATCAATGTAAACATTGCGATTTTAGTCGTTCTCTTCATCTTTTTTCTCCTCCCACGGAATTGGTTAATACGTTTTCCAAGAATCTCCGGATTATACTTGGGTCATCTGGTAGTTGTTTTCCCGCCAAGTGGAGATACTACTTGCATGTTTTGCTGAGAAAACGAGGGGAGGAATTTGCTTGAGCATTGCTGTCATGCGCACGATTTTGATCTACTTTATAGTAATAATCGCGCTGCGCATCATGGGTAAGCGGCAGGTGGCTGAGCTTGCGCCGGCCGAGCTTGTGGTTACTATTATGATTTCCAACATTGCCACATTGTCGATTGAGGATACCAACATACCTATCTTGGGCAGTATATTGCCAATATTTGTGCTGGTCGGCTGCGAGGTCACCGAGTCTTTTGCCAGTCTCAAGAGCCGTATTATGCGCAAGCTGTTTTCGGGCGGGCCGCGGATTATAATCCGGGATGGGGTGATCGACCAGCGGGAACTCGGCAATCTGCGTTGGTCAATCGACGATTTGACCGAGCAAATGCGCCAGGGCGGAATATTTGATATTCGCGAGGTGAGTTTTGCCATAGTGGAGACCTCCGGGTCGCTGAGTGCTTACCAGAAATTCGGAGCCCGCCCGGCCAGCGCGCAGATGTTAAACGTGCCTGCGGACGGTGAGCCGGATGCCCCGCCCCTCACGATTATCGCCGATGGCAAGCTGGACGTCGACGCGCTGAACTTTCTCAATCTGCGCAGAGAATGGCTGGACAAAATCATAGACGAAAAGCAGATCGCCGTTGAAGATATATTCATGATGACCTGCGACAGGCGCGCGCAATACAGTATTGTGAAAAAGGAAAAGGCGAAAAAGAAAACATGAAGCAGATGATAGTTGTGCTGTTCCTAGCGGTAGGGGTTATAGCCGTCTGCCTGTATGCCAGAAGCCAGGCGACCCAAGCCCGAGACCAGCTGCATATATATGCCGAAGCTATCTTTTCCGGCGCGGAGCAGGAAGACGAGGACGCCGTAAAAAAGGCGGTAGAGGCTATAACGAGCTATTGGGAAGTGGAGCAGCACCGCCTGATCCCCTTCTTCCGCCACGCCGAAGTTGACGAAGTCTCCCGCGCAGTTGCAAGGCTGGGAGCCTACACTGACCCCGAAGACCGCAGCGACCTAGAGTCCGAGCTTCGCGCCATCTTATGGCAGATTAACCATATCTGGGAATCGGATAGATTTAGGATAGGGAACTTCTTGCTACAATTGCCAAAGTCATCAAGCGCTATTCTCTGCAGGGAGTGGCTACAGGTGCGTTGATAAACGTAGGGACGCGCAATGCGCGTCCGCTTATAAGGCAAGGCATGGTTTGCTGTGGGGTTGCGGACGGCCAATGGCCGCCCCTATAAGCCAACAACGCGCCTGTCAAATAAAGACAGACGCGTTGTTGTTAACGAGCCCGAAGAGCTAAGACCTTCGCAGATGCACGCTAACCTTGAACAGATCTCCGTCGATAGAGAGCTCGAACACCCCGCCCTGCGACTGCACAAAGCTCTGGGCAATGGAGAGCCCCAGCCCGCTGCCCTCACCGGCTCTTGCGCTATCGCCGCGCTTAAAGCGCTCGGTGAGCTCGCTTGGTTCGACATTTAGCGGGTGCTCGGAGATGTTTTTGATGTCCAGCCGGTACCACTGCCCGTCGAGCGCGACATCGACATAAACACGAGAGCCCGCCAGTGCATACTTGAACACGTTGGAACAAAGGTTCTCCATTACCCGCCAGAGCAGCTTGCCGTCGGCCAGTACAGGAGCGTGTTCGGGCAGGTTTAGCCGAAAGTCAAGACCGGAGGCGCTAATCCGCTCGTCCATCTCGCCGAGCACCTGGCGGATAAAATCCACAAGGTCGAGAGTTTCAAGTTCCACCTTGATGTTGCCGCTGGCAGCTTTGGACGCCTCAAATAGATCGTCGGTCAGAGTCTTTAGCCGCGCAGTTTTTTGGATGAGTATGTCCAAATATTCCGGTGCTCGCTCGCTGCCCAGACCCTCGGTTTTGAGCAAGTCGGAGTAGGTGACCAGCGAGGTGATCGGTGTGCGAATGTCGTGGGAGACATTGGTGATTAGCTCGGTTTTTAGCCGCTCACTCTTCATCCGCTCGGCAACGGCGCTGTTTATGCCACCGGAGATATTGTTTATCGAAGTAGCGATGCTGCCGAGTTCCCCGCCTGTCACCTCGATGCGGGCATCGTAGTCGCCCTCGCTTGCGGCCTTTGCGCCCTGCTCGACAAGATAGAGCTTGCGGGCGCAGCGCAGCAGCTCGAAGACTGCAAACCCGGCAAAGCCTAGGCCGAGTAAAACCGCACCGCCAAACGATTGTCGCGAAACTGCAATCAAAAACATACCTGCTAAAAATGTTATGCCGCCTATAAGCAGGCCCCTCGCGGTGAGAGAATACCCAGCCCATAATGACCTTGCGAAATCGTACAGCCATTTGACCAAGGTGTAAATCAGCGTGTGCTGCCAAAACTTGCCTACCTTGCAGCGTTTTGTGAAGCTAAGCATCCACCAAGTCAACGGCAGGGTGAAGAAGACCGACAACACCGCAAGTGATGCGGTTATCCATAGGAGGTTGTTGTGGCGTATGGCGGTGTCGATAAAGCCAACGCCAAAGCTCACGTGGGTTATTGCGAGCAAGTAGAGGATGAGCGCCACAAAGCTAAAGTCCAGCCAGGGTCTGTCTAGCGCTGTGAAGTGGACTTGGCCGCTCTCGTCGCCGTAGATGCGCCCGGCCCCGATCATTAGGATGATCAGTGCTGCCAGGGACAAGAGCACCGCGCCGATCATAGCGGCGATATGCCCGCCGAGCTGCCGTTGGGCGCCGAGCAGCTGCGCGGTCTGGAAGTCCACTGCCTCCTGAGAGAATGCAAAGAATACGGAGAGCTCGTCGGTGAACAACCAGGCATGGCGAAAGTTGCCGAGGTTTCTGCTGGTGTCTGTGCTGGCTTGCAGTGCCCTTGTCGCCTCGCTGATGATATATACCGGCTGTGCTCGGAAGAAATCAGCGTTTTGCGATTGGTGGGGAAGATTGCTCAAGGTATGCTCGCTGTTGGTGACAAAGTAGTACAACCCGCCCTGATCTTGGAGCCACCCTATGCTGTAGCGGAAGCGGCTTAGCTGGCTTTCGATGGCGCTGGCTTCTATACGCGTGGCATGCGGGCCTTCGTGAAATTCATGCAGCAAACTTGCTGGAACCTCCATGGAGCCCAAATGCCAATTCATAACTCCTTGCAGCTCGTAGATAAAAAACTCTTCAGATCCGTCATGCCAGCTGGGGTGCCAGGGGTTAGAGCGCACCCACTCAATGTGCTCCCCATTGCGGATGCTTTCCTCGCTGCGCAAGCTAAAAACGGCGTCTATGTGGTTGAACACTTGCGGCATGTTAATGTCGAAAAAGTGATCGTTGTCAGACAAATCGGTGAATATCAGCCCGAGTCCGTGACGCCCCAAATTTACCTGGCTTATGCCGTAAGCGCTCATCAAAAACACAAATCCCATAACCGGGATGAGCATGACGCAGCATATTTTAACGGCCCGTTGACGGGTCCAGCTTTTCCATTTTATAGCCAATTCCCCATACCACCTTCAAGTATTTTGGTTCTCGCGGATTTATCTCGATTTTCTCGCGTATCCGCCGTATATGTACGGTAACTGTGCTTCCGCCACCGGCGCAGTCCTCGCCCCAGACACGCTCGTAAATCTCGTCGATCGAGAACACCCGTCCGGGATTGCGTATAAGCAGCAGCAGAATCTTGTACTCCAGCGGCGTCAGGCGAACATCCTCGCCGTCTACGGCTACGGTCTTGTGGTTGTCGTCCAACGCAAGGCCGCCCACTGTGTATACGCCATCGCTCTGGGTCGGGTGTATGCTGCCAAGGGCGGTGTACCGGCGCAGCTGGCTCTTCACCCGGGCGATCAGCTCCAGCGGATTGAAGGGTTTTGTGATGTAGTCGTCCGCACCCATGTTCAGCCCCAGTATCTTGTCGGTGTCTTCGCTTTTGGCAGAGAGCATTATAATGGGCATACCGCGCTCCCTGCGAATTTCCAGGGTGGCGCTCAGCCCGTCCAGCACCGGCATCATCACGTCCATGATGACGAGGTGGATTTCGCTCTGCTCCACTATAGACAGCGCCTGCTTCCCGTCGTGGGCCAGCAGTGCCGTGTAACCCTCGTTTTGCAGGTATACGGCTATGGCAGCGGCTATCTCCTGGTCGTCGTCGCAGATAAGGATATTCATCAAGGGTGGCGGCTCCTCTCATGCTTGTTGTATCTTCCATTATATCATATCCGCAGGGTATGGTATAATTGCGCATCAAGAGCCGGTTGCCCTGCAGGGGCGAGGCGTTGCGCATCATATAATGGTCACGTCCTTCAGTGGGCATTATATCACATCCTCTCAGGGACAGAGTATAGCGGTTAATTCTTACAAGAGGCGAAACATTTTTCTTAAGACTTTCTTAAAATGCGTAAACATTTACAGTTGAGCGGGCTGTCGCAAAAAACAAGTAGATTTTTATGTTTACATTAGGTATAATGTAAGCGTATCGTCATATCAACAGTCAATTACAATTGACTGTGGAAGGGGTGCAGCCTTGGGAGAAATTGCTTTTGCGATCGGGGAGTTCTGGCGCAGTGTAAACTCGGTTATAGCTGTTGCTAGGATTCCCGACCTGCTGGATATATTAGTTGTTGCTTACCTGCTCTACCACACCATCCGCCTTGTCCGCGAGACCAGGGCGATGCAGCTGGTCAAGGGCATTGCCGTTATTTTGCTTATCTGGCTGGTGGCGGCCAGCCTTAACATGATAACCCTCACCGTCATCATGGAGAATATAGTTCAGTGGGGTATTTTGGCGACAGTTATCCTATTCCAGCCGGAGTTGCGGCGGGCGCTGGAACAGATGGGGCGCTCCAAGTTTTCCAACTTTGGGCGCTTTGGGTCGGAGGGCAAGGAGCAGTTGTTGGCCGCAGTTCGGGTTATGATAGAGGCTGTTTGTCAAAGCGCAGAGGTACTCTCTAAAGACAAGACCGGTGCGCTCATGGTCATAGAGCGGGAGACCAAGCTGGGCGATATAATCCCCAGCGGGACAATAATAGACTCGGCGCCCAGCTCCTCGCTAATTTGCAATATCTTTTATCCGAACACGCCCATGCACGACGGCGCCATGATATTGCGCGAAGGCCGCTTGCACGCGGCCGGGTGTTTTTTACCCCTCTCGGTAAACGATCAAATCGGCAGAGAGCTTGGTACCCGCCACAGAGCCGCCCTCGGTATAAGTGAGGTCAGCGACGCTATCGCCATAGTTGTGTCCGAGGAGACCGGACAGATTTCGGTCGCGATAAACGGCGAGCTCAAGCGGGGTTGTTCGCGGATGGCTCTTGCATCTCTGCTGGAAGTTAGCCTTATTCCCAAACCGGAAGAGCAGAGAAGGCCATTTTGGAGGAGAAGCCCATGAAAAAACAACTCTCGCTAAACCGGCTGCTTGGCAGTAATAGGTTTTTGGTGGTTCTTGCTTTGCTTATTGCGGTGGTGGGCTGGATGATTGTGGCCATGAGCGAAGACCAGATGACGGAGCGAGTGATAAGCGGCGTTAAGGTCGATTTGGATAGGCATATAGGAACGTTCTCGGCTATGGGGCTGAGCCTGATCGGCACCCAGGAGCACACTGTAGATGTGGTGGTTTTTGGCGCGCGCTCTGTAGTGGGCTCGCTTGAAGCGGAGGATTTTGTGATCAGCGTAAACACCGCCCAGGTGACTGTGCCGAATGATTACCAGCTGGCTGTAGAGGCCATTGGCCGCACCCCGGGGAATGACCTAATGACGCGCACATACCCCGAAGTTGTGGAAGTGCGCCTTGACCACATAAATAGCCAGATGTTTGAAGTAAACTGGGAGATAGCCGGCCTTGCGAGCGCACCCGGATTTATGGCCGACCTCCCGCGGCTGTCGCCTTCGAGCAATGTGTGGATAACCGGCCCGCAAGCCGAACTCGACAGGGTAGACCGCGTTGTTGTCGCTGTGGAGCTGGAGGAAGCTTTAAACAGCCCTTGGGCCCAGGAAGTGCCAATCATACTGCGCGATGTGGCGGGCAACGAAATTGCGCCCCAAGAAACCCAGCTCGCCCTTGAGCACGAGAATCTTACAATGCAGATACCGGTTTTGCGAGTGAGAACCCTGCCCCTTGTGCTGGACTTCCAAAACTTGCCGGGCGGGCTCTCTGAGTTGCTGCTGCGCTCGTTTATGCAAAAATCGGCGGAGACCGTTACGATTGCCGGACCCATCAGCACCATGGCCAGCCATCACGACTGGTGGCTGGGTACCATAAACCTGCGCAGCCTAACGCCTGAAAACAACATCTTCTTTTTCGACATCGACATGCCGTCCGAGCAGTTCATTAATGTTGATAATCTGCAAGCGGTGATTGTAGAATTCGACACCGAAAACTGGGACAGCGTATCGTTTGATATACCGGCGGAGGATTTCATCATCACCGGCGACCCGGGTGGGAATGAAATAACGGTGCAGACAGTAGCCCTAAACGGCGTAACTTTTGTCGGAGACGCCGAGGAAATCGCCGAGCTTACCTTAAGCGACATTGTAGTTGAGATAAACCTCAGTGACAGGGAGCTGATAATCGGGCCTCAGCCGCACCCAGTGCGTATAAACATTCCGGGTAGCGAATTGGTCTGGCCGGTGGAGCAAGCGGGTAACCTGATTGTGCACATAATGGTAACGCCCCGGGAAGAGTAGAACTTGCGGGCCACCAACCAAATACAAAACGGCCACCGCCTCTATAGCGGTGGCCGTTTGCTCGTTGGTGCGGGGCAGGTCACCCTCGCGCCAGCTTATTAATCGCGCCGCACAGCTGGACGACTTGTTCGATTGTGTTGAACGCCCCAAAACTTATGCGGGCGGTGCCGGTTTCCAGGGTGCCCATTTTTTGGTGGGCCAGGGGGGCACAGTGCAGTCCCCCGCGCAGGGCAAAGCCCTTGTCGCTGAGCGCGGCTGTAGTCTCTTCGGAGGGTTTGCCCGCAATGTTAAAGGAGATTACCGGCACGTGGGAGCCGAACCCAAAGCCCGGGGTGTACAGCTGAATGCCCGGTATATCCCTGAGCATAGCAAGGGCCTCGGTAGCCAACTTCATCTCGTGGGTGTAGAGAGCACGCATGGTTTTCTCCCGCACAAAGGATACCCCGGCGCCCAGGCCGAGAATTCCCATGGTGTTTACCGTGCCGCTCTCTAGGCGGTCGGGCATTTCGTCCGGCTGGTCAAAGGAGCCCGAAAAGCTGCCTGTGCCGCCTTCGATGATGGTCTGCATCGAGCTGCCCAGGGCTGTGATTAACACACCTGTGCCGCTGGGTCCGTACAGCCCTTTATGCCCGGCCATGCAGAGGAAGTCTATTCCCCAGTCTCGAGGTTTCACATCCAGGACTCCAGCGGTCTGAGCGGCGTCCACCAGAAAAAGGAGACCCCGCTCGCGGCAAAGCTTGCCGATCTCTTCGATGGGCAGCACTGTGCCGAAGACATTGGAGGCGTGAGTACAGGCGATCATTCTGGTGCTGGGGGTGATATGCCGGGCAAATGAAGCTAAGGTTTCCGAATGGTCGGGGAAGGTCTGGGCTATGCTGTATGTAATTGCCCCGCGCTGGGCAAGGGCGTGAACCGGGCGCAGAACCGCGTTGTGCTCAAGGTCGGAGATGATTACGTGGTCACCCATGCGCAGGGCTCCCTTGACCGCCATATTGACAGCGTGGGTGCAGTTGAGCGTGAACACCACGTCCTGTAGGTTCTGGGCCCCGAAGAGGCTGGCTAAAGCATCGCGTACCTCAAAGACTTTTATCGCGGTATCCATGCTCATCGCGTGGCCGCTTCGCCCGGGGTTGGCCCCGTACCTGTCAAAAGCGGAGCCAACCGCCTGGGCAACACACCGCGGCTTGGGAAACGTAGTCGCCCCGTTGTCAAAGTAAATCATCCAAGTCATCTCCTTCTGATGGGGGCATTACGCCACGCCAATGATGTTCGCGCTTATAAATCGTCAGGGTGAATATACTTTATGCCGGCGCCCTCGAGCAGGCGCATGGCGGCGTCGGTGTCTCCGCGCAGGTCAAGGCCGTACCCGCAGCTGCCGCTGGGCCCGATCTTTGATATTTTACGTATGGTTGAAGGCATACCCTGGCCTTCTAGTAATTTTTGAGCCTGTATGGCCCAGCTTATCGAATTGAAATAAATCGTCCCCTCCACGTAACCTACTCCTTGTATGCAAAGCGCGGGAAGTTGCGCTATAAAGTATTTGCACTAGTTGCGCCAGTATGTAAAACTTATACCAGCTTATGCCGGCGACCCCAAAGAGGTGAAGTCGGACGGGCTGAAAAACAAAAAAGGCAGATGCCGCTGCGGGAGATTTCCGCTTTAGCATCTGCCTGAATCTATTGCCTATTTACTAGATAAACTTAACCGCCGTGCCGTAGGCGGTAATTTCGGCTGCGCCCTGCATAACCGCTGCCGAGACATACCGTACGTTTACAACGGCGTCGGCGCCTTGGGCCTCAGCGTCCTCGACCATACGCTTGGTGGCCAGGGCGCGGGATTCGTTCATAACCTCGGTGTAGGCTTTGAGCTCGCCGCCCACCAGTGTCTTGAACCCGGCCATGATGTCTTTGCCCAGATGCTTGGAGCGCACGCAGCTGCCCCGCACCAGCCCTATCATTTGCAGCTCTTTGCCGGTGATGTAGTCGGTGTTTACTATGATCATATCTATCCGCTCCTCACTTAGTATTTGGTAAAGTCGTCTGTCTGCTCGTTTCTCTTTTCCTTAATGCGTGCCCGTAGTGCGTATATAGCGAGCCCGGAGACCAACAGCATGGGTAAGCCGATAAACAAAATCAGGATAACTATTGGCATCTCTCTTCGCTCCTCTAGTATTTGCTCAAGTCGTCTTTGCGCTCGCTGCGTATTTCTTTAATGCGTGCCAGGAGCACGTATATGGCTATCGCGGATGTTACCAGTACGGAGGCGGCTATGATAAAGAATGTGCCGAACCTAGCGTATTCCGGGAAAAAAGACCGCACTATCAGCACGCCCGCGACAACCGCTATAACGTCAAACGCTACAATTATCGCTACGATTACCGTGGGGGCTAAAATTCCTTCGCGCTTGTTTTTCTGCACGGCTGGTGCCTCCTAATTTACCTTGTAAATCTACCGGTACTTCTATTATACGTTATTTGGCTGCGAAGCATTCGCAGGTCGGTGCAGTCACACAAAGCGTATGCCCAGGCAGGTGTGCCGCACGAACAAAAGCGCGTATACGCTGGTAATTAGCACAAACACGCTCTCGAAGCTGCCCAGCATAGGCGCGGGCAGGTTGAGTGTGCCGTTTGCGACCGCCCATACCCAGTTGGGAATCACCAGCAAGAACCCGCAGAGCGAGGCTATAAGCCCGGAGGGTATGGCGTAGTTGCGGCCGTCTTTGCGGGCAAAGCCACCCAGAGTTCGGGCGTGGCCGATAAAGAACAAGGTGGCGAACACCATAAAGAGCACCACCAGCAGATTATCCGAGATAGTTGTCAGGGTGGTGTACCTGTTAAAGCTGCTTACCAGGGTGATCATCATCCAAATGCCGGCTACAAGAAAGAGAAGCCCGCCGCGCATCTGCCCTTTGCCGGCAACAAGCGCACGCGCACCGACGAAGATGAAGGCAATGGCCGAGAGCCATCCAAACGCTCCGCTGAGCATAAGAGCGATGCCCCCTAGCCCGACCCCGAGGTTGAGCTCGGCGAGTCCGCTGAAGATGGGAATATCAAAGACTTCCAGCTGGTAGAGGGCTATGCTGAGCCCGCAAAGCAACGCAAAAAACGCTACCGCCTTATCTTCGCGCATTACGGGGTAGTCGTTGTCGGTTCGCCGCAGCAAGTACAGCAGGTAGAGCAAGACCACGCCGGCGGCCAGCACTACGTTAAATGCAAGCACAAGAATATCGGCCCCCTGGTAAAACCCGGTGACCTCGTCCATTGCGGTGAGCTTTAGATAAACCCTTGCCCCAAGGCAAAATATAAGCGAGCCAAAGTAAAGCGCGAAAAAACCACGAAAAGAACTACCTTGCTTCATATGTTCCCCTGTTGTCAGAAATGAAGATCATTACCGCAGATTAGTATAGCACTACGAGGCTTCTTTTGCAAGGGTGGGGTGAGCTTGCGAAACAGGCGCTCCCTCCGGCGCATACGAGCCACCTCCCTCTGGGAAAGGGAGGCTAGGGCAGGCCTGCGGAAAGAGGCAGGGCCAAAGTCCCTCTCCCAGAGAGGGGAAAACGGCAACGCTGCGAGGGAAGGGTATTCCCGCGAAAGCCGCATTAATTGGCCGGGACGCCCGGGTGTGCGTCCCCTGTAGTGTTGGGTTGATGGAATTGGCGGGGATGCCTTGTCTTTGCAAATCATGGCAATCTTTAGTTGCGAAAATTGTCGAATTGTGGTAGGGTGCTATTGCTGGGGTGACCCGGCATACATAGGGCAGAGCTAATGGCGGCATAAGCCGGACGGTTACGCCATCAAACCTTTCTACGCGGTTGCGCGAATTCTCCAGGAAGGAGGTGGTCGCATGGTGATTGCGTTCGTAATTAGTATAACTATTATTTCGGTAGTGGCTATACTTTGCGTACTTGCAGCATCGAAAAATGCGAAAAAATAACCGCTCCCCTTCACAGTAGCGGTTATTTTTTTCTAATCGTGTTGTGATGGCGTAACCGTTCAGGGCTCTGCCTTTTTTGTATTTATATTGTACCGTAGCTGTGCGTGTTTGTCAATTGCTTTGCATAAATTGCGCGGTATTGTAAGGTTAAACTGGTGGAGTAGGCGCTCCCTCCGGCGCATACGCGCCACCTCACTCTGGGAGGGAGGCTAAGACAGCTTGAGAAAGAGGCAGGCCCGAAGTCCCCCTCCCAGAGGGGGAAACGGCGCAGCCGCAGGGGGAGCGTATTTCCGCGAGCAT
>WRAV01000034.1 GCA_009780025.1 Oscillospiraceae bacterium | reverse complement strand
CAGTTCAAGACAAAACTGACGCCGCTTGAGTTGCGGCGCCAGTCTGCGTAATCTTTTCCCCTACTCGGGGGGCGTTTCTTGTACAGTCCGTACAAATTGGGGCGGTTCAATTAAGGCGGGCTTTGTGTTTGCTGCTACAGGGCACGATGGGTAAAATCAGCCACGCCGCCACTTTGCAAATGTTTCCGGTTGTGCTATACTTGACACACTTAATGGCAAGGAGAGCTTTATGATGAACATACTGCATGACATAGACCCCTCGCGCATTACCCCGGAAGACTTTATAGCTGTCATTGAGATAGAGAAGGGCGGCAAGAAAAAATACGAGCTGGACAAACAAACCGGCCTTATCATCATGGATAGGATTCTCTACACCGCTACCCACTACCCATCAAACTACGGCTTTATCCCGCGCACACTTTCCGAAGACAGCGACCCACTGGACGTTTTGGTGCTTTGCACCGAACCGATACACCCAATGGCTATGGTTCGCTGCTACCCTGTAGGCGTTATAACCATGCTCGACGACGGCTACAAGGACGAGAAGATTATCGCTATACCATTTGGCGACCCAACTTACAATCCATACCGAACTATAGAGGCCCTCCCCACCCATATATTTGCCGAGATGCAGCATTTCTTTAGGGTGTACAAAGAGCTGGAGTGCAAAGAGACCGTCGTCAACGAGGTCGAGGGGCGCGCTTCGGCAATAAAGGTAATCGAAGACAGCCTGACACGCTACGCCAAAAAAGGCTCAAAGGTGTTCAAAAAGTAAAAGAAGCCCACTTTTGAAGGCGCGAAAACCGTGTATACGTAAGTCTTCGGCTACGCCGAAAGCTCGCATAGGGCGCGAGCTAACTTGAAAAACAAGGGCGCTTTTTCAAGTTGATTGACTATATTAACAAAACAAAACGCGCCCCCATAACTGGGTGCGCGAGCTGTTCTCCGGCGGCTGGGGGCGTCTTCACGCCTTAGACTGCTTCCTTTTTGATTTTGAAAATCAGCCGCAGGAAAGGGCTTGCAAATCTGGGACATTTCAGCACTACGATTTTCATAGGCCACCTCCGGTTATGTAGTTCGGTTAATGCGAAAGATAAATATCTGGGAGATTGATATTAGCAGCGTGGTGAAGTTACGCCATAGTATATAAGGGCAACAGCCGCCATAAACAACGCAAACCTAGGGGATAAAAGCATAGCCGCGCAAAGCCCGGCCCCAAAGGCTATCATTACAGGGGGAAACTGGGGAGCTTTGCATTTTCTTCTCAACAGCGCACCTCCTTGCTCGCCTGCGCGTGGGTATTTTTTCTAGTATACGCGGGAATGCGTGGAGGTGTTACCCTGCCTACAAGTGACAGCAGAGAGAGGGCAAAGATGTGAGAATGTTAAGAGTTTTTCTGGCAGCCTTGTTGGCTTGTGCCGCTATCACTCTTCTTTCCAGCTGCGTGGCCGGGGACGTCGCCCACACCCCTTTTTATGCTGACGAGGCTTACGTCCCAGAGAACACTGCTGGCCACGCCCCCGAAAACCCGGCAGAGCTTCAGCTCTTTAGCGAAATGATCGCCAAAATCCACGATGACTTGCCGTATTTCACTTTTAGGGCGTATTACACGTTGGACGACAGCGAATATATTTCCACTTTGCGTGTTACCGACTCCCAGTCAGGTGCACTCATCAGCCATTTGGACCTTAGGTATATAGGAGAATGGCAGAGTTTGGGGATACCTAGTCAACACTACGAATCACACCCCGCATTCAACTCCGGTCTCCCAAGACTGATTGACGTTAATTTTGACGAATACAAAGACATGGAAATATTCGCGGGGCTCGGTACATGGAACAGCGCGCGTATATATTTTATTTGGGACCCTGTGGCGCACACTTTTGTGTACGACCCGCATGGCCTTAGTAAACTTGGGTTGCCGAGGTTCGACGCGGAAACTCAGTTAATTCGCTCTATGCAAAGGAGCGGAGCTGCTCGCCACTGGTATTACACGCACCAATTTATTGATGGGCAGCTGGTGACAATAGAGGAAATATCGAGGATCGGTCTTATAACAATCGACCCCGATGGCCCCTTCCACGAACGTATTGTGGCGCTCGAGCCATTGTATACTTGGGAAAACTCAGCGCTTATGCATTATAAAATACAGAGGCGTGACCTTGATACAATGGAGATGGTTGTAATAAAAAATGTATTTCGGTTGTATCCTCGTCTTGATTATGCCGTAAAGATAGTCGAGCACGATTATGACTCGGAGTTGGGATTAGTTATTAGGGAGCTGCTGGAGATGCGAAGGTTGGCATAAGCAAGATAAATTATATATTCACCAAAAAGGAGCAACTTACATGAACGCCGAAATATTATGTGTTGGCACTGAGCTGTTGTTGGGAGACGTTGTGAACACCAACGCGACATTTATTGCGCGGGGGCTCGCCGAGCTTGGGGTAGGCTGTTACTACCAAAGCGTGGTGGGCGACAACGCCACCCGACTGGAAGAGAGCCTGCGCCTGGCCTTTAGCCGGGCCGATATGGTTATAACCACCGGCGGGCTGGGCCCGACTTACGACGATATAACCAAGGAGATTGTAGCCGGCTATTTCGGGCGGGAGATGGAGCTGCACCAGCCCTCACTTGAGAATATTAAGGCTATATTTGAGCGCTTTGCGCCTGGGCGTTCCTTCACCAAAAACAACGAGAAGCAAGCGTATATGCCGGTTGGCGCAACCATATTCGAGAACGGGCGGGGCACCGCACCCGGCCTGGCGGTAGAGGGCGATGGCAAGATCGCCATAATGCTGCCCGGACCACCCGGCGAGATGAAGGCCATGTTCGAGGAGAAGGTCGCGCCGTTTTTGCAGGCGCGCACCGACAAAACCCTGCTTTCGCGGACTGTGCACCTATTCGGCATAGGCGAATCGATGGCCGAGAGTAAACTGCACGACGCCATGATTGAGCGGCAAAACCCGACTATCGCACCCTACGCCAAATTGGGCGAGGTTCAGCTGCGCCTGACCGCCAGCGCACCCAATAAAGAAGAAGCCCGACGTCTGCTGGATCCACTGGAGCGGGAAGTGACCGCACTTTTCCCCGAACACGTCTACGGGGTGGATGTGGGCGATATGCAATCTGCCCTTGTAACGCTGCTGCGTGAAAAAGGCCTAACCATCGCGCTCTGCGAGAGCTGTACCGGCGGAATGATCGCCGCCCGTATAACCGAAGTTCCCGGCGCGTCGCAGGTGTTGCGCTGCGGGGTGGTCAGCTACTCTAACGAAAGCAAAGCGAACCTCGTGAAGGTGAGCGGGCAAACCCTTGAAACCCACGGCGCGGTATCTCAGGAGTGCGCTCTTGAAATGGCCCAGGGCGTGCGGTCGGTTAGCGGCGCGGATATTGGCCTTGCGGTTACAGGTATCGCCGGCCCGGGCGGCGGCACCGACGAAAAGCCGGTAGGCCTTGTGTTCGTGGCATGTGTGGGGCCTTGGGGGGAGAAGATCATAGAGCTAAGGCTGAGCCGTGGGTACCAGGGCGAGCGAGGGAATATACGCAACCTTGCCTGTCTGAATGCTATGAATTTGGTGCTGAGGCAGGTTTGGGCCAATTAAGCAAAAGAGCGATTTAACGGATAACCACAGTATCCGCTCAATCGCTCTTTTAAAACAAGTCTGAACGTGAACCGGTACGCGACGCGACTAAGATTAGATTCTCTTTGTCGACCATGTAAATCAAAAGCCAGTCCGGGATTATGTGGAACTCGCGATACCCTGTGTAGTTGCCAGTAAGCGCGTGGTCTTTGTGCCTTGTGGCCAACGGTTTTTCTGCTAAAAGCGTGTTGACAACCTCGTGCATGAGAGATAAGTCCAGTTTGCGTTTTATAATACACTTCATGTCTCTGTTGAACTTTTTTGTCGGCTTAAATCTCAGCATCGCCATCCTCCATATCAGCGAGGTACCCGCTAAAAGAAGAATAACTTTTCACTTCAACTTTTCCGGCAATAATATCCCTCGCCTCCTGCATGGCAGCCTCGGTTTCCGCGTTATAGCGTGGCTGGCGCACTTCAAAAGGCAGGCCTCCCACCATCAAGGATTGGTTGAGGAATATAGTTATCGCGTCTGTAACCGTTATGCCAAATGCTGAAAAAAGCTGCTCCGCGCCCGCTTTTGTTTCCGGATCAATACGGATATGCAGATCTGCGCTCCTTCTTGCCATTACAATCACCTCTCACCTACATTATACCCAGAAGTGTACACAAATGCAACATAAAAACAGAAGTGACGCACTGTGCGCCACTTCTGTTTTTTAATGATAAAACTTAGAACTTAATCTCGCCTTCGTTGCCGGGCTCGGCTTCGGCATCGTCTTCTTCTATGCTTGGGTAGTATTCCAAGTCGTCAGGGTCATCGAATAGGAAGTCATCGTCATCGTATAGGTAGCTGCTGCGGTTTTTGAAATAAGCGGCCAGCCCTATAACCACACCTATAGCGGCTACGGCTAGTGCTACAAGGGTCAAGAAGGAGGTTCTTTTCATAATCGCGGATTCCTTTCCTTTGTTATGTTCGTCATGTTCTATACATTATACCACAAGTGTAGCGTTGGTATAATTGCGCGTCAAGAGCCGGTTGCCGCTCTAGCGGCGAGGCGTTGCGCATCGTATAATATACATGCACTTCAATATATATTATACCGTACCCGGACGCAAAGCACAATAAGAGATTTCCCATTTTTGCAAGTTTAATACTACAAGAAGGCGCGGGCTATCTGCGCGAGAGCGGTGTCGGCCAAGTAAAAGCGGACGTCATCTTCACAGAAGCGGCCCTGTAGTATAATAGGCAGGGTGACAGGCTCGCCCTGCTCGGCCATCGCGCGCGCGCCAGAAACCCGCCGTTCAAAGTCGGCGTAGGTGACATCGGTGTCTACAAGGTTTATTACCGTGGCGAAAATTTGGTTGAGCAGAGTGCTGTGCACAACGTCAATCCGCTGGTCGATAACCGCACAGACCAGCCGTGTGGTGAGTTTTGCCCTCCCAGCCTGCCCGCCGGAATGACCTTGGTAGCGGATAAGCTCGGCCACCTGCCGTCCGTCCAGTAGGTGCATTCCGGGGTTCAGGGTGATTGGCTGCCCTTCAATGTGAATGCTCAACGGCTCGTACAGCTCGAACTCGACCGTACCTACAGCGGCAGCAGCAGCCACAAAGCCCGAAAGCGTAACCCTCGCGTGGCGGTCGATAGGTACGCTTAGAGTCTGCTCCAGGGCACTGCGGGTGTAGGCCGCACCACCAAACCGGAAGGCGTCGGCCAAAGTTTCGGCGGCATCGTTGTGGGTGAGCACGGTGCCTGGCGGGAAAGTAACCACCACTACTTGCCCGCGCACAGGGTCAAAGCGCAGCAGCAGGAATGTGTCCGCCACAGAGCCGGGGTGCTCGGTGCCGAAGGCCAACAGAGTAAGCGCGTCCTCCTCCTGGGGCTGATAGGCTATGAGCGCTGAAGTCGAGTCCCCAACAGCTCTCGGCGAAGAAGAGGTCTGCCCCGCGCTCATAAGCAGCAAAAAAACCAGCCAAAACACGAAAAACGCGGAGATAAAACTGAGCGCGAAGTATTTGCGCCTGCGCGAAGCATAAGTGCTCATGTAAGTCCTTTGCTGGGGCAACATGGGTATCGACCCCTAGTAACGTTTGGTTTATCGGTAACTGTCGGGCCACCTATTGCACAGCCCCTTACCAGGAAATCTTTCCCATTCATCGTAAAAATATTCACTCCACACCATCAATCCCAAGGCTAGCCACCGCGTTGAGCGAATAATCCGCAACATTCCCCGCCCTATACTCATAAAAAGCCTGCGCGCCAATCATGGCCGCGTTGTCAACGCAGAGATGAAGCGGCGGCAGGTATAGCGACAAGCCGGCTGCGGCTGCGTCCCTCTCGAGGCGATCCCGGAGCTGGGAGTTCGCGCTGACCCCCCCGGCGCAGGCAACGGTTTTGTACCCCAGCTGTGCGGCTGCGACAAACAGGCGGCTGGAGAGCATATCGGCCACTCGCTCCGAAAAATCGGCCGCCAGAGCGGCTTTATCCAGCTCCTCGCCCTTTTGTTCAGCATTGTGTGCCAGGTTTACCACCGCCGTCTTCAGACCAGAAAAGCTGAGATCAAAGGGGTGGCCCTCGACCTTGGGGTTGGGCAGCCGGTATTTGCCGGTGGCACTGGTGGCGGCCAGTTTGTCCATCTCCACCCCGCCTGGGTAGGGGAGACCAAGCACCCGCGCGGCCTTGTCGAAGGCTTCTCCGGCGGCGTCATCTCGGGTCTTGCCGACCACTTTGAAGTCGGTGTAGTTGCGCACTTCTAAAATATGGCTATGTCCGCCGGAAACAACCAGGCAGAGAAATGGAGGCTTAAGGGCGGGATGAGCTAGATAGCAGGCGGCGATATGCCCGCGTATGTGGTGCACCGGGATGAGCGGCTTGTTCAGCGTGATGCAAAGTCCTTTTGCAAAGCTAACCCCCACAAGTAACGCACCTACCAGCCCAGGGGCATAGGTAACAGCGACCGCGTCCAGCTCTGGCAGGGTGATCCCAGCCTCTTCTAGGGCGCTAGAGGTTACAGCCACAATCTGCTCGCAGTGGGCGCGAGAGGCGATTTCTGGCACCACCCCGCCGTATAGCCTGTGGTCGGGTATCTGCGAAAAAATCGCAGAACAGAGCACTCTGCGGCCATCTTCGACCACAGCACAAGCGGTCTCATCGCAGGAGGTTTCTATGGCGAGTATCTTCATTGCGTGTCTCCAAATTTCAGGGTCATAATCAGCGCGTCCTCTTTGGGTGCGTCGTAATAGCCTTTTCGCAAGCCAACCGGCGCGAACCCAAGCCCGCCATAAAGCGCAATTGCAGCCGCGTTTGAGGTACGCACCTCCAGTGTAAGTAGGGCGAGTTCGCGCTCATTCGCGTGGGCTAGCAGAGTCTTGAGCAGTGCGATGGCAACCCCTTGCCGGCGGTGGGTCGGGCTTACGCCCAGGTTGGTTATATGCCCCTCGCCAAAAATTCGGTGCATTCCGGCGTAACCCACAACCTCCCCCTCGCGCAGCGCGGTGAAGTAGACTGCCAGTGGGTTGCGCAGCTCCTCCTCCAGAGAAGATAGGCTCCAAGGTCTGGTAAAACAAATTTGCTCAAGTGCGGCCACCCCAGCTACGCTGTCGGTGTCCATAGGACGGATGAGCATACCTTTCATGACAGCCGCCCCTTGAAATCTTCGTAGCCGAAAGTCTTGACTATCCGAGGCACGCCGTTCTCCAGCAAGGCGATCCCTGGCAGCCCCACGCCGTTGAAGGTGTTTGTCTTGACCATCGAGTAAATAGCCATGTCCTCGAAGCAGAGGCGGTCGCCCACCTTCAGCGGTGCATCGAAAGAGTAGTCTCCGATTATGTCTCCGGCCAGGCAGGTGGGGCCGCCCAGACGGTAGGTGTGCGGCTTCTCGCCGGACTGGCCGGCACCTTGCAGTGGCGGACGGTATGGCCCCTCGAGCACGTCCGGCATATGGCAGGCAGCGGAGGTGTCCAGAATGGCGATCTCCGTCCCACCGTTGCGGACGATATCGAGCACGGTAGTGATGAGGTAGCCGGCGTTCAGAGCGATAGCCTCGCCCGGTTCTAGGTAGACTTGAACCCCGTACTTTTCTTGCAGCCGGCATACGCAGCTCTCCAGCGCGGGAATGTCGTAGTCCGCCCGAGTTATATGGTGTCCTCCGCCCAGGTTAAGCCACTTAAGCCCGGAAAAAATCCCTGCAAACTTCTCCTCAAACGCGGCCAGAGTTGTCAGCAAATCATCGGCGTTCTGTTCGCATAGGGTATGGAAGTGCAACCCCTCCACCCCATACTGGTTAAAGAGCGCCGGGTCGAACTCATCGCGGGTTATGCCCAGCCGGGAGCCAGGTGCACAGGGGTCGTAGATGCCCCCGCCCTGTGTGCTGTGTTCGGGGTTGACCCGCAGGCCGATACTCGCACCCTTTGAGCGAGCAACCTCTGCATACCGCTCAAGCTGAGCAAAGGAGTTGAAAATGATGTGGCTGCAAATATCCGCAATCTCGTCGAATTCGTCCGGCCGGTATGCGGCGGAGAAGACGTGGTTTTCCCCCAGCATGTGTTCGCGGGCAAGTTTGGCCTCGTACAGCCCGCTGGCTGTAGCACCCGCAAGGTAACTGCCAATCAGCGGGTAGAGCACGTACATCGAGAAGGCCTTCTGCGCCAGCAGAATTTTGCAGCCGGTGCGATCGGCGACCCCTCGCAGGATTTGCAGGTTGCGCTCAATTAGGTCGGTGTCGACCAGGAAGCAGGGGGTGGGGAGGCTGTTCATGCTTTGCTTCTCCAATAATTCTAAAGTATATCATGATGCCCAATATTTAGAACCTGTGTTCTTAAGGTCAAGGTCTTTAAGGTCAAGTTCCAGGTCAAGGGTTGAATTTAGATTCGCCTTCGGGCGAGGATAATGTACCGCTCATGCCCAGCCCACAGGCTGAATCAATATTTGGTCTTGACCTTAAAAAAATATCTTGATCCCCCACGAACGCAGGTTCTTAGCCTAAACATCATTACTCCCGAGGCTTATCCCAAGGTCATTGAACATGTATTCTACGCTACTATAAACAACTGATGGATTTTTTTCGTGGTCTTTGATGATTTACGCAATACTTTCCAGCTTGGCTTTGAGATAGACAACAACGGGGCAAAGGAATACACCGCCATCACGCTCGATGACCTCAAACTTATCACCCTTGCTTATGCCCACTTTTCAATCCACCAGCGTTGGGTTCTCATCCACAATCCAGGGCAGCCCCCATTTATTTAGGGCCTCCATGAACGGGTCTGGGTCAAATTCTTCGATATTGAAGACGCCGGGGCCGCGCCATGTACCGGTTAGGAGCATCATAGCGCCGATCATTGCCGGTACACCGGTGGTGTATGAGATAGCCTGGCTGCCGACTTCTTTGTAGCATTCTTGGTGGTCGCAAACGTTGTAGATGTAAAGATTGCGCGTTTTGCCGTCCTTCACGCCCTGGAAGATGCAGCCGATATTGGTCTTACCCTTGGTGCGCGGCCCCAGCGAGGACGGGTCGGGCAGCACCGCCGCCAAAAACTGTATAGGCACAATCTGCTGGCCCTGGTACTCGATAGGTTCGATAGACGTCATCCCCACGTTCTCCAGGCATTTTAGGTGGGTGAGGTAGCTTTGGCCAAAAGTCATGAAGAAGCGGATGCGCTTGATTCCGGGGATGTTTAGCGCCAGTGACTCAATCTCCTCGTGGTGGAGCAGGTACATGTCCTTCTTGCCCACTTGGGCGAAGTCGTATTCGCGCTTTATCTCCATCGGCTCGGTGTGAACCCACTTGCCATCCTCCCAGTAGCTGCCCTTGGCAGCTACTTCGCGGATGTTGATTTCGGGGTTAAAGTTGGTGGCGAATGGGTAACCGTGGTCGCCTCCGTTGCAGTCAAGGATGTCGATGTAGTGAATCTCGTCGAAGTAGTGCTTGAGCGCATAGGCCGAGAAGACGCTGGTCACCCCTGGGTCGAACCCACTGCCTAGCAGTGCAGTTATGCCTGCATCTTTGTAACGGTCCCGGTAAGCCCACTGCCACTTGTACTCAAACTTCGCGTCGTCTTCCGGCTCGTAGTTGGCGGTGTCCACGTAGCCCACCCCGGCGGCCAGGCAGGCGTCCATTATCGCCAAGTCCTGGTAAGGCAGCGCCAGGTTGAGCACCAGGTCGGCACCGTAGTCTTTGATTAGTTTTGTCAGCGCAGGGACGTCCATCGCGTCAATCTGCGCAGTGGAGATTTTGGATTTGTAGCCACGCTGGGCCAGCTGGGCCGCAATAGCATCGCACTTAGCCTTTGTCCGGCTGGCAATCATGATATCCGGGAAAACCTCGTGGTTTTGGGCGCACTTGTGGGCGGCTACTCCGGCCACGCCGCCGGCACCGATAATTAATGTTTTCTTCAAGTTTTTGCCTCCTTGCAGTTGGTTATTAAGTTATAAGACCCTACTTTTTCTAACTGCTGTGTCTGCGTCTACCGGCTTAGCCGCAATAGTCATCAAAACCGCTTGAAGAGAAAAAGTAGCAAAAAACCTTTTTGTTTAAATGTTTATTCAGCTTGTGGGGAATCAGGCAAGGCCAAGAACAGCACCCCCTCCGGCGCTGCGCGCCCACCTCCCTCTGGGGGAGGGGAGGCAACGTCCAACGTCCCCCTCCCAGAGGGAAACAGCACAGCCGAGGGCGAGGGTACTTCCATCTATATCGCCAACAACATCTCTCGAACCAATTTAGCCGCTGTTGCCGTTGACACTCCAGACGGGTCAAGCCCCGGGGCCAGCTCAACCAAATCGCAGGCCACCACGTTTGCTTTAAATACGTAGAGCACAGCGCTGAGCAGCTCGGCAAAAGCACTTATGCCGCCGGCCTCCGGGGTGCCGGTGCCGGGCATAATCGAGGGGTCAAGCACGTCTATATCAACGGTGAGATAGACGGGGACTTTCTTGGCCGCAAGGCTCTCCATAAGTTTAGGAAGTCCCTCGTCAAGCTCCTCTATGCCGAAAAATCCAAACTTGTGCAGCGCTGTGTGACCGGACTGCGCCCATGTGAACTCCTCCCGCGTACCCGAGCGGATACCGAACTGAGCAATCCGGCCATCGCCTAAAGTTTCCCAGCAGCGGCGGATAACACATGCGTGGGAGAGCTTGACTCCCAGGTAATCCTCGCGCAGGTCGGCGTGGGCGTCGAAGTGGATTAGGTGAAGGTCGGGGTACTTGGCAGCGACCGCGCGCACCGCACCAAGAGTTACAAGATGTTCCCCACCCAGCAGGAAGGGCAGCTTGCCCGTCTCCAGAATGGCGCGGGTTTGCTCTTCTATCAGCGCGAGGGCAGCGGCGCTGTCGCCAAAAGGCAGCTCGAGGTCACCAGCATCAAAGAAGGCGAGGTCTTCGAGGTCTTTGTCTTGATAGGGGCTATAGGTTTCAAGCCCCCAGGAATCCGCGCGGATAGCCCCAGGGCCAAATCGCGCCCCCGGTCGCCCGCTGGTCGTGCTGTCATATGGTGCGCCGAACAGTACGGCCTTGGCTGCGCCGTAATTGGTTGTGGATGCTATGAAACCGGGAATAGTTGGGGTCATTGGGACAATCCTTTCGTAGGGGCGAACTGTGTTCACCCGCAATTTAGCACGGATATATCTTATACAGGCGGGCGAACACAGTTCGCCCCTACATCATTCTACGTCGCGCAGCAGCTTCTCAACGTAGGCTGGCAGCGCAAAACACCCCACATGCAGGGTGGTTGTGTAGTAGTTCGTGGCTATGTCAAGCTTATTCCAGGCGACGGGGTCAAAGTCGCGCACCGGGTGCAGCTTTTTGGACGCGAACCCGAACAGCCAGTGCCCGGAAGGATAAGTGGGTATATGCGCCTGGTAAACCCGGCTGACCGGAAAGCTCTGGACAATCCGTTTGTGGGCCCGCTGCATGGCAATAGAATCCTCGCTGTAGAACGGGCTCTCGTGCTGGTTGACCATCACACCATCGGGCTTTAGCGCTTTGTAGCAGTTGCCGTAAAACTCTTTAGTGAATAGCCCCTCTCCCGGCCCAAACGGGTCGGTTGAGTCGACGATGATGACATCGTACTCACTTTCCCGGCTGCGGATAAACTTCAGCCCGTCCTCGTGGTAGAGCCTCAGCCTGGGGTCATCGAATTTGCAGGCTGTCTGGGGCAGGAACTCTCTGCAGACCTCGACCACTAGCGGGTCAATCTCGACCATGTCAATCCGCCGCACCCGCTCATAACGGCAAAGCTCGCGCAGCACCCCACCGTCTCCCGCGCCGATAACCAGTATATCAATGGCGTCTTTGTGCACTGCCATTGGCACGTGGGTTATCATCTCGTGGTAGATGAACTCGTCGCGCTCGGTGAGCATCATATAGCCGTCCAGGCTGAGAAAACGCCCAAAATCGGCGCTCTCAAATACGTCAATCCGCTGGAACTCGCTGCGCGCGCTGTAGAGCTGCTTGTCCACCTTAATGGACAGCTTTACTCCTGGGGTGTGCATTTCCGAAAACCATAGGTCCATTTGGATTTTCCTTTCATGGTGCGGTCAAGTGGGTTTGTGTTGTCGGATACAAGGCCGCCGTTGTAGAAGCGGGGTTCTCCCGCCCGAATTCCACAGATACCTTCTGTGTAGGGCGCGGCGACCCTGACGCGCCTCTTTGGCAAGTTCAAGGCCTTTAATACCAAATATTGAACCAGCCTGCGGGCTGGAAATATTGTGCCGCTCGTGCCCGAAAGCGAATCTAAATTAAGCCCTTGAACCTGGCGGTCAGGCATGGAAGCCCGCTCCTACAGCGCTAGGTTTGGGGTAAACCACAAAACGCAGACACACGGGTGGAGTTCCGCGGGCCGCACAGGGGTACGGCCCCTACAACGAAGCGCACGTGGTATTATGTGGGCATTGTGCCCCCCTACGACTGAACCACCACATTCAAGTGCGCAACACTCTCATCCTCTGTCCCTGTAACCTGGCACCCCTTATCCTTCGCATACCGTATATACTCAAGAATCTCTGTGGTTATCCGCTCGCCAGGGGCTAGGATCGGTATTCCCGGCGGATAGCACATCACAAACTCGCTGCAGACCCGCCCGGCAGTCTGGTGAATCGGCAAGCTGAGCTTTTGGGCATAAAACGCCTGCTGGGGCGAGAGTACCACCTCTGGGGCGATGTACTCCTGGCGCATGAGTCCGGTGGGACTGCGCCGGTATTTGCGGTGTATTTCGCTCAATGCACCAACCAGGCGCTCGAGATCGCGCATTCGGTCGCCCAGGGAGATATAGGCAAGAATATTGCCAAGATCACCAAATTCGATCTGAATATCGTATTCATCCCGCAGAATGTCGTAAACTTCGATTCCGGGCAAGCCGGCCTCCAGGGTATGGACAGAGAGCTTGGTTGTGTCGAAATCATAGACGCTGCTGCCGTTAGCAAGGTCGTCCGCAAACGCCCAAAAACCCGGTATAGCACTGAGTTCTTCCCGAGCGTAGCGAGCAAACTCAACCACCTTCGAGAATATCTCTTTTCCGCGCAGTGCAAGATTGCGCCGGGAAATATCCAGGCTGGATATAAGCAGATAGCTACTCGAGGTAGTCTGAGTCAAGTTGACTATCTGCCGGGCGTATCCGGTGTTCACCGCCGGGCCGGTCAGCAAAAGTGAGCTCTGCGAGAGAGAACCCCCAGACTTATGCATCGACACCGCCGCCATATCCGCTCCCAGGCGGAGTGCTCCGGTGGGCAAACAGCCATCGTCCGGGCCAAAGTAAAAGTGCGCGCCGTGGGCTTCGTCGGCAAGCACAAGCATCCCGTGGGCATGAGCAAGGTTTACAATCCCGGCAAGGTCTGAGCAAATACCGTAATAGGTGGGGTGATTGACAATGACTGCCTTGGCCTTAGGGTGTGCGCGTATAGTCGCCTCCAAGTCGGCCAGCTCTACGCCAAGGGGAATTCCTAGGCGGTCGTGCACTTTTGGGTTGAGGTAAACCGGCACAGCCCCATTCAGGACAAGCGCGGTTATAACACTGCGGTGCACATTGCGGGAGACGATAATCTCTTCACCGCTTTTGCAGGCGGTTAGCACCATAGCCTGCACAGCCGAGGTTGTCCCACCCACCATAAAGAATGCGTGGGCGGCCCCAAAAGCCTCTGCTGCCAGCTGCTCGGCCTCTGCAATGACCGAAACCGGGTGGCAAAGGTTGTCCAGCGGCCGCGCGGAGCTTACGTCAATTCCCACGCAACGCTCGCCCAAAAAGTCCACCAGCTCGGGGTTGCCCCGCCCGCGCTTATGCCCGGGTACATCAAAGGGAACCACCCGCGCACCGCGAAGGGCTTCCATTGCTTCGTATATCGGGGCGCGTGATTGGTCGAGCATGGGCGGGGCTCCTTTCAGTTAGTAGTTGGAATGTAGGGGCGGGGTTCCATCCCCGCCCGTCCAAAACAGTTCAATGTGCGTCTGTGGGCAGGAAAATCCCGCCCCTACTTGTTAAAAACATTCTGCCCTGAGTATATCTCGATCATCTCCCGGCGCAGGCTGTCGGTTATCGCTAGACGCAGCTTGGGCGAAATCTCGTATACGTCCTGCTTAAACAGATACTCTTGCAAGTCCAGCTCTTTTATAAGCATTCGGGTATGGTAAATATTTTGCTGGTAGACGTTGATATCCACAGCGTCGTACCGCTCGAGGGTGTGGGGGTCGATATAATTCTGGATCGAGGTTATCTCATGGTCGACAAACAGCTTCTTACCCTGCTCGTCCCGAGTGAAGCCTCGCACCCGGTAATCCATAGTTATAATGTCAGAATCGAAAGATCCGATTAGAAAATCCAGGGTGGAGAGCGGAGTTATCTCCCCGCAAGTGGCAACGTCAATATCCACCCGAAAGGTGGCGATGCTGGTTTCCGGGTGGTACTCGGGATAGGTATGCACGGTCACATGGCTTTTATCCAGGTGGCCCAAAACTGTATTCGATTTTGGTGAGCGCGAACCGTCCGGCATCGGCCCTTCGGCTATGAGGATTGTGACACTGGCACCTTGGGGCTCGTAGTCCTGGCAGGCGATGTTAAGCACCTTGGCTCCGATCATGTCGGTAAGGTGAGTGAGTATACCGGTAAGGCGCTCGGAGTTGTATTGAGCATCGATATAGGCTATATAGTCGCGCTGCTCACGCTCGCTTTTGGCGTAACAAACATCGTAAATGTTAAAACTGAGTGACTTTGTTAGGTTGTTAAATCCATACAGTTTGAGCTTGTCCGGCATTTATCCGACCACCTTTCTCAGAAGTCAGAAGAGAGAATACAGAGAGCAGCACTGCCGCAATTGCACTTACTTCATCTTTTCGTTAACATATGCCACGTCCTCAACGTCCATTTCGACCTCAATAGCCCTAATGTATCGCGTCAGTGTTGGGCTTGAGCTTTCTCGCTCAATGTCCTTTAGCATGCACAACATTCGCTTGTAATAGCTGCGCATCTCGTGGTGTGGCGACATCTTCGCTACTTCCGGTAAATTGTGCGCCATGCATGGCAGAGCCAACGCATCTCTTTTTCGTCCTCTGTACTCTCTCTCTTGACTTCTTGTGGATATTGTAACATACAATAGCGGCCTAGGCAAACATTTCCGACACGCGCTGCGCAGGCAGTCCCTTCAACCTGTGTATCGCCCTACCCTCGGCTCTGGTGTAGATAAAAATATCGCACCGGCCCTTCCGCTTTTGGAAGAAACTTTGGCGCAGCTGCACCTGCACAATTTTCTCGCTGAGTATGATTACTGTGCACAGGTAGAACCCCCGGGAGTAGCGCAGAGTATAGGCGTCCGCCGCCCGGCCGATTCCCCCGGTGCGAAAGTCAGTCAGTCGAACAGCCAGAAAGGCAAGAGCCGGCACCAGAGCCATCCCACCTACAAAAATTACAAAGCGTTCCCAGCCCTGCGTCCGCCAGCAGAGCAACCCGGCGGAAAGTAAAATACCCGCGCAGAGCAGGCAGGGAAGTAGGATAAACCGGGGTAAACTGCCGGACAGAGGCGTCAGGCTGTTGGGAGCAGAAGAGAGCTGTGGGAAAAACCGCTGGCGGGCCGCCTTGAAGCCGGGCGCACGCTGGGCTGGGGTAAGGCAGGCAATATCGGCCTTGCCCTTGGCGTATCCCGGTGCCAAGATCGACATAGGGCTCAGCCCAAGCAGTTTGGCTATGAGGTTTTGCCGGACTTCCATATATGAGATTTTGTCGTGAACTACGCTATAGCTTCGCCCGGTGAACGCACCTCCGGTAACCCTGAGCATGCCGTCCTTCAGGCTGACCCGCATATTTTTATACCGGGCGTAGCTCATCGCAAAGCCGACCACCCAGCCACCCAGTAAAGCATAGGCGATGGCCGCCCCAGCCGGCGGCAGCCCAAACGCAAGCGCCCGGGTAAACTGCTCAAACACGCCCACTATTCCTTCGGCCAGCTGCCGGCCAAGCAACCGCCCGCTCTGGGAGACAAGCGCGGCAACAAAGACAATGCCGGCCAGCGAGTTGGAGCTGAGCAAGCTATGAGACAGCACCGAACGTGAACTCGCCGCAAAACTATCTTGGCAGGGCGGTGCCCAACCGTGCCGCTCAAGAAGCAGCTCCGCCGCTTGTGGGCGAAGCAGAAAGGTAAAGTCTGCCTCCCGTGCACTGCCGCTGATAGTGTCCAGTCGCAGCCGAACTGCCCTAAATGGGCGCAGGTAAAATGGACTGGTAACCGATACCGTAACAATGTTTTCCCAGGGAATAACCACCCCCCGAAGCAAAATTAGCCCGGTGCGCAGGTGTAAAAGTTCGCCTTCCCACCAGAGCTTCACCCTGCGCGTGCGCAGCGCGGCAAAACCCAACATCGCCAGCAGGATGAGAACGTCCAGCCAGGCGCCGGCGAGCCAAGCGGCAAAGTCCCAGTTAATGGCTCCGATCAGGCCGCGCAGCACCGGAATTATAACGAGAAAGCGCACCCGCCACAGGTTGCTGAGTGTGGTTATTGGGTGGGCGCGGAGTGGGGTTTGCACAGGAGTGGCTCCTTTGTAGTGGGAGTTTATTAAGGTTTAGGGCTGGCGCACGAACCTGTCGTTCTAGGTGGCGATGCCCACAGCAACCCGCCTAATTCCGCACACAATCATTGTAGGGGCGATTTTTAATCGTCCATGGTTTGCCGCGAACCCGTTGTTGTATGGTCTGTTTTTTGTTTTTATGCCGCCTAGGTTTACCGTGGGTCCTATCGTTGTAGGGGCCGCGCCCCTGTGCAGCCCGCCTCTCCCGACCAACCTAACGCTGTAGGGGCGGGGTCATCCCGCCCCTGGGTTTTGTGCAGTGTGTAGGGCGCGGCGACCTCGACGCGCCGATTGGTCAAGGTCCGGTTCAAAGTCTTAAGGTCAAGACCAAATATTGATTCAGCCTGCGGGCTGGGCATATTGTACCGCTCATGCTGCGGGGGCACTTACTTTTCTTGTCTCGCCAAGAAAAAGTAAGCAAAAGAAAGCGACTGGGGGAGGGCCAGGTCTGTTCCAAGTTCAGTCGCAGACAACTCCCAACTGCCACGCCAAAGGCATGTGGCAGTGGCAAAGACCGCCTCATCCCCCCACTATACGGGCAGGTGAGCGAAAACTAGAAAGTTTGTCGGTGTGTTATTCTTGCTAGCTCCCGGCTTGTCAACAGCGGGTTCGCGGTAAACCGCGGGCGATTGAAAATCGCACTTACACGCCAACGCGAGGCAAATGCGCAAAAATTTCACTAACAAGCCTCTGCGCCTCATCTCCAGAAATCCCCGGCATCGCCGCACGGCCCCCTGCACAAACTACCTCAAGGGTACATAGCCCCAACCACCTATGCAGTGGGCTGCTTTTGACCCGAGCATACTGCACACTGCTCATCGGCACAGTGCGCACAGCGCTGGAAAACACTCCCGAGCGCAGCACCAAGTTTTCTTCTTCCAGGATGAGGGAAAGCCCCTGGAGCCGCGCCGGGAGATAAAACAGGTAGCAGCCGAGAAAGGTCACTACCAGCACCCCGGTTGCCACCCACCAGAGAGCCGATCCCGGGCGCAGAGCCAGTGAATAGGCGAAGGCTGTCGCCAAAGCCGCTAAAACAAGACAAGCCCGCCACACCCAGAGCAGGTGTGAACGGGCGCTCAGAGTCGGTTCCAGTTGGGTCACTCCTTCTCCTCTGGGGAGCCTGAGCTGGCGGCTTTGTCCTCTTTGGGCAGCACCTGTGCAGTCAGTTTGGCAATCCGGTGGTCTTCCATCTGCTGCACGGTAAAGAGTATACCACTAACGCTCAGGGCAGGCTGTTCTTCTTCCCCGGGGATATAGCCCAGCTTGTGTATTATATACCCGCCGATGGTCTCAAATTCCTCAAGCTCGTCTTCTTCCGGAGAAAGGCCCAGGGTCTTGCAGACTTCTTCCAAGTCGGCGACACCGTCTATGAGGTAGCTGTCCGCGCCGGACTTGGCGATTTCGTCCTCTTCTTCCTCGTCGTACTCGTCTTGGATGTCGCCAACAATTCCCTCTACAAGGTCCTCCATTGTTATTATGCCTGCTGTGCCGCCGTATTCATCCACAACTACGGCCATTTGCAGCTTTTTTTCTTTCAGGGTGGCAAAGAGCAGCTTACAACTCATCGACTCCACCGCGTAAAAGGGGTCGCGCAGGTAAACGCTAATATCAAAGCTGAGCTGCGGGCTGCGGGTGATAAGCCCCAAGAGATCCTTCACGTGCAGAATACCCACGATGTTGTCCAGGTCGCCCTCGTATACCGGGATGCGAGTGCAGCCGCTCTCGACAGCGGTCTCTACGACTTCGCGCAGGTCTGCTTCCCGCTCAAGGGCCACGACTTCGGTGCGGTGAATCATCATCTCGCTCACCTCAGTGTCGCCGAAGTCGAAGATGTTGTTTATCATGTCCTTGTCGCTCTCTTCGATGTTGCCCTCTTCGCTACCCTCGTCGAGCAGCATACGGATTTCCTCCTCGGTAGCCGACTCTTCTTCGGCGCCCGGATCTATTCCCAAAAGGCGGAGAATCCCGCCGCTGGTAGCGGAAATCAGCGCCACTAGCGGCCGCAATAGCCATGTAAAAGCCGCGAGCGGCCCCGCCGCAAAAAACGCGAACCTCTCGTGGTGACGGGTAGCCAGCCTCCGCGGGACAAAATCCCCCAGCACGAGGATCGCACCGGCACAAAATACACCCGCTATCAGATAGCTTACGACAAACGCCCAAAACAACGGAAGATACCACGCCAAAAAAGCCAACATCAGCCATGGGCCAAGGATATTCAGCGCCAAAGTGAAAGCACAAAACCCTGCAAGAGCGCCACCAATTTTGGTGGTGGCGTAAAAGCGGGTGGGGTGCTCTACTAACCGGGAAATTAGCACTGCTTTTTTGTTGCCGGTCAGGGCCAGCTTGCGCAGTTTTGAATCGTTTAGGGTTACTATGGCCGCCTCACTCATGGTGAAGAAGGCGTTAAGCAGCAGAGCCGCTGCCAGTAGAGCTATATATACGGTACTCATACTGTCGGGATCCATGGTACTCTCCTTGCCGGCAATTGCCCGTTTGTGAAAATTGCGTTGTCTGTGCAAATTCTGCTTATACTATAGCGACTTTGGGCGATATTGTCAATGTGGCTCTTCGTGCAGGGACGCACTCGTAATTGAATCCGCAAAACCGCTCTGCCATGCGACCCACCACAAAGTTCACATCTTTAGCCACACTGAACTCAAACTTGGTTAAATTGCCATAATTTGACATTTTACTCCTGATTTCTAGGTATAATGGGGTAGACTAATTAATGCAACTTACGACTAAAAATTAGGTTGGGGGTGTCGCGATGATAAAAATCAACGCTAAGCTGCTCACGCTGGCGGCTGCGCTCATATTATTTGCGGCTTGCAGCAGCCGGGCTCAGGTTCCTCCGCCAGAGCCGGAGGCCATACCGATTGTGACAGTGTTGGAGCTGCCCGAGCCGGCAGACTACGGACAAGCTGACCCGGTAGAAGAGTACATCTCTCTTGAGCGCGGGGTGATAGAAGACGACGTTTACATCAGCGATTTTCTCGGGTTGAGCTTTACCTTGCCCGAGGGCTGGGATTTTGCAGATGAAGAGACCATTGCTATGATGATGGGCGTAGGGGTAGAGCTAATTGCCGAAAACGGCGGCGTCGACTTGGACACCGCCAGCATCGATGCCCTGTATGACATGGTGGCCTACAACGCCACCACCGACTCAAACGCAATGCTGATGATCGAGCGCTTGGATACCAATGCCCAGCCGCTGACTTCCCAAGGCCAGCTGGAGGCGCTGCGCGAGCGGCTGGAGGGGATAGACGTCTTCGGCTTTGAGTTCGGGCGTCCGTTCACTGTTTGGGTGGCCGGTGAGCCTTTCGACACGCTGCCAATAACGGTAGGCACAGACGAGATTCAGACACGGCAGTATTACCTTGTGCGGATACATGGTGGCCATATGGTGACCATAATCGCCTCTCTCTTCGGCGATATCACATTCGCGGAGCTTCTTGATCACTTTGGTTAGTAATATACAGCCACTCCGGGGATATACTACTACTGCATCTTATACGATAACAGGAGGGTATCCCCATGAACAAAAGAAGCAAGGTAGCCACTTCGGCAGCGTTTGTAGGTATGGCTGTGGGCGCGGCAGCCTACATGCTCTCAGGTGGAAATAACGGTAAAAAGCTTAAAAACAAGACCAAGCGCCTGCGCAAAAACACAGGCAAGGCCCTGCGGCAAGCGGGGGACTTTATCAACAACGTGAGCAATATGGTGCAATAAGGGCGGCGACATAAACTGCTCGGTGTGTAGGGGCGGGGATGGAACCCCGCCCCTACACATTTTACCCCCAGCACAGTCTCGCTCGCCCTCGCGGATTCAAATCTCCATACGCCCGGCGCAAACGTTCGATTACCAACGATCGAACATGAAATCCCGAGCTCACACAGATCCAAGCCCGCCTTAATTGAACCGCCCCAATTTGTACGGACTGTACAAGAAACGCCCCCCGAGTAGGGGAAAAGATTACGCAGACTGGCGCCGCAACTCAAGCGGCGTCAGTTTTGTCTTGAACTG
>WRAV01000033.1 GCA_009780025.1 Oscillospiraceae bacterium | reverse complement strand
TACCCAAAACTGGATAGCCCTTGTGTAAGCAAGAATCAGGCGGGGCGACACTCCCGCATCTCCTAACAATGGGCGACGGCTGCCCGTTCCGTCCTCAAATTCTTGCTAACATTATTGTGTAGTACTAATACTATTATATTCAATTAGGTAGGCTCTGTCAACCTTTTTAGTGTGCCTTTTTCTATGAAGTTTAACACACGCTGCTTATTCAGAACATATATGGAACGAGCGAAGTGTTGCCCCTTTGTCGATACCCTTACGGCCACCTTGACAAACTCACCATCAACCTGAAATTCTTTCACATACTCAATTGAGCCATCCTTTGGGTTTTGCCCAACATATTCAGGCGCAGCGATAATTTCTCTTATGTAGACGCCATATTTTACATAGTCGTCCGGGTGGGATGACAGCATGTGGTCAATATTTGTTTTACCTATGTAGATTGGTGTATCTGGGGCAACGCTGAGATTTAGCGCGAATATTACATCTGCTGATATTTTGCCTACTTTCCCTATGCTCACAACCGCACCAACTTTCTGTATATCATTATACATGCTGGTGGAATAGTTGGCAAGCATACCCTGATTACTTTTTACTTGCATATTTACTTGCATACTTTCGGGATATTGCCAGTTTTAGCGGGATAAAACAGGATTAGGCGAAAAACACAAAACCCCCGCAAGTCCGCTATTATGCGGATTTGCGGGGGTTTTGCTTGGTCTGAGTGACAGGAGTTGAACCTGCGGCCTCTACCACCCCAAGGTAGCGCGCTACCAATCTGCGCCACACCCAGACACCAATGCACAGATGATTATAGCATATCCTCTGGCAAAACGCAATAGGGCAAATTCAAAATAATTACCCACCTGGGTACAGAAAATTCACAATGCTAAAAAATATGGCCCCTTCATCTTTAACATTCACCGACCCCCAGACACATAACAAAAGCAAAAGCACTAGGGCTATCCGCCTGAGCCACTGGACTGGGCCCACGATCCAGAGCTTGCAGCGCCCACACCGACAAAAAAGTACTTGAAAGGCTTTACACCATATTGGCACCCTGCTATAATCAGAGAAAGCATTTTAGATGCAATGGGGCGCTTGCGCGGCCCTGTGATGGGTAAAATAAATCTCAGGAAGGTGCGTTATGGACTCTACACGTCTGGTAGAGCGCTTTTGCCGGTATGTCTCCTGCGATAGCGAATCTGGAAATGAACAGCGATTCTGCGAACTTATCGAGTCCGAGCTAAGGGCCCTTGGCTTGAACGTCAAAAGAGACGAGGTGGGCAACAAGTGCGGCTCAAACGGCTGGAACGTCTACGCCTGCCTGCCCGGGCAAGGTGAACCGATCTTGTTTTCAGCTCATATGGACACTGTTTCTCCGGGAATAGGCATCAAGCCGGTTCTTAGAGACGGCGTAATATACTCATCAGGAGACACTATATTGGCCGCCGATGACAAAGCCGGCATAGCCGCAATCATGGAAGCCCTCGAGATTATAAAGGAGACCAGCGCTGTCCACCGCCCGGTAGAAGTGCTCTTCACTGTCTGCGAGGAGGTAGGTCTTCTGGGCGCCAAATACGCCGACTACTCTAATATCAAAAGCAAACAAGCTGTGGTCTTGGACTCCGGCGCGCCGGGCAGCATGGTCAACAATGCCCCGGCAAAGGTTGAGCTATCGGTGGAAATCACCGGCAGAGCCGCACACGCAGCCGTAGACCCAGACAAAGGAATAAACGCTGTCAAAGCTGCTGCAGCAGCCATAGCGCGGATTCCAAGCGGAGTTGTGGACGACTACACCGTGATGAACGTCGCCAACTTCCTTTCACCAGGCAAAAGCAACGTTGTTCCCGAAAAAGCCAACTTCAACATTGACTTGCGCTCATTCGACACTAATATACTAGAAGAGCACATACTGCAGGTCGATTCCATGCTAAAGTCAGCTTGCCAGGAGATAGGCGCGACTTACAAGCTAGAGGTCGACCGCCAGTTCGACATCTTGTTTATTCCGCCAGAAAACCCACTCATCGCCCGGCTGCAGGAAGTGTATGCCTCCCTCGGTGTGCCCTCAAGTATTGAGAAAACATATGGTGGCGCGGACTCCACTTGGCTGTTTTATAACGGGCTCGACGCTATAAACATCGGCACCGGCATGACCGACGTCCACTCCACCGGGGAGCATATCGCCCTTCGCGACCTTGAGATGCTCACAAAGGTTACACTTGAAATGATGAGGCCGGCGTAGGCTGCTGTTTAGCTACCTGTTCCAAACAAACTCGGCTACTATTTCGTGCTGTGTAGTATCTACACGGGTTCTTGGTGGGGGATTAGGCGCCAACTCAGGGAGATTACCCACCAATAATAGAGCTTGAAATACCGACTCATCGGTTTGAAATGTTTCTATATCATCTGCCAATTCTATAGCTACCGGTTCTACATCACTCATCGGTTCATCGGCTTGCAATGTTCCTATACCAGCAATCGGCTCTACGTCATATGCCAGCTCATCTTCAGCCATGAACTCGATTAGCCATGTGTCGATACTTACGTTTTTGCGTATCCTATAGAGCTCTGCTCCTAAAGGCATGTAGTGTGATAAGCATGCGGATAAACTTGTTGAACCATAGGGTGAAATTACCTTTGAAATATCTGGGAAATAAATAGGTATTTCAAGCTCCATCATCGGTACTTGCCACCATTGACCGTTGACATATGCTTCAAGGGTGTAGTGAAATCCATAAGTAAGCGGCAAACCACTATCGTTTTGGATAGTGACAGTTGCCGAGGTTGGTGTCACGTCGGTAACAATCATATGCACTTGGTTTTCCAACTCCGGATAAGTTTGTAGAAACGGCGCAGGTGAAAGCTCTTCAAGCGGGGGTGCATTGGCCTCTGAACTGCAAGCAGCAAATAAAAGGAGCGCTAGAATAGCGAATGACATGAGTATTCCTTGTTTCTTCATAACCATCTCACCTTTCATTATTAGCCTACTATATAAGACATAAAAAATCAATAGTCTAGGTAAACAGCAAATGGCAGGATTATTTGCATATTTAAAGATAAAGAAGTCGCCGAAATATTTTCTATAATGTTGTGGAACGGCACAGATTCTAACCCTATCATCCACAATAGGGTTTTTGCGCTCTCTATGGGCAAGTATACACCAGAAAGTAAAACGACCTAATGGCATCCTGCCATTAGGTCGTTCTCTTGCAAAGGGCGCTAACACCCCCTGCACCTACAAGCTATCGCCAAAATCCTCGGTGAATTTTTTCATCAGCGTCTCGGGCCAGCCTCCGATCGAGTCGAGCTTGCCGATAAAGAACCGGAGCAGTTTAGGCTCGTCGGTAAACTTGAGTCCGCCTATCAGCTTACGATTTTCGTACAGCCAGGCCACCCGGTCAGCAACAAATTGAATCTGAGAGAGTGTAAACACCCGCCTCGGGATAGCCAGACGAACCAGTTCCATTTCGGCCAAACGCTCACTGCCATCGGGGTTGCGCTGCTCGCTAAGCGTGCCGCGCTCCATACCCCGCACACCGCTGGCGATGTACAGCGCTGCAGCCAACGCGCCGGCCGGGTACTCTTCCTGTGTAATGTGCTCGCAGAATTCCCGTGCATCAATGTGGCAGCCGAGCCCACCGTAAGGCGTCACCACAGGCACGCCCTTGGCCTGTAATTCCCTCGCCAGTGCCGCGACAAAAATCGGCGTCTGGCTTATAACGTCCATATCCATCGTTTCCATTAGGCCTACAGCAGTCGCTTCCATATCCCGCGTGGACATACCACCGTAAGTCATAAAGCCCTCGTAGAGCGGCACTAGCTCCCGCATTCTTGAGAACATGCCATCATCTGAGGTAAGGATTCCACCACCGCGAGAAGATCCCAGCTTCCGCGCGGAGAAGTAGATAACATCCATCAGCCGCCCAATTTCCCGGGTGATTTCAACTATGTCGACATTCGCGAATTCCTTCTCGCGCGTCTTAATAAAGTACAGGTTGTCCGCCAGAAGGCTTGCGTCAAAGACCAGCTTTATCCCCTCGGCGCGACAGATTCGCGAAGTCTCGCGGATATTCTCCATCGAAACGGGCTGACCACCAACAAGGTTCGTCCCCGCCTCAATGCGCACAAAGCAGATGTTTTCTTTGCCCAGCCGCTTTATCTCGCCCTTCAGCTTGTCAATATCCATGTTACCTTTGAAGGGCAACTCACTTTTTACCTTGAGCCCCTCGTCAATTATAATCTCCTCAACAGCGCCACCCATAAGCGTAATATGCGCTTTTGTGGTGGTAAAGTGGTAGTTCATAAGGGCGGTCGTGCCCGGAGTGACAAGGATGCGGGATATGATATGCTCGCAGGCGCGCCCTTGGTGAGCAGGCAGAAAATACTTCATGCCGAACACTTCCTGCAGAACCGCCTCCAGCCGGAAGTAGGTCTCCGAGCCCGCGTAGCTCTCGTCCGCCTGCATCATGGCGGCGAACTGTTTGTCGCTCATCGCGTTTGTGCCGCTGTCTGTCAGCATATCCAGGAAGACATCGCGGTTTTTAAGCAGGAATGTATTGAACCCTGCCTCCCGCATTTTCTCCAGCCGCACATCTGCCGGCGGCAGGTTAAGCTTTTGCACGATACGGGCTTTGTGCATTTCCAGCGGGATAGTCTCCCCCGAGCGGAACTTTACGTTGGACATAATAACCATTCTCCTTTGCGATTTGTTATAGTCAGCTAAGCTGACTATACGGCTCATGGAGAAACAAAAAAATCGCCCATGAGCAAGTAAAATCTTGCCCAAGGACGAGAGAAATTTCCCGCGGTACCACCTTGGTTGCAGCTCCACTGGGGCGAAGCCGCCGCTTTATACGGGGTCCGACAACCCCTGCCCCTTTAACGGAGGACATTCCGGGAAACCCTTACTAAGAGCGGCGTCATAGGGCGGCAACTGCGCTATTGGGGGTACCAGCTCCAGAGTGTATATTGTATATCCGCCAGCACCTGCTTGCACCACCCGCAGTATCTCTAGTGCCCGGACAAAATCTCCGAGCTGCTGAACTTGGATATTTTTCTCTCTTTCACAGCTTTGCGAGCATTATATCAGAAAAATTCGAGCTTGTAAATATGTTTACTGCATTTTTTGGCTTGCCTATTTGCGCAGCTTAAGCGAAATACCCTTCACATCTGCCACATCTTGGAATATACGTGCTGCTATTGCGGCCTTTTCTTTAGCGCAGTCGACCGCCTTCGTTTGCGCTTCGATCTGCGCCATAACGCTCTCGACATCCTCGAGTTCAAGCAAGTTAACCGCCAGACAGAAAAAACTTTTGCGGCGCCCATCGTTATAGTTTTCTAGCAGACCTTCCAATATTTGCACTTTGGTATTGAGCTCGGCTTCGTATGCTTCCAGCCCGATACGCTTGGCCTTTTCCATATCTTTAAACTGGTTCTTGTGCGTGATGAACGAGTCAGTTGCGTCAACACCGTCATACTTCTCACATGGAAAATCATCGCACAGGAAGCAATATTCGAGGCCTTTACGCTGGCAGCACGACAATACCCCACACGGCGGGTGCACCAGTGAAAAACCTTCGCCCGCACAGCCGGGGCATCTAGACTGGCCTTCGGTGTGGTAGCGTGGACAGAGCCCACAATTGAGCCCGCAGGCCGCGAAGAGAGGGTTGCTTCTCACCTTGTATTCCATAATATCTCCTTAACACGACATGTTTTCATATCGATGCGACCATCGGGCAGGAAAACCACGCCCTCTGCCTCTAACAGCGACTTGCGGATGTCCGCGTATAGCCCGCCCGCAATTGAACCGTCTGCCATCACAACCCGCTGCCAGGGCAGATGACCCGGGCAACACCGCATAGCCCAGCCGACCTGCCTCGCCCCACGTGGGCTGCCTAGCATAAGGGCTATTTGGCCGTACGACATCACTTTGCCATGCGGTATCCGCTCTACAACGGCGTATACTTGCTTGAAGAACGGGTTCATGTTACGCCTCTCCCGGGTCTGGGTCGCTATCCAGCGTAATAAAGTAATCGTAAAGCGGCATAAGAAACCGGTAGCCATCGGCAACGCGGTCAGCCAGCGCAGGAGAAAATAACTCCACTCCGTTCTCTTGCCGGTGAATCAGCGAAAAAGACTTCCTATTATACCAAGCGGATGTCCTTGGAGACGGCGCTTCTTTTTTGCGTTTATACTCGTCCCCGTCAAGTATAAACTCATCTTGTCTTTCCAGCGGAGCAATAAGCTTTTCGAATTTCTTCGGGTCACGGTCGATACGTGCCCGGAATTTCGCCATTGTTATAGGCTTCGCCTGATAATATCCCAGGCCATAGCTCCATCTATCAGGGGCCAGTTCAAACCAGAATACCGGTGTAGCCATCCACTCTTCGCTGGGCTTTTCGATAGAAAACCACAGATTGCACCTGTACGGTTCGCCATCGCGCACACGCCTGGCGTCTTTATAAATCCGCGACACCTTGTGTATAAATCCGTGCCTAGCCCACTCCCCTGTTATCCGCTCAAACACTTCCCGGCCAAGTAACTTCATCGGAGCCTGAAAATCCTGCCGAAACTTCTCTTTGTTCGCTTCAAACCAAGCCTTATTATTGTTAAGGCGAAGATTCCACATAAAATCGATAGTTTCTGAGGAAAAGCCACTAAACATTTTGACCGTCCCTTCCCTAATGAAGTGTGCCATAAGTCCGCTTATTGTATTTGCTAGGCATATCTTCTTGTGCCCCATTGCACTATGTTTTTCAGTATACACAATTGCGCCATTAAACACAACATAAATAGCAGCTATATTCAGCCCGATTGCGACATGCTATCCACAAAAAATCTTGCTGCGTTGACGTAACTGCGATGCTTTGCTAAAATGGCTTATAATGAAGGCGTCATATATTAGGAGGGCTGGCCACTATGAACGAAATCATCCGCAAGCGTAAATCCATCCGAAAATTTGATCTCACGCCACTGGATTTCCATGCACTCGAAAAAATAAAGGCGCAACTTAAGCTTCTCAAACCACTGTACCCGAGGATTCGCTACTCTATTGACATCGCCGACAAAACCAAAGGCCTCTTTAATATCAAGGCTCCACACTATCTGGTTTTCAGCAGCGAGGATAAAGACGGAGCCAGTGAGAATATCGGATTTATTGGGCAGCAACTTGATTTATTCCTTGCAGGGTCTGGGCTTGGCTCATGTTGGCTGGGCGCATCAAAGCCGAGCGAGAAAGAGCCTTCTAATCTGCTGCACGTTATCTGCATAGGTTTTGGGAAGCCGGCCGAGCCTCTATACCGCGAGATTGCCGAGTTCAAGCGCAAACCGCTTTCCGAAGTCAGCGAGGGCGAAGACGAACGGCTAGAAGCAGCACGCCTCGCGCCCAGTGGAATGAATGCGCAAAACTGGTTCTTCATCGCGGAGGATAACAAAATCCACTGCTATCGCAAGAAGCTAAACCCACTAAAGGCACTCGTGCTTGACAGGCTTAGCTGCATTGACATGGGCATCGCAATCTGCCACATTGCCGAAGAAAACGACAATTTCCTCTTTGAGAAAGAAACTGGAGCGCCAGAGCGCAAAGGGCTCATCTATATGGGAACTTGTAAATAGAAAATATCTTCGGCCCTTTTATAAATATTGCAATTAAGCGGGGGTGTTTATACTGAATATAAACCTAGGCGCGTCAGAGAAAAAGTGGCAGGTATACGGTGCTGCTATGATTACCGTTCTGTTGTGGGGGAGCGCCTTTCCCGCAATTAGGTATACCCTTCGTGTTTACAGCCCTGAGGCACTCATGCTATTCAGGTTTTTGCTGGCCTCGATAACCTTAATCGCCATTGGCGCCGCCAAAAAAATCAGGCTGCCAAAGCCAAAAGACCTGCCCATGTTTGCCTTGGGCGGGTTCGTTGGGGTCTTCTTGTATATGCTCTTTTCCAAAAACGGCGCTGTATACACTGAGGCCGGAATCGGCAGCTTTATCGTTTCATCCTCTCCGGTCTTTGTTCTGGTGTTGGCTACCCTACTCTTGAGAGAAAAAGTGCGCAGAGCTTGCTGGGTTGGCGTAATCGTCAGCTTTGTAGGGCTTGTTGTCATTATGCTAAGCCAGGCTACAGGACTGGTACCGGACATTGGCGTGCTTTTCTTCCTGCTGGCCACCATCGCCACCAGTTTGCACAGCATAATTCAGCGCAAGCTTACCCGATCGTACACGGCTATCGAAGCCACTACATACTCGATTATCTTCGCAACACTTTTCATGCTGATATACTCGCCCGCCCTCATCAGGGAGATTCCCGGCACCAGCTTGAGCACAAACTTACTGGCGGCTTACCTAGGTATCTTCCCGGCGGCGATTGCTTACCTGTCTTGGGGCTGGGCGATTGCCAAGGCCGAAAAGACCGCGTATGTCACTGTGTTTATCTACTTAATCCCGCTTATCGCGTCGGCTTTGGCGTATTTTTGGCTGGGCGAGACGCTCTCTCTCCTTGCTCTTCTGGGCGGAGCCGTGGTTATCGCGGGTATGGTCATAACCAACGTTACAAACAAAAAATAATGCAATATGCGCAAAATCGAAAGACAACGGACAGAGCGGCGCTTGCCACCTCTGTCCGTTGTCTTTCTTCCGCTATTCTCGCTAATCCCGTACCCCGGCCATCAACGGACCGAGCACCTCGCGCGATGCGTTTTTGCGCTCAACTATCCCCATGATTTCGCCGTCGTATACAACCAAGATTCTGTCGGAAAGCTCGATAAGCTCATCTAGTTCGGTGGACACCATCAGTACGGCAGTGCCCATATCCCTTTGCTCCACAATCTGCTGCTGAATGTACTTGGTAGCGCCGATGTCCAGACCCCTGGAAGGGTGCACGGCTATCAGCAAATCTGGGGTTCGCTCAAGCTCCCGCCCAACTACAAGCTTTTGCTGGTTGCCGCCTGAAAGATTTTTTGCAAGTTCCTTTATTCCGGGCGTCTTTACGCCAAAGCTTTTGATGATGCTCTCACTTTGCTCTGCTATCCACTTCCAGCGCAGGAACCCTCGTGATGAGTATTTTTCCTGCTTATAACTCACAAGAATCAGGTTTTCATCCAAGGTCATCGGCCCGACCATTCCATATTTATGCCTGTCTTCGGGAATATGCGATACCTTCAGCCCGAGTATCTGCCCCGGGTTTAGGCCGGCTGTGTCGGTCCCGTTAATGACAATTTTGCCAGAGGTAGCCTCCCGCAGCCCTGTAATGCACTGCACCATCTCGGACTGCCCGTTGCCGTCGACACCACAGATACCCAATATTTCGCCGCCGTAAAGATCAAAGGTCATATTCTTGACTGCCGGCAGCCCCCGGTCGTTGTCGACGCAAAGGTTTTCGACTTCAAGTCTTTTGTCGCGCAGCTCGACCGGCTTTGTTGTGGTCTCCAGCTCAACCTCACGGCCCACCATCAGAGAAGCCAGCTGCTGCCTATCCTTAACCTCGGCTATATCCACAGTTGCTGCGACTTCCCCAAGCCGGAGCACCGTGCACCTGTCGCATATCTTCATGATCTCGTTAAGCTTGTGGCTGATGAATATAACGGTGTGTCCCTCGTCTGTCAGTTGGCGCATCATATCGAACAAACTGTCGATCTCGCCGGGAGTCAGCACAGCAGTAGGTTCGTCAAGTATCAGCAGCTTAGCCTTACGGTAGAGTGCCTTGAGTATCTCAAGCCGCTGCTGCTGCCCGACCGAGAGCTGCTCGACCTTTAACCACGGGTCGATCTCCATGTTGTACTTTTTGCCCAGCTCGGTAAACTCCTTAGCTGCCGCCTTTAGGTCAAGCACTTCCTTGTTTTCCTTAAGGCCCAGTACAACGTTTTCGATAACGCTGAGCACCGGGATCAGCATAAAGTGTTGGTGCACCATGCCGATTCCGAGGGCTATCGCATGCCTGGAGTCCACTATGTTCACAAGCTCTCCGTCAAAGTAAACGTCACCCTCATAGCTGTCAAACATGCCGTATAGGCAGTTCATCAGCGTGGATTTTCCCGCGCCGTTCTCGCCCAGCAGGGCGTGAATCTCTCCCTTTTCGACATACAGATTTACGTCCTTATTCGCGACAACCGGCCCAAAGGTTTTGGTAATGTTCTTCATCTGCAAAACATATTCAGCCATAGCGCGCACCCCCTAATCCTTTCTGTACGGAACGGCGCTACACGCCGGTTTGTTGCTGCGCTTAGCGAAGAAGCAGAGGGCAACTATCGTTATTACGTATGGCAGCATGTTCATAAACTGCGAGAATCCAATTCCCACCGGCGTCATAAGCAGCCGGAATTTCAGTGCATCCGAAGCACCAAAGAGCAGCGAAGCAACAAGCACCGTGCCGGGGCTGTAGTTGCCGAAGACAACAACCGCCAGCGCCATAAATCCGCCACCCGCCACCATGTTTTCCACAAACATAGAGAGCTGACCCATAGAGATAAACGACCCCGCAAGACCCGACATAATCCCGCTGAACACAATTGCACCGTAACGCATCTTAAACACATTAATTCCAACGGTGTCGCAGGCTTTTGGGTGCTCGCCAACCGCACGTATTTTCAGCCCTATGTTGGTTTTGTACAGCACAAACCACGACAGCGGAACCGCCAGAAGTGCAAAGTATACAAGCAGCGGCCAGTTGAACAAAGCAGGCCCGGCAACGGGAATTTGCGAAAGACCAGGAATCGCGTAGCTAGGGTAGGACGTAACCCGCACGCCATTCAAAATAAGCCGATTTAAAGTCACAGTAAGCCCGGCGGCAAAGATGTTCAATGAGAATCCCACAACCACCTGGCTTGAGCGCAGTGTCACCGTAAAGAAGGCAAATAGCAAGCCCAGCAGCGCGCCGCCAGCCATAGCAAAAACCGCGCCCACAAGAGATGACTCAAACATCAGCGAGCCGATGCAGCCCAGCAGCGCACCCGAAAGCATAATGCCCTCTGTACCTATGTTTACTATACCCGAGCGCTCGCTAAAAACTAGACCCAGCGCAGCAATAAGCAGCGGGGTCGCTGTGCGCATGGTGGCCGCGAGAAAGTTTACAGTAAACTCAAGCATCGCTCTCACCTCCGGCTTGCTTTTTGGGCAGTAGCAGCTTCCCGGTTCTGCCAAAATAGATAAACAACTCGCGGCTTACTGCAAAGACAATAATCATACCCTGTATGATCAATATCGCCGCCGCCGGAACTTGAGCCATAAGCTGCATCCTGATACCGCCGGCATTTAGCGCGCCGAAGAATACACCGGACACAAGTATTCCAATCGGATGACATCCGCCCAGCAGAGCTACCGCAATGCCACTGAACCCGAAGTTGTTCGAGAACCCTTCAGTCAGGAAGGGCTGCAGACCGATAACGTTTACTACCCCGCCAAGTCCGGCAACACCACCGGCAAGAGAAATCGCCAGCAAACCGTTAGTGCCGATATTCATGCCGCTGTATCGTCCGGCGTTGGGGTTAAGCCCCACCACCCGCATCTCGTACCCTTTGGTGGTCTTCCACATGAAGATATAATAGACAACAACCGCTATAAGCGCAAAGAACAGCCCCAAGTGCAGCCGTGTCTGCGGCAGTAAGATGGGAAGCCTGACCGCCTCGACAACCGCAGTCATTCTCGGGGCCGCGCCTGGGGTCATATCTCTAAACGGCTCGGTAGTTACGGCAAAGCTCAAAAACTCAAACGCTATGTAATTGAGCATGATGGTTGTAATAAGTTCACTTGCGCCAAAGCGCATTTTCAGCGCACCGGCAATCAGCCCCCAGAGCGCACCGCCTATAAAGCCGCACGCAAGCACAAACAAAATGTGCAACCCGCCCGGCAGAACCTCAAAACGCGCACCCACAAAAGCGCCAAAAATAGCGCCCATATGCAGCTGCCCTTCGGCGCCCAGGTTTATCAGGCCGCACTTATATGCAATCGAGTAGCTCACCGCGGTAAAGATAAGCGGCGTGGTCTGAACCAGCGTCTCGGAAAACGAGTGAATATTCCCGAACGCGCCATTAAATAGGCTGCGATAAGCGAATGCCGCATCGTAGCCTATAGCGGTGATAAAAATCGCACCGAGTATAAGCGCCACCAATATAGAAAGTACCGGGAACCCTATACTTTTTGAGTACTGCACTGCCTTGCTGTTCATACACACCTCCAGCTTTCCCAGCGCCGCCTGCATCCGAATATTCTATAAAGGCCCCTGAAAGGTTGTGCCAATCAGGGGCCTCTAGGAACCTGTATTCAATACTCGAACTGCCTACGCCGGGGCGTAGGCAATTCTCGTTATTGAACACAGGTTCTGCAGGCTGCGATGAAGTCTCAGCTAGTTTTTACAGGCCGCGATCAATATATATATTGCCCGCGCGCATTTCGTCCATAACTTGCTCAAGTCTCGAGATAACTTCAGGGTCAACGCCATCTATCCAGTCTTGGGCGTACACAACACCTCTAGCTACACCGTGGGCTTCAACTTCGGTCGGCCACTGGCCGCTCACAAACATCTCCCACACTGCGTCGTAAACATATGCGTTGTCCCTCATAATAGTTGCAATTACATTGCCCGGAGCCATAATTACATGTCCAGGGCCGGTGCCAACGGTCATTACGCCACGCTCTTCAACAGCTTCTACAACACCTACACCGGCTGCGTCAGCCATGGGAACAACAATGTCAGCACCGCTTTCTATCATCGAAATCGCGGTTTCTTTTGCTGTGTTTACATCGTGGAAGTTGCCGGTGTTAACGCGAATCGCCTCTACGTTGGTACCGAAGTGCTCGTTTACATAGTCAACGCCCTGCTGGAAGCCGAGCGAGCCGATTATAATCGGAGTTATATCCTGTCCGCCCACAAAGCCGACAGTGCCTGTCTCGGTCGAAAGAGCTGCAATAACGCCGGCCAGGAAGCCCTGCTCCTCATTGGGAACGCGCACAGAGATAAAGTTGTCGGACATAATTGTCCCGTTGAGCTGGATAAACATGGTATCCGGGAAATCCTGTGTCAGCGGGAAGCAAAGGTCTTGGTACCCATTCGTGGTCAAGAAGATTAAGTCAAAGCCTTCAGCTGCAAACGCACGCATGGCTTCAACAGAATCGGCGTCGCTGATATTTTCAACAAAGCTGATCTCCGCGCCACGAGCCTCAATCCTTCTCAGTCCGTTATACTGGGTTTCGTTCCAAGCACCGTCGTTTATCGGTCCGCTAAAAATTGCCGCAACCCTTATACCTGCCGCAGCCTCGTCTATCTCCACATCCGCGCCATCAGCAGGGGTTTCCGCAGGCGCGGCAGGGGCCGCCGGGGTAGCGGTTTGTCCGCCACACGCGGCAAACACACCTACAATTAATGTCAGTACCAACAGAGCAGCAAAAAATTTTCTCTTCATAATATCTATCTCCTTAGCTGTGTTATTTATCCGAAGGGTTCCAAAACCCATCGTGACATTTCATGAACTCGGGCTCGAGCTCGAGTATCGGGCCTATAATTCCCATGGACTTCTGGCCGCTCGCGAATACTACTCGCACCGGCAGGTTAAGCGTTGGGTTGCGGCTATCGTCACCTGTAGCCTTTTTTAGCTCGCTCTCCCGCCCAATATAGACAAGCCTGCCCAGGTTTCCCCAGTACATAGAACCGGCACACATAGCGCAAGGTTCAGCACAGCTGTACATAGTCAGCTTGGCCATTTCGTCTTTAGAATATGCCTGCGAGGCCTTCCGCATGAGGAGCGCCTCGGCATGCGCGGTACAATCTCCGCCGCGCGATGTCTCTTCGTTGCCCTGCTCCATCAGGATATTTCCGTCCGCATCCGCCAAAAGACACCCGAACGGGTTATTGCCACTTTCTCTAGCCTCGCGACAGATTTCTATCACACGGTGCAACAGCGGAATCTCATACTCTTTTAGGTCGGATAAACTACAAACTTGCTCTTCGTACTCGACTTCAAATTTTTTCTTAGGCATATAACTCACCCACATCCATAGAATGATATGATATTATCAATCTTACTTCGGTTTGTCAATGCTTCAAGGCTTGCTTGCGAAATTTGTAAAAAAATGTTAATGTCTGTAACCACTGTGAGTAATCTAACCATTGGGGTGATATCCGTCGGGTCAGCTGCTCTTCATAATTAGCCAGGGCCACGACAAGTTTCCAGTCGTGGCCCTGGCTAATATTAGGCGGTATACTATAGGCTTATTGACCGCGGGCGCAAATCAAAAAGTATGTCTACACAAAACATATATCCATAGAGCACATCACTTAGTTGCCTTGTTGTTGATTCTTATTCAATTAGCCCATCCAATAACTTTTTAATATTCCTCACTGTCTCGGCATTGACAAAATGCTCAATCTTTTCAACCTGCTCCAACTCGTTTTTCGATTTATTGATATAGCATAAAAAACTGTGAAGTGTATCATGCCTAAAAACTAGATATTTTCCAAGCTCGTCACCGGCATCTGTCAGGGTTATGTAGCTATACTTTTCCGACAAAACTAGACCTTGTTTTTTAAGGTTGCCCACCATTTTTGTCGCGGATGAGGGCTTGACATTCAATCTTTCGGCAAGTGTGCTGATCCTCACAGCTTCGCCACCCGTGTGGATTCTGTGAATCATTTCCAAATAATCTTCCATGGACGACGTGATTGCGTTGCCTTCAATCAGAGCGTATCCTTTTAGGGTATAAAACTTATCGTTTTCCGGCATAGTTCTTCTCCTTCCCCGGGGACAAAAAAGTGTAGCACATCGAAAATGGTTCGCATACATTAGCGTAGGGAAAATATCTTTCCTTGCGCTAATTTTATTATCGGAGGGCCGGAATTATGTTTATGCCTATTTTGTCTGGACTTATTGTGTCGGTGGACGCGTTTTTCATCGGGCTTTCACTGGGGCTGCAGAAGAGATGCAAATTTTTATATCTCGCCATAATCAACACGTTTTTGTTTGTGCTTTGCATCCTCGGCTTTTTGATTGCAGGGCGCGTTTATGAGCTAATACCGTTTGAGCCCGACTATATCGTAGGGTTTTCGTTTATCGCGCTCGGGCTTTGGTGTATTTTGCATTTCTTTATATCTGAGCACATTAAGAAGCGCAAGGGGACTGCGGAAGAAGTTAATGTCTCGCTTAAAACGATTATCCTTGTGGGGCTAGTGATGAGCGTTGAGGCAATGCTCATCACGATGGGGATTACATTTATCTTCCTTCCGGGCTCGACTTTTCTTATTCCTATCGCTGTGGCGCTTGCCCACTTTGGATATTCCGCGCTGTCATTTTATTTGGCCAGGACCAGACATGTGAATAGAATTCCCGTTGTTGTAAGCCATGTTATTTCCGGGCTTGCGCTTATTACATACGGGTTGATGGCGCTCTTCGTAGAGCTCGGGATATAGCAATTTGTGCACGGAAAGCATTATAACAGACTAAATATCGCACCCTGCTCCCGACAATCTCCGTGGCGGCTTCGCGTTCCCACTTTCTGGGAACGCGATTTGTTTTGCCACTCAGGCCTGCAAAGACTAGCAATTTATAAAAATGCAATATCTCAGGATATTTTCTCACCAACATCTTGCTTTTTCCTGGTTTTCGTGTATAATTATACTGCGTAGCGATAAAAAACACTGCAAAGGAGCAGGTGCATATGAACAATTTAGGCGGCTTTACTCCCCGGACAAAGGACGTTGTTAAGTTCGCGGTTATGTCGGCTATCGGCGTGTTCTTGTTTATGGCGCTTTTACCGGATGGCGAGGCTCGAAACATTCCGCTTGGGTTTGCCATAAACTGGCTTGGACTTAACCTCAACGCTATCGAAGTCGGCGGCTTTGGCTTTCTTTTCATACTTGCCGCTATAGTTATCTCGATTTCGTTTTTGGGCTCGGTGGTGGCATATCTGGCAAAACCCGCCTTTATCATGGAAAGCGAAAAACTCAAAGGGCTGTTCCTCTGCAATGCAGTTTACTTTATCAGCAAAGCTATCGGCTTTGTTCTGGTATGGATGGTATTTTTCAATGTCGGCCCTGACTGGATTATCGGCTGGGAAGGCGCAACCCTGATGATGGACCTGATTGCCGGAGGCGGCTCTGGGTCCAACCTTATGTCTATCTTCATCATCCTCGGGCTGGCGATCCCCCTTCTTACCGACTTCGGCATAATGGAGTTCTTGGGAATGCTTATCCGCAAAGTTGTTCGCAAGCTCTTCACTTTGCCGGGGCGCTCTTCGATTGACCTTTTGGGTTCGTGGTTCTCGTCCTCCGCCGCAAGCGTAATAATCACCCGCGACCAACACGAGAAAGGTTATTACACCGGCCGCGAAGCCGCAGCTATCTGCGTAAACTTCACTCTGGTCTCCTTGCCGTTTACATTCGTAGTCGCAGACAGGCTAAGCCTCGTCTCCTACTTCCTGACCTTCTATCTCATAATCTGCATAACAACAATTCTTCTGGCCGTTATAATGCCCCGCATCTGGCCTCTCAACAGAATTAAGGACGAATATCTGCCCAACGTAGGCAAACAACTCGATGAGGACGTTCCTCCCAACACCTCCACATTTAGCCTGGCTGTCAAGCAGGCCAGCCATCGGGCAAGCCTAACCGGCCCCGCCGATGTAATCAAGTCCGGTATGTCTAACTGGCTCAACATCTTTATGGACCTTATCCCGGTTATTCTCGCATGGGGAACCATCGCGATGATTATCGAAGCGCAAACCCCCATATTCGGCTGGATTTCAACGCCTTTTGCCTGGTACATGTCTATCTTCAACATTCAAGGCGCTTTTGAATACGCCCACACAGCTATCGTCGGGTTCATTGACATGTTCCTGCCGGCAATCCTGCTGGGCGGCCCGATGGTAGACGGAGTACGGGTTCCCACCGCTGTTCTCGAAACCCGCTTTATCCTCGGTGCGCTGTCCATCGTGCAGATCATCTATCTGGCCGAGACCGGCATACTCATCCTCAAGTCCAAGATTCCGCTGCATATCGGTCACCTAGCGATACTCTTCCTGATGCGGACTGTCTTTGCTCTGCCGGTGATCGTGCTGCTTACCAGGCTGTTGCTTAGAGTCTAAAAAAGGTATTCTACTAGCTGCATAGCAAAGAGCCACCCTCTATCTTGGAGGGTGGCTCTATTAGCTGTTCACCGATTAAAGCTTCCCGAGTTCCGCCGCAGCCGGCATAGAGCTCTGCGCCCCAGGCCGGGTAACTACAATTGACGCAACTCTCTGCGCAAAATCTGCACAGGCTCGCACGCTTTCCCCTCGCGCTAAACCAAGGGCAAAAGCCGCCAGAAAGCTATCCCCTGCTGCTGTGGTGTCAACAGCTTTTACAGGCAGCGCCGGCATGTAAAACGCCTCCTTGCCGCTCTCGTGGCAGAAGACGCCCCGCTCGCCCAAGCTGACTATCACATTCTTGCACCCACGGACCAGCAGCTGCTGAGCGCCTTTTTGGTGCTCGCCGGTGGGACAACCGGTCAGCAATTCGAGCTCGGTCTCGTTGGGCTTTACATAGTCGATGTTGGCGAGCAGCTCGCCGGGCAGATCTGGCACTGCCGGCGCAGGGTCCAATATGACAGTTTTGCCGAGGCTACCGGCCAGACAAGCCGCATGGCAGACTGTCTCTATAGGAATTTCCAATTGCATAATTACTATGTCCGCGCGCTCTATTACAGGGCGCATCGAGTCGATGTAGGCGGCGTCCACACAGCTGTTGGCCCCGGACAAAACAACTATCGAGTTGTCACCTCGGCTATTCAGGACTATCCAGGCTTGGCCGGTAGGCTCTGTGGGTACCCGCATTACATTCTCAACATTTACGCCATTCTCCCGCAAACTTCGCAGCAGAAAATCACCGGCAGCATCTGCCCCAACAGCCCCCAGCATTGTTACATCTCCGCCTAGTTTAGCCACTGCCAAGGCCTGGTTTGCGCCCTTGCCACCGCCAAACTGGCCGCCATACCTAGCAAGCACAGTCTCACCGGTTGCCGGTATACGGTCTGCTTTGGCCACAATATCCAAGTTGAGGCTGCCGATTACCAGAATCTTCTTCAGCTCGCTCACCCCTCCAGCTATTCTTGTAGGGGCGTGCACCCAGCGTCCGCGTTTAAATGTGCGGACGCTAGGTGCGTACCCCTACGATCATCACTCCGGTTATTAGAGTATTCCAAGAGCTATCTGCATCATGCCGGTAAAGCTCTTTTCTCTGTCCTGCGAGGTGGTCTGTTCCCAGGTTACCAGGCTGTCGGAGATTGTCAGCAAGCAAGCCGCGTTTTTGCCCAAGGCCTTCGCGTTGTGGAATAGGGCAAAGCCCTCCATCTCCACTGCAACGCAGCCTTGCCGGTCGCGTATTCCGTGCCAGTATGGCGGGTCTTCACCCTGCCAGGGCTGGCGGTAAAATACATCGCAGGAGTGTATCGCCCCGGTGCGCAATGGCAAGCCAAGCTTTTGCGCGCTCTCACTGAGCCGCTTATTTAGCCCCTCGCTCGGGTAAGCAAGCTTTTCGTCGTTCCCACTCATGGTATGGGCATACGAACTCTCAGTCCAAGCGCTGGTGGCCAACACCACGTCATATAGGTTTAAGTCGGCAAGATACGCGCCGGCCGAGCCCATCCGGATAATATTCTCCACACCGTACTCGGTGAAAAGCTCGTGTGAGTAAATACCTATCGACGGCATACCCATACCGCTGCCCATAACAGACACCGGTTTGCCCTTATAGGTTCCGGTGTAACCCAGCATTCCGCGCACCTGGGTTACTATTTCGGGGCCATCTAGGTAGGTTTCCGCAATTTTTTTTGCTCGCAGCGGATCACCCGGCATCAGCACAGTTTTTGCTATCCTGCCAATTTCTGCGGAAATATGTGGGGTAGGCATACGCTAACAGCTCCTTTATTTTAGGTGTAATATAATAAGGAACGGGGCGCTCGGGTGTGCGCCCCGTATGTTTTTTCGGCTAAGCTACGGCCTTACGCTATCCCGCAGAGCAGGCACGTCAACCGCATTCGCACCGAACGCACTACCTACGGTAACAGTACCGTTCTGAACGTCTTCGAGCGCCTGCAGAGTGATTTGTTGGACTTCGGCAGGGGTTGTCATGAAGTTTTTGTCGGTAACAATACCCACGCCATTCATGTCGAGGCCCAGCCAAATCTCCTCGCCCCAGTGGGTTTTGCCCGCATAGAGTTCTTCAAATACCCAGATAAGCGACTCTCCGATATTCTTGAGCCCGGAAGTCAGCGTTATGCCGGCCAGCGGGGCTTGCACGCCTGTGAAGGTTGCCTCTTGATCTGAGTCCACACCGATAAACCAAGCACCGTGGTCATACGCGGCTTCAGCTGCACCGTTGCCGGAAAGCCCGGCCACACCCCAGATAATATCCACGTTATTTTGGGCTATCATGGCAGTGGCCAGCTCGCTTGCCGTGGCAGTGTCAACAAAGCTGTTAACATAGCGCACGTCTACGTGGATTTCGGGGTCAACACTTAACGCGCCCTGGATATAGCCTACCAGGAAGTCATTAATAACCGGGCCGTCTTCCCCGCCGACAAAGCCGATTACCCTATCTTCGTTAATGTTGGGGAAGTCTGTCTGTGTTGTCATAGCCGCCGCGAACGCGCCTATAATAAAGCCCATATCGTTTTGCCGGTAGTTAAGGCTGACCACGTTGGGCTCATTTACCACGGCATCGTAAATTACATACATCTGGTTTGGGAACTGCGGCGCTATCTCCGCCAAGAAGGCGTCCATCTGCCAAGTGCCCACCACAACGACGTCAAACTCACCCATCTCGGACACTTCTATAAGGGTGTCCCGCCATCTGGGCTGGTCAGCGTCGGTTCCGCCCAGCTCTATAGTCCTGTACTCGATTATCCCGCGCCGTGCAAGCTCTACAAGACCGGACTCGGCCGAGTCAAAAAAGGACGCGTCTCCCAGGTTGCCATTTACAAGGCTGACAACGCTGAATGGCCTATCTCCGGATGGGGCATCGGCGCCGGCGTCACCGGCTGAGGCAGCTGGCGTGGGGGCCTGTGGAGCTGATGTCTGTCCCCCGCCGCACCCGGCAAGGATAAGAGCAAGGGCCATTATGGTCACTATCAATGTCAGGGATATTCTCTTCACTGTAAGGCCTCCTAATTAATTTTAATATCTGCTCATCAGGTCTTTGATATGCCGAATAAACGTCTTTCGATCTACAGTTTGCACTAAAAATCCGACCTTGTCAAGCTGTTTGTCGCTGTAGCAATCGGTCACTGTTCTGCCGCGGGTCAGCAGCCCCCGGGTCTCCACCCCGATAAAGCACTCTTCATAAGTGAAGTAGCTTTCATTCGCCGCGAAAAGCAGGGCCACCGGGTCGTGGAGAGGCACACCTTTACCGCCCGCGTAAGCCGCCGCAATGTCGTAGTAGCCAAACATCAGTATCTCCCGGAAGAACTTCGCTTCCGGCGAACCAAAGCAGCCGATCTCGCCCAGCTCTTCTTCGGTAATATAGCCCTGGTGGGTCAGATCAAGCGGGCAAAGATAGAATGGTATACCGCTTGTAAACACCCGCCGGGCGGCTTCAGGGTCAACGTAGATGTTGAACTCGGCTGCCGCGGTGGTGTTGCCCGCCAGGAATGCTCCGCCCATTATCACAATCCGGGAGATAAGCCCGGGCAGCTCCGGGTATTTGGCCAGAGCTACAGCAATATTGGTCAGCGGGCCTACCGCGATTATTTCCAGGGTACCTGGGTTTTCCTTTGCCAAACGATAGATTAAATCCCAAGCCGGCTCGGTTTGAACCGCCCCAATTTGTACGGACTGTACAAGAAACGCCCCCCGAGTAGGGGAAAAGATTACGCAGACTGGCGCCGCAACTCAAGCGGCGTCAGTTTTGTCTTGAACTGGATGCGCTCGTGG
>WRAV01000032.1 GCA_009780025.1 Oscillospiraceae bacterium | reverse complement strand
TTTAGAGTAAGGAGTTCTTGCGGTGAGGTGTTTGCTGCAAACTGTGCCGCTGTTGACAAGCCGGGAGCTCGCAAGAATAACATACCAATAAGCTCTCCAGTTTTCGCCTACCTGTCCGTATAGAGGGGGTCTGGGGGAGTTGTCTGCGGAGCACGTCCTTTGTGCGTAGTCAGACCCGGTCCTCCCCCAGTCGCCTTCTTTTGCTTACTTCTTCTTGGCGAGACAAGAAAAGTAAGTGCCTCCGCGGCACGAGCGGTACATTATTCCCGCCCGAAGGCGAATCTAAATCAAAGCTCTTGACTTTAGACAGACAGCAGATAGCAATTGCTGTTTTCTTGTAAGCGTTTGCTGTGGGAGATAAGAAGTGGGCAGCGCATTGATTGCCGTAGGGGCGGTCATTGGCCGTCCGTGATTAATCGCATACGTTGGTAAGACCACGGGCACGCAATACGCGCCCCTACAGCTAATCGGTGTTAATTTTTGTGCAGCATCACATTCATGAGATTGCCGTAAAAGCATACGGAACAGAGGAGGTGCGGCTAATGTCGATCAAGTCCATGCTGCTGATAACCAACCCCACGTCGGGGCAGGGCAAGTTCGCGGGCGACTTTTTCAATGTAGCCGCGCTCTTTGTCAAAAACGGATTTGAGGTCACGGTCTACCCGACCTCTGGACCGCGCCACGCCTACCAAATTACCCTGGACAGGGCCAGCGACTTTGACTATCTCGTCTGCTGTGGCGGGGACGGCACACTCAATGAGGTAATCAGTGCTCTTATGCTGCTTGAGCGGCGACCGCTGCTTGGGCATATACCTTCCGGTTCCTCCAACGACTTTGCCGCCACCCACGGACTGCTGGCCGATTCATTGAGCGGCGCACAAATATTTGTTGAGGGCAAACCCACCGCAATCGATATTGGAGCCTTCCAGGATGGCTTTTTCTGCTATGTGGCGGCTTTTGGCTTGTTTTCGGATGTCTCCTACGACACCCCGCAGAACCAAAAAAATATGTTGGGGCATCTTGCATACGTCCTGCAAGGGGTGAAGAAGCTGGCGAGTATCCGCTACCACCGTTGCCGAATCGAGCTGGACGACGAAGTTATTGAGGGCGACTTCATCTTCGGGATGATAGCCAACTCGCGCTCGGTTGGTGGGTTTGACCTGCCACTCGAGATAGATGTCTGCCTGGACGACGGCGTGTTCGAGCTCGTGCTCCTGCGCAGGATTCACAGGCTGGAAAAGCTTGCAGGTGTAATCGCAACTTTGATGGGCAGCAAAGGCCCGCCGGACTCATCCTTCATCGTGCGCAGAGCCAAACGGGTGCGCATCACCTGCGAAAACGAGCTGAGCTGGTCGATCGACGGTGAGTACGGCGGCGACTACAAAGTCACCGAAATATCGGTCCGCCACAAGGCTATTGAGATAATCGCACCGGACACCCCCGGTCTGCCGCCTAAAAAAAGGCGCAGGACCCTAAAGCCCCGCGCGTAGTAGATCTAGCTGCTTTATCGCGACCCGCTTTCCCGCGCTGTGTCCTTGCCGCTTTTTATCTTGCCTTGCAGCTCGGGGACAGGGGGTACGTCGTTCTTGGGGAAATGCTGCTTCTTGTTGGACTCGGTTCCGTGGGCGTCTTTGCTTTTGGGGTCGGGGCGTCGCATACCGGCTTTAGCCATCTTGAATTTCCTCCAGTGCGAATTTTGGTGCGCTAATAGTATTCGTAAATTGTAAAGTTGCGATAAATGGCAAAGTATGGAGGCGCAGAAATGTCAAAAAAGCTGACAACCAGCCTGATATTAGCTGTCGTTATTCTGCATGGCGGGTGTGCATCTTCACAAGCGATTTTACCTGAGGGGCCGCCGCTAGAACCACCAGCCATTGAGATGAATTGTGATGACGTGCTGCCGGAAATGACACAAGTCGGTGAGCCCGAAGAGGGAGACGCTGACGATTTATATTACTACTACTCAAGAAGAATTAGCGCCGGTTTGAGCGAGTTCCGCCAGCTAATTAACAGCGGTGCAGCCGTTGCTCGAACTTCAGACCTTATCATCGAAAGACAGAACTGTTTTAGGGGGGTCTTCCCAAGGAGCGCGATTAACGCGCTTTATGACGCAAGAAGGCACCGTTGTGAGATATACTTTTCATGTTTTGGGCGAGACGGGGCAGTGGATTCATACATTATCACTACTTCAGCGATGGGCTTGTCATATACAAGTTTTGCATAAAGAGTATGCTGATATGGATTTTTCCCTAGGCAATCGCTTCGATATACTGCGATACAGCCTTCGCAGCTATGTAGTAGATGGCTCGCGGATTTTTTTAATAGATAGCTTGCTCGGGCAGGCATTCGAAACAGAGGAAGCTCGTGCGCTTACACTTGATGAGCTTAATGATTTTTTTGATGAAGGCTATGAGCGGGAATAGAGCAGCATTAAAGCATTGTAATTACTGGGCGAATGCAACACATAATCGACGTACAAAATAAGTTGCATTATCTGCCGAAATGTGGTATATTGACATTTACGCGTGCAGACGCGCGTGAATCCGCACGCCGGCTAGGGCTTTGGCAAGGTGGCCTATAAATAGGCGAGGCCAAAACCACCCACCGGCGGAGGAACAAACCAAAAGGAGGAAGACAATGAGCATCGTATCCATGAAACAGCTGTTGGAGGCGGGGGTACACTTCGGCCACCAAACAAGACGCTGGAACCCCAAAATGGCGCCCTATATCTTCACAGAGCGCAACGGTATCTACATCATCGACCTGCAGAAGACCGCGAAGAAACTAGAGGAATCTTACAACTTTGTACGTGAGCTTTCCGAGAACGGGAAGACATTGTTGTTCGTCGGCACCAAAAAGCAGGCCGGCGACTCGGTCAAAGAAGAGGCGCAACGCGCGGGGGCACATTATATCAACGCCCGCTGGCTGGGCGGAATGCTGACAAACTGGAGCACAATCCGCACCCGTATCGACAGGCTGGCACGCCTGCGCACCATGCAAGAGGACGGCACCTTTGACGCTCTCACCAAAAAAGAAGTCGCCAAGCTGACTTTGGAAATCGAGAAGCTCGAAAAGTTCCTGGGCGGCATAAAGACAATGGAAAAGCTGCCCGGCGCTCTGTTTGTAGTTGACCCGCGCAAAGAGAAAATTGCGGTGGCCGAGGCTAAAAAACTAGACATCCCCGTGGTGGCCATTGTTGACACCAACTGCGACCCCGACGATATTGACTACATCATACCCGGCAACGACGACGCGATCCGCGCTGTCAAGCTGATAAGCCAAATCATGGCCAACGCTTTGATTGAAGGCCGCCAGGGTATGGACGCGGCAGCTGCCGCTAAGCAAGAAGAAGCTGACACAGCCGAGGAAGCGGCCGAAGCGGCCAAGCAGTACTAATCGATAAGAAGGAGCAGTGTGTAAATATGGCATTTACAGCAAAAGATGTTAGCGCTCTGCGCGAGAAGACCGGCGTGGGCATGATGGACTGCAAAAAAGCCCTCACCGAAGCCGATGGCAATATGGAGCGCGCGATTGAAATTCTCAGAGAAAAGGGTCTTTCCGCGGCGGCTAAAAAAGCTGGGCGGATAGCCGCCGAGGGCGTTGTGCTCTCATTTGTAGAGGGCGGCGTAGGTGCAGTGGTTGAGGTCAACGCCGAGACCGACTTCGTAGCCAAAAACGCCGACTTTATGGCCTTTGTGCAAGCCGTTGCCAAAACTATTATCGCGAGCAACCCCGCCGACGTGGACGCTCTTCTTCAGATGAGCATCTCAGGTGGCGGCGGCACGGTTGAAGAAGCCCTGCGCGAAAAAATCCTGGTTATCGGCGAAAACATGAAGATTCGCCGCTTTGCAAGGTATGAGGGCGTGAATATGAGCTACGTTCACGCAGGCGGCCGTATCGGCGTGTTGGTCAACTTCGAGACCGACCTTGCCGGTAAAGAGGGCTTTGAGACTTACGCGAAAGACATTGCTATGCAAATAGCTGCGGCCGGGCCCCAGTTCGTCTCCCAAAATGAAGTCCCCGAGGACATCATAGCCAAGGAGAAGGAGATTCTCACCGCCCAGGCAATCAACGAAGGTAAGCCCCAAAATATCGCTGAGAAGATGGTTGCCGGTAGAATCAGCAAGTACTTCAAAGATGTTTGCCTGCTTGAGCAGCCCTTTGTCAAGGACGCCGACCAGAGCGTGGCCCAGTACACCGAAGCAACAGCTAAGGCCCTCGGCGGCGCAATCAAGATAGTAAAGTTCTCCCGCTTTGAGAAGGGCGAAGGCCTTGAGAAGAAGGAAGAGAACTTTGCCGACGAAGTTGCCGGCATGATGAAGTCGTAGCTGTAGTAAGAGTTAGGAACTAATAAAACGTTGGCAAAAGCGGATATTTCTGCGGCTTTTGCCAACGTTTTTCATTTACCGTGCGAGAGCCGGCAAACGGGCTTTACATTCTGACCAAGTTCATGTAAAATAGTCAAGGAATGGAATAAGATATACACTCAACCGAAAGGTACAAGGAAGTGGTTATTATGGCGGGGTTAGCCTACCGCAGGGTGCTCCTAAAGCTTAGTGGGGAAGCAATGGCGGGAGACTCTAAGTTCGGGCTAAATGACGAAGCTGTTCGGGGCATTGCCGCCAGTGTGCGTGACTGCGCAAACTTGGGCGCTCAGATAGGCGTTGTTGTTGGTGGCGGCAACTTTTGGCGGGGCCGCCAGAGTGGCAGCATGGACCGTACACGGGCCGACCATATGGGAATGCTTGCCACAGTCATGAATGCCCTGTCTTTTGCCGACGCGCTGGAAGCTCTGGATGTCAAAGTTCGTGTGCAAACAGCGATCGTCATGCAGCAGATTGCCGAACCATACATCCGCAGCAGAGCCATGCGGCATTTGGAGAAGGGCAGGGTGCTCGTCTTTGGCTGCGGCACGGGGAACCCGTTTTTCTCCACAGACACGGCGGCGGCTCTTCGCGCAGCCGAGATTGATGCGGACATCATTTTCAAGGCATCGGTGGTGGACGGCGTTTACGATAGTGACCCCAACATCAATCCGGACGCCAAAAAATTTGACCAGATTACGTTTACCCAAGTGCTTGCCCAGGGCCTCGCCGCAATGGATTCCACTGCGGCCTCAATGTGCAAGGACAACAATATACCGGTGCAGGTGTTCAGCCTGCGCGACCCGCAAAATATTCTCCGTGCACTGCAGGGAGAACCGATAGGTACAATTGTAAAGGAGGCATAACAAATGGAAGACGTTAAAACCAAAATGAAAAAGTCTATTGAGCACTACGAGCAGAATCTGGGTAACATTCGCGCCGGCAGAGCCAACCCCGCGCTGCTGGGCAAGGTTGTGGTGGATTACTACGGCACACCCACACCTATACAGCAACTGGCGGCTATCTCGGTAGCAGAGGCGCGCATCTTGGTAGTGCAACCCTTCGACAAGGGTGCGATGAGCGCTATGGAAAAGGCTATACAAAAGTCCGACCTTGGCATAAACCCCACAAATGATGGCAATGTTATCCGTATTGCCTTCCCACAGCCCACCCAAGAGCGCCGCAAAGAGCTCTGCAAGCAAGTTAAAACCGCGGCGGAAGAAGCCAAAGTAGCCGTGCGAGCCATAAGGCGGGACGCGGTCGAAAAAGCTAAGGCCCAGAAAAAGGCGAGCGAGATAACTGAAGACGATCTCAAGAACGTCGAGAAAGATATCCAGACTGCCACTGATAACAGCTGCAAAGAGATCGACAAGATCGCCGCAGCCAAAGAAAAGGAAATTCTTGAAATTTAGAGCAATCTCTGGGCGAGCTAGCACAACAAAATAGGACGGCAAAGGGAAGCTGGAGGCGGGCGCCTTTGGCTTTTCTGTGTTCGCTATCCGGATAGGAAGACAGATGCCAAACACACTACCAACTCACGTGGGAATTATAATGGACGGCAACGGTCGCTGGGCGACTCAGCGGGGGTTACCCAGGATAGAAGGCCACAAAAAAGGGGCCGAAGTGCTAGCTGACACAGTCCGTTACGCAAAGGCGCGGGGGATAGAGTACCTTACCGTATACGCGCTTTCAACCGAGAACCGAAGCCGCCCCCCCGAAGAAGTGCGCGGAATCATGAATCTTTTGCGCGCTTACCTAAAAGACGTCAACAACTACCGCAAAGAGAATGTCCGAACTCGAGTTCTGGGGGAGCGACACTCTTTGGATGCGGACCTGCGGATTGCAATTGAGAATGTGGAAAAGTGGAGCGCGGGCAACGACGGCATCAATGTGAACATAGCCCTCAACTACGGCGGTAGGGACGAGATTGTACACTCGGCCCGGGAAGCGGCAAGGAAGCTACTCAGCGGCGAGATTGCCCTACAGCAAATTGACAAAGCGATGATTGCTAGCGGGATGCACACAGCCGGGCAACCGGACGTAGACTTAATTATCCGCACCGGCGGCGAGTTGAGAATATCCAATTTCATGCTCTGGCAGAGCGCCTACGCCGAGTTCGTTTTTCTCGACGAGTACTGGCCAGACTTTGGCCCGGGCCACTTTGACAGTGCGCTCGAAAAATTCAGTGCCCGAGAGCGAAGGATGGGCGGAATCTAGAAAGGTTGTGTAAACTTGCTGCGTGCAAGGGTTTTAACTTCGCTGGTGCTTTTGGGATTATTAGCGGCTATAGCGTTGGTTTTCGACACGCTGCTGCTAAACGCGGTCATTGCGCTTATCTGCGCATTGGCCCTGCTTGAGCTGCTAAAAGCTACTGGGCTGCAGAAACAGCGCTGGTTGACTGCTTTAGTTATAGCGCAGGCTTTGTTTATCCCGTTTGCCCGTACACCGTTTCTCAGCCAAGCGATTCTGCCGCTGCTGTTTTTGGTCACCTTTGGGTATTTTCTGCTGCTGGTCACAAACTTTGGCAAAGTGAGCCTGGCAAACTGTGCCACGGCCTTTCTGCTTGGGATTATTATCCCACTGTTCTTCTCCAGCGCGGTGTATATCCGCGACCTGCACGGAGCAACACAAGGAGGATTTTACATCCTGGTTGCCATGGGGGCCGCATGGTTGAGTGACACTAGCGCCTACTTCGTCGGTACGTTTTTCGGCAAGCGCAAGCTGGCGCCCAAGGTCAGCCCCAAAAAGACGATAGAGGGCACCATGGGTGGAATCGTAATCTCCACTGGGCTGATACTGCTTGTCGGGGCGCTGTACGAGGCACGGCTGGGGGCTAGAGTTGACTTCCTGGCGCTGGCTCTGCTTTCCCCGATTTTCTCGGTTATAGCCATGCTTGGTGATCTTACCGCCTCGGCTATAAAGCGGGAGTACGGGGTAAAGGACTTCGGCACCATAATGCCCGGCCACGGCGGCGTGCTCGACCGGTTCGACAGCGTGCTTTTCACCCTGCCGGCCGTGTATGTGGCCACCCGGTACTTTGAGCTGATAACCTTTAACTGACCATATTAGCGAACATAACGAGAACGTTTTATTCATACACTCCACTGGGGGGCGCCAATGATTACAGGCTCTAAGGATAAGAAAATTTCGATACTCGGCTCGACCGGCTCTATTGGCACCCAAACCCTAGCGGTCTGCCGGGATTTGGGTATCCGCCCCGTATGTCTGGGTGCCCGCCAAAATATAGCTCTACTCGAAGCCCAGGCCCGGGAATTTGGGCCGGACCTGGTAGCGGTGAGCGATCCCCAGGCAGCGGCACAGCTCAGTGTAGCTCTGGGCGATACCGATATCAAAGTGGCGGGTGGCCAGAGCGCTTTGATAGAAGCGGCCACACTGCCCCAAGCCGAAACGGTAGTGGGAGCCATTGTGGGAGTTGCCGGACTTGCCCCAATTTTGGAGGCGGCAAAGGCGGGCAAGACAATAGCGCTTGCCAATAAAGAACCGCTGGTAGCCGCCGGGGAACTGCTAACCCGTGCCACACGGGAAAGCGGGGGCAAAATAATCCCGGTAGACAGCGAGCACAGCGCCATCTTCCAGTGTTTGCAGGCTGGCAAACGGGAGGACGTCACCGGACTATTGCTCACAGCGTCGGGCGGGCCCTTCTTCGGCAGGAGCAAAAAAGAGCTGGAAAACGTTACTCCAAAGCAGGCGATAGCCCACCCGAACTGGGCGATGGGCCCAAAAATCTCTGTGGACAGCGCCACCTTGATGAATAAAGGGCTGGAGCTGATTGAAGCTGCCTGGCTGTTCGGCCTGGACGCCTCGCAGATTGAAATCGCCATACACAGGCAGAGTATCTTGCACTCCGGAGTTTACTTTGCCGACGGCAGCCTTATCGGCCAGATGGGCCTGCCGGATATGCGCACAGCCATACAATACGCACTGACTTATCCCAGCAGGCTGCCTGTAGCTGGTGTAGGCAAACTCTCGCTGAACCAGTTGGGCGCTCTCACTTTTGAAAATCCGGACAGGGACACCTTCGAGTGTTTGCGAGCCTGTGAAAGGGCGGCCAGCCTAGGCGGGCTCTACCCGGCAGCGGCCAACGCCGCAAACGAGGCTGCGGTCGCTCTCTTCTTTGAGGGCAAGCTGCCCTTCCTAAGAATAGGCGAGCTGGTAAGCGAGGCCCTCGAGCGGCTAAGCTTGCCCGGAGAAGTCACCATGGAAAACATATTACATGTTGACGATATCGCCCGTGCATTTGTACGCGAGCATTACTAGGTTATAGATAAGGTGGTTAGCCAATGAACCCGCTTATGATTTTGATTGCGATTTTCGCCTTCGGGCTGCTGATTTTTGTCCACGAGCTTGGACATTTTTTGGCGGCTAAAAAAGGTGGCATACAAGTAAACGAGTTCGCGATGGGTATGGGTCCTAAGCTCATCTCGTTTACACGGGGGGAGACCACGTACTCTCTGCGAGCTTTCCCTATAGGCGGGTTTTGCGCCATGGAGGGCGAGGACGAGGAAAGTGACGAGTACAATCCACGCGCTTTTGGGAATGTAAAGCTGCGCAACCGGTTTGTGGCGATGGCTGCCGGCTCGGTTATGAACCTGCTGCTCGGGTTTATCTTGCTTACTATCCTTACGGCCAACATGAACCTCATAGCCACCAATCAGATAGCCCGGTTCCACGAGGACGCCACAAGTGATGCGTGGCTTATGGAGCACGACACCATAACCAGGATAAACGGCAGCAGGGTACGCAGTGCCAACGACATTAGATACGAGTTCACCCGCTCGCGAGATGGCGTATTGGATATCGAAGTTATCCGGGAAGGAGAGCGTGTAGAGCTCACCGGCGTCACTTTTCCTATGTACGAGTTTGAGGGAGTCACCGTTCTGGTAAGTGACCTTATATTCTTTGGGGTGCAGCCCACACCGCTAAACGTTGTACAAAATGCCTTTAACTGGACAGCCTCTGTGGTCAGGATGGTCTGGGGTTCCCTGGTAGACTTGGTCACCGGGCGGTTTGGTTTTAACCAAATAAGCGGCCCAATCGGTTTGACAGTCACTATTGGAGAGACTGTGGCCACCGGAGTTGAGCGTGGCGGTCTTAGGGAAGGGGCTCTCAACCTCATCTTCCTGGTGAGTGTGATTAGCATCAATCTGGGTATCTTCAATCTGTTGCCATTCCCGGCCCTGGACGGCGGGCGAATAATCTTTCTGCTGATTGAGGGAGTGCGCCGCAAGCCGGTGCCTGCCAAATACGAGAGCGCGGTGAACACCGTCGGATTTGCCCTGCTTATAGGGCTGATTATCGTAGTCACATTTAACGACATATTCCGGCGAATTTTAGGTTTGGGTAGCTGAGATGGGTAACGGAACCAGGCAGGTTATAGTTGGGGGTCTGGCTGTCGGAGGCGGGGCCCCTGTTTCGGTACAGTCAATGCTCTGTGCCCCGCCGGAAGACGTGCAGGCCAACATCGCCCAAGCCACGCAGTTGGAAGAAGCCGGCTGCCAGCTAATCAGGGTGGCTGCGCCTGACAAAGGCGGCGTGAAGCTCATCCCGGCTATAAAAGCTGCGGTGAGTATACCATTGGTGGCCGACATACACTTTGATTATAAGCTGGCTCTTGAATCGGTAGCAGCCGGTGCGGATGGTATCCGCTTAAATCCCGGCAACATAGGCGGAGAAGACCGGGTAAAGCAGGTTGCACTCGCGTGTCGTGCGAAGGGCATACCTATCCGTGTTGGGGTGAACGCAGGTTCACTGGAAAAGGAAATACTAGCCCGCCACAGCGGCCCTACTCCTCAGGCACTGGTGGAGAGCGCTCTGGGACAAGCCGCCTTGCTTGAGAGGTTCGACTTTGCCGACATAGCTCTCTCGCTAAAGTGCAGCGACGTCAAGACTACGGTGGAAGCCTACCGGCTAGCTGCCCAGACTTGTGACTACCCCTTACATATAGGCGTAACTGAGGCCGGCACCCCGCGAATCGGAACAATAAAGTCGTCTATAGGAATCGGAAGTCTGCTGCTGGACGGCATCGGCGACACCCTGCGAGTTTCGCTCACCGGAGACCCGGTAGAGGAAGTGCGGGTAGGTTTGGGTATTCTGCAAGCGTTGGGTATGGGCAGCGGCGTCAATGTAATCTCTTGCCCTACTTGTGGGCGGTGCAAAATTGATCTTATAAGCCTTACCCACGCGGTTGAGGGGGCGATGGCTAATATACCCGGCCCGCTGACCATTGCGGTTATGGGCTGCGCGGTAAACGGTCCGGGCGAGGCTGCCCACGCCGACCTCGGGGTGGCCGGAGGCGATGGTGAAGGGCTTATTTTTGCCGAAGGCAAGGCCCTCGAGAAAGTTCCGCAGGAGAAAATTACCGAGCGGCTGACCGCCCTTGCAAAGCAGCTAACTGTCGGCAGATATAGCCATTAAACGTAAAAACGCTGACTGCGGCTGTTTTTGCCGCAGTTTCAAAATTGTTCTTCTTTTATGTAAAACAAGTATATCACGATTCCCAGGAGGCGCAGATGCCATACATTTCGGAGCTATTTGGCGGCCAAGTGAATATAGACGACCTAGGCCTGCCGGACGGGCAGGTGTTGGAGGTAAAACTTGCCGGGCAGGGAGGCAAAATGCAGGTGCGCGTCGCCTTCGAGCAGCTCGTGCCCCGGGCCGACCTTATCCGGGCGGGGGAAGTCATTGCGACTGCTTTGGGAATTTCTGCCTGCCAGATTTTGCCCAAGTACCCGCCGGAGCTATTCACAGCCGCTTGCCTGCCTGAACTGGTGGCTGCTCTTAAAGACACTGGCAAGCCGGCCAACGGCTTTTTTGAGGGTGCGGATGCCCGGTGGGAAGGGCAGACCCTGCGGATAATCCTGGCTAGGGGAGGGTCAGAATTTTTATGCCAGTCCGGCTGCGGGGAAGCCCTTGAACGGGTGCTGATAGAGCAGTTTTCCCAGGCGCTGAAGGTGGAGCTTCACGATGGCGAAGGTGCGCAGCAACCGGTAGACAACCTCCCCAAAGAAGCAGTAGAGGCGCCTAAACAAGAAATGAAGATAAGCGAGCCCAAGCCTAAACGTCCTGCCACAAAAGGCAAAAAAGCCCAATTCGATACGGATGGGCTGCCTTTTGAGGACGGCTCAATTACAGTGCTGCTGGGTAAGCCCATCAAGACCCGGCCGACACCTCTGAGAGAGGTAACAGCTGAGACCGGCAACGTGGTGGTCTGGGGGGTTGCTTTTAACGTTATACGCCGGGAGAGCCGTGACGGCGCAAAGGCTATTTATTCGATTGACCTCACCGACCGCACCGGCTCCAACACGTTGAAGGTGATAACCGACATCGGCAAGGGTACTCCCGACCCAATTAAGAATGTTAAAGAGGGCGACTGCCTGATAGCCCGCGGAGAGGCAGCCTTTGACAAATACGACCGTGAAGTGAGTATTCGCGTTTTTGACATCTCAAGCGCGCAAATTAAAAGCAGGGCAGACACCGCCGAGCTCGGGCGGGTTGAACTCCACCTGCACACTAAGATGAGTGCCATGGACGCCATGGCACCTGTGGAGGATCTTGTAAACCGCGCCCATGCTTGGGGACATCCGGCTATTGCCATTACCGACCATGGGGTGGTGCAGGCCTTCCCCGAAGCTATGAAAGCTGCAGCCAAAATCCAGAAAAGCAACCCGGACTTCAAAGTCATATATGGGGTGGAGAACTACTTGGTGGACGACGCCGCCCATATAGTCAAGGGCAAAGCCGACGGCCCACTGGACAGGGAGTTTATCATCTTCGACCTGGAGACCACCGGGCTTTCCGCCGCCCGGGACCGCATCACCGAGATTGGCGCGCTACGCTTGCAGGGCGGGGAAGTCATCGACCGTTTTTCCAGCTTTGTTGACCCAGGTCGTTCGCTGAGCGTCGAAATAACCAAGATCACCGGCATAACCGATCAGATGTTGGAGGGCGCCCCCGCCGAGAAGGAAGCTCTCGCCGCATTCGCGGAGTTTATCGGCTCTCCGGACGCTGTGCTGGTGGCACACAACGCCGACTTCGACATGGGATTTCTGCGGGCGGCCACCGGACGCTGCGGTATCCGGGAGAACTTTACCTCAATAGACACCCTGCCCATTGCCCGCTCCCTTTACAAGGAACTAAAAAAGTTTAGCCTAGACCAGGTTGTTAAGGGCTTGGGTCTGGGTGAGTTCAACCACCACCGTGCCGGGGACGATGCCGAGGTGCTTGCCAAGGTGTTCTTGCGCATCTGCGCAGACCTGCGGGAGCGCGGGGCACAAAGCGTAAAAGACATTGAGGGCATCTGCTCCGAGGTCGACACCAAAAAGCTGCCCACCTACCACCAAATTCTTCTGGCAAAAAACCAAACCGGCCTTAAAAATCTCTACAAGCTCATATCCGCTGCCCACCTTGAGCACTTCTACAAGCGCCCGCGCACCCCTAAGAGCCTGTTGGAAAAGCACCGGGAAGGTTTAATAGTGGGCAGCGCATGTGAAGCTGGTGAGCTCTTTAGGGCGATAACCGCCGGCAAGGACTGGGACGAGCTCTGCGAGGTCGCGGCCTTTTACGACTACCTGGAGATTCAGCCGGTAGCAAACAACGCCTTTATGCTGCGCAAAGACCCAAATCTAACCGAGAACGACATTCGCGGGTACAACCGCACCGTTGTCCGGCTGGGCGAAAAGTTGGACATTCCTGTGGTGGCTACGGGCGACGTGCACTTCCTTGAGCCGGAGGACGCCGTGTTCCGGGAGATTTTAATGGCCGGGCAAAAGTTCGCCGATGCCGCCCAGCAAGCTCCCCTCTACTTGCGCACCACCGACGAAATGCTAGCCGAGTTCGCCTACTTGGGAGAAGAGAAGGCCTACGAAGTGGTGGTGGACAACCCGCGCAAAATCGCGGAAATGGTCGAGCAGCTGCGGCCAATACCGGAGGGCACCTTCGCGCCGACTATCCCCGGCTCGGACCAAGACCTTGCGCGAATCACCGCCGAGCGCGCGGAGCAGCTCTATGGCAACCCTCTGCCTGAGCAAATAACCGCCAGAATGCAGCGGGAACTTAACGCGATCATCAAGCACGGATTCTCGGTTATGTATATAATAGCCCAGAAGCTTGTGGCCAAATCCGAGGCGGATGGCTACCTGGTGGGCTCGCGGGGCTCGGTAGGGTCATCTTTTGTGGCGACGCTGGCCGGCATTTCGGAGGTCAACCCACTGCCGCCACACTATGTCTGCCCCAAGTGCAGGTACACCGAATTTGTGGACGAGCAGCAGTATGGTTCGGGTTTCGACCTGCCGGAGAAGAATTGCCCCGCCTGCGATACAGCTTTGGGTCGAGACGGCCACAACATCCCATTCGAGACATTCCTGGGCTTCGACGGTGACAAGGCCCCCGACATTGACCTCAACTTTTCGGGGGAGTACCAGGCTACCGCCCACAAGTATACGGAGGAGCTGTTTGGCGCCGCATATGTTTTCAAGGCGGGTACAATCTCCACCGTTGCTGAAAAGACTGCGTACGGCTTTGTGAAGAAGTACCTGGAAGACAGAGGCCGGGTTGTTCACAGGGCCGAAGAAAACCGCCTGATAAAGGGCTGCACCGGTGTAAAGCGCACCACCGGCCAGCACCCGGGCGGGATGGTTGTAGTGCCCGATCATCTGGAGGTCTACGATTTCACGCCTGTACAGCGCCCGGCTGACGATTCCGAGTCGGACATTGTCACCACACACTTTGACTTTCACTCCCTCCACGACACAATACTCAAGCTGGATATTCTCGGCCACGACGTGCCCACTCTCTACAAACGGCTGGAGGAGATGACAGGAGTAAACATGCTCAGCGTGCCCATGACCGATGAGAAAGTGCTCTCTCTGTTTGTGTCCCCAGAGGCGCTTGGCGTGAGCGCCCAAGAGATCGACAGCAACACCGGTACGTTGGCCTTGCCTGAAATGGGTACCGGATTTGTGCGGCAGATGCTCGAGGACGCCCGCCCCAAGACCTTCAGCGATCTTTTGCAGATATCCGGTCTCTCTCACGGTACCGACGTCTGGTTAGGAAACGCGCGAGACCTTATCAAGGACGGAACCTGCGACATCTCCCAAGTTATCGGTACCCGGGATTCCATCATGACCTACCTTATGCAGAAGGGCCTCGAGCCCAAAATGGCCTTCCAAATCATGGAGATAACCCGAAAGGGCAAGGCTGCCGCTCTGCTTACCGCAGAGCATATAACCGCTATGAATGAACACGGCGTGCCTGAGTGGTATATCCAGAGCTGTAAAAAAATTAAGTACATGTTCCCCAAGGCCCACGCTACTGCCTATGTCATCGCCTGTATGCGGATGGGTTGGTTCAAGGTTTACCACCCGCTGGCATTTTATGCGGCGGTTCTCACTGTCCGCGGGGACGACTTCGATGCGCTGGCAGCTACCCAGGGCGTAGGGGCTGTACGTGCCAAAATGGAGGACTTGCGCGCAAAGGCGGTCGAGCGTACGGCAAAAGAGGACGGCCAACTGGGATCTTTACATCTTGCCCTTGAGATGCTGGCCCGCGGTGTGCATTTTCTTGGGGTTGACCTATACAGCTCAGACGCGCTGCGATACAAGATCGAGGATGGCAAAATCCGCCTGCCGTTCTCCGCGCTCAAAGGGGTAGGGGAGACCGCCGCCCACGCTCTACAAAAAGCGGCAACCGAAGGTGAAATCATCTCTCAGGAAGAGCTTTCCACACGTGCGGGAGTAAGCAAGGCTGTCCTGGAAGCTCTGCGCGAGGCCGGAGCTCTGCAGGGTCTGCCGGAAAGCAGCCAAATGATGCTATTTTGACCGGCAAAAATTGAGCCGCATATCCACCCGTCTCCAGCGGAAAATAGAAGGTAAGTTTTCTTAAGGAGGAATAAACTGTGAACGAGCAAAACAATCAAACTATGATGCCCCCCAGCGGCATTAACCAACACCAGTCAACTGCCGGCGAAGACGGTCTCTCGATCATTGGTCTGGTCAAAAAATCGGGTAAGATTTCGGGCTACCAGCTCTCGGATGGTAATACGGTGACTAAAGAGCAGGGAGTTGAACTTGCCCGCCAGAACAAAATCAGGGGCGTGGCTGTGGCTACCAACCAAGGCACCGAGTATCTGCGAGCGTTGCCTGATGGGGCGGAGAACAATAACTTGAGCAATTTGCCATCTTCGGCGCAGCAGTAGGCCATTTTGCTAAATACACAAACAAGCGGTATCCAGAGATTTTACTGGAAGCCGCTTGTTTTTTATAGTTAACAAAGTAGGGGACGCACCCCTGTGCGTCCCGCCAATCCACACAAATATAACCGCTGTAGGGGCGGGATTTTTCCGCCCGCGTGCTCCCGGGCCTTAAGACCTTAACCCTAAAAAAAGACCTTGACTTTAACATAAACTGCGGGACGCACAGGGGTGCGTCTCCTACAACGGAGCAATTTTGAAGTTTGTCAGCTATAATGCATTAAAATAGCATTGACTTTTGGGTTCTGAAAGAGAGGTGAATTAATGCCCGAAGGAAAGAAGATGGGGCGGCCAACCGACAGCCCAAAAAGGCATGAAATAAAAGTGCGGTTGGACGATGCTGTTCTTGAAATTCTTGACGATTACTGCAAAAGGAAGTCTACAACGCACGTTCAAGGGATTCGTGATGGTATCAGTGCCCTGAGAGAAGAATGAGAGGAAGCGGCGCCCTACAGCGAAGAAGTTCGCCACTTCCCCAAAACGCGATAACCTTATATGTCATGTCATACTCAATCATGGAAGCTTTATTCGATGGCCGTGTAATACCGTGGGAACGCCGGGTGGAGCTGACCGGCAAACGCAAGTCCGCCCTACAAAAGATCGAAAGTGAAAAGCGTTACTTTATCGAAAAAATGTCTCTGGATGATTGCCGGCGTTTCGAAGAGTTTGAAGGCCTCTTAGTGAGCGAGCACCACTGCGAGGATGTGGATACTTATGCTCATGGCTTTACTTTGGGCGCCCTAATAATGATGGAAGTTTTAGATAAGAAAGGAGCGCATAGTGGGCAGATAGAAGCATAACGAACGGCCCCCTAGCGCTACTGACAGCGCCGAGGGGCCGTTATGTATTGTGCGCTCCGCTAATTCAGCACTGGCGGCGGCGTCCTAAATATAAACGTGGTACCGCCGGGGAAGACAGCGTAGTGCTGCCCCGCGGTGCTGGAGATAACCCAGCCACCGATTTGCGGCATCCACCGATAGTTTTCCATTTCAATGTCCAGCATACCTACCAGGCTGCGCAGAACAAAGCGGGGGTGAGTAAAACCTATGTACTGGGTGTAGTATCCCGCAATGCGCATTCCGTAAAAATTGATGCTGGTGGGTGCTGTCCAAACCCGTCTGTAGTTTGCCACCATCTGGGTTGTGTCGCTCTGGAAGTAGATAGGCAAAAACTGCTCGATGAGCTGAACTTTTTGTCCCAGGTTGGTGAGCCCGCCGCCCTGTGCTCTAAGCTGGTCGGTAAAGCCTTGCCCTGCGTTTCGGCGTACAAAAGCGTGGGCGAAGGTCTCCGCGAAATCCTCTTTGTACGAAATCATACTATATGATGAAACAAAAGTATTAGAATCAAAATCAGTTTCTTGGCGGCCGGTGTATTGTATTCCACCGTTCAGCGCTGTCCACCTGGCGTATAGCTCGTCCTCGCCGTAGAAGTCGGCAATCATAAAGTGGAAGGCATGACCCAGCTCGTGCATGATAGTGAGCGGGCTCTCACCGGAGATAAAGACGTTTTCGCTGAAGGACGGTATGTATAGCTCAATGGTGCCGGTAGAGGGGCTGAATGAGCCAAGTACCTCCCCGCCGCGCATATTGCGCTGGAAGGGGGAGTAGACGAAGGAAAAGGTCAGCAGGTTACCGGTGCGCTGTTCCCAATAGGAGGAAAGTTCGCGGATAACGCCGGGAGTGAGGTAGCCCAAAAGCAAATCTAAGGTTTGCAGTGCTCCGGTGCCGATAGAGGCCGAACCGTTAAAGTCCACATCGTAGCGGATGCGTATGCCGTAGCGATGTTCTATTCCCAGCCGCCACGCCTCAACTTCGGCGTTCATACCCTCGGCTGCCGCAGTGGCATAAGTAAGCGACCCGGTATGTACAGTTGACCTGGGTGGCCGGCGTACCGAGCCCTGGGCGGGCAAGATAAGGCCGAGCACCATTGTCAGGGCAATAACCAGTACCGCTAAACTCTTCACATGTCTCACTTCAATCACAATCCCTTCGCTATGTGTAGGCAGATTGTTGTCAGACCCTATATCTTGCCTGCGCACAAAGCGCGCGCGTGATGTCAATTCCAAATGCCTTTTTGCAAATACCCACACAGTTTACCACATTTATTCCATTTTGAAAAGTGCTAGGCTAGAAATTTGTACGGTTAGTTGATATAATGTTAACAAAGGGTGATGGTGGATTATATTTCTATGCAGGGTATCACCGCCTGCGTGAGATTTGCTTTTGGCGCGCGGTAATCCGGATTTTCCGAGTCGCTGAGCTCCCTGGCGTATGGGCCGGGCAACATGTGCTAATGGTATAATATTCTACCTACTGTACCATATCCACCTAAATATGGTATAATGTACATGGAAGGGCATATACATAGCGCCTCACCGCTAAAGCGGCAACCGGCTTTGATGTATATTTACAATTCTGTGGCCCGCTTGTGAGCAAGCCAATTATAACGAATGTCAGTAAACAGACAAATATAGTAAGGAGTGGTTAGGTGAGTTTTTCTAAATTGAGTTGCGAACAGTTTATTGAGGTGCTGGCCTCTAAGGAGCCGGTTCCGGGTGGTGGCGGAGCGGCTGCGCTTGCCGGTGGGATAGGTACTGCCCTCGGTAACATGGTTGGCAGCCTTACAGTAGGCAAAAAGAAGTACGCCGACGTTCAGGAAGATATTATTGAGCTCAAGCGCCAAGCGGACGAGCTCCAGGCAGATTTCATCCGGCTGATTGCGCTGGATGCCCAGGTATTTGAGCCCCTCTCTAAAGCGTATGGTATGCCCAAGGACACCATGGACCAGCAGGAAGAGAAGGACCGAGTTATGGCAGCGGCACTAAAAGAGTGCTGCGAGGTTCCCCTCGAAATTATGGAGAAGTGCTGCGAAGCGATTGAACTCCATGCCAAATTTGCTGAAAAGGGAACAGCTATCGCAATCTCGGATGTGGGCTGCGGGGTAGTGCTCTGTAAGGCGGCGTTGCAAGCGGCGAGCCTCAACGTGTTTATAAACACGAAGTTTATGAAGGATCGTCCGCTGGCCGAAGGGTACAACAAAAAAGCCGACGAAATGTTGGGCAAATACACCGCCAAGGCCGACCAAATATTCGAGGACGTGGCGGCACGATTCAGAGTTTAGAGCAAAAATATAAAAGCAATAAGGAGACAAACAATGGCTAAACTGTTGGAAGGCAAACTGGTTGCCGCAGCGATGAAAGAGAAGCAAACTTTACAGGTAAAAGAGCTGGAAGCAAAGGGCATTACGCCAACATTGGGCATTATTCGGGTGGGCGAGCGCCCCGACGATATCTCTTACGAGAAGGGCGCTACCAAGCGCTGCGAAGGAGTAGGCGTGGCCGTAAAGTCAATTGTCTTGCCGGCGGATTGTTCCCAAGATCAGCTGCTGGGGGTTATACGCCAGGTCAATGAGGACGCCTCGATTAACGGAGTGCTGTTGCTACGGCCGCTGCCCAAGCATATGGACGACGAGACTGTGCGCAACGCTCTTGACCCCGCGAAAGACATTGACGGTATAACAGACGGTTCTCTGGCCGGGGTATTCACCGGCAAGGGCAGTGGATATGCCCCTTGCACCGCCCAAGCTTGCATCGAGATACTCGACTACTTTGGGTACGAGCTAAAAGGCAAGCGTGTGGCCGTCGTTGGACGCAGCCTGGTAGTGGGTAAGCCGCTGGCTATTATGTTGATTGACAGGCATGCAACTATCACAGTCTGCCACACCCGCACGGTGGACATGCCTGCCATTTGCCGCGCTGCCGATATAATCATCGCGGCTGCCGGAAAAGCCGGGGTAGTAGGCGGCGAGTTCTTCTCTCCCGGGCAGGTTGTTATCGACGTCGGGATCAATTTCACCGACGAGGGCAAAATGTGCGGTGACGTTGACTTTGAAGCTGCCCAATCGGTAGTCGACGCGATAACCCCAGTGCCCGGCGGTGTAGGCACGGTGACAAATTCTGTGCTAGTGGGTAATGTTATTACGGCAGCGCTGAAATAGCTTGATGCACGTACATGCAGCAAAAAGCCCCGCTCACTTATCAAAATGACAAGTGAGCGGGGCGATTTCTTTATTGATGCTTATTTTTCTCGGCACGCTCATTTTTATTTGAGCGTGTTCCATAGATAAACACTCCCGCTAAGCCTGCCATCCCAACGCTGGTAACTAGCGCACCGGCAGTAGCATCTCCTACGAAAGCCAGCCAAATTCCTCCAAGAATAGTAAAGGTTCCTAGGAGAAACGCAGCGATAACTCCGAGAAGGCTGTTTAGAGCACCAGACTTAACCGCAATCTTCTCTATTTCCTGCCGGTGAGAAGATTGATTTTCGGCCATAGAAAGTATCCTGTTTGTGGCATCTGGCGTAAGTTGTTGGTACCGCTCCATCTCGCTCGCAGGTGGGAGAGGGCTATAGTACTCTGCGGACATTCGCGTTTGAGTTATTTGCAATTCAGCGTCTCTTTTAGGGTTCAATTTGCTCGGTGTCTTCACGCTCATGTTGTTGCTCCATTGCCCAAATGATGTCATCGCCTACTTGATGCCAATCAGAGGATAGTGCCTTTCCGTCTGCTGCGGCTACATTTGCGGACTCATTATAAATATTCAGCGTACTTCCCAAATCTATAGCCCGCGCCATACCGCCAAAAAAAGTGGGGAAAGCGAACAGCTTAAAAGCGTGTGACATGCTTTTATCCATAGCATTGCCTCCTTGCGTTTATTGCTGTCTCTATCATATGATAGGATTACTTGTGATTCTACACTAAAGTCTTTTGAAAGTCAACTTTCAGTAGTAGTTGCTTCATGACTACCCCCCAATCAACGCCAACAATGTCTTTGTGCTAGCCACACCATCCGGCGTCATAAAGCGGTCCCGCTGAAAAAAACGCAGGGCGGTGGCGGTTTTACGGCCGAAGTCTCCATCAACTTCCCCCGGCTCGTATCCGTTCAGGATAAGCATTACCTGAAGCAGTGCGCACAAGCCGCCCTGCTGTCCGGGTATTATCGGGCGTATAGCGGCTAGGGTCTGTGGTCCCTTTTCACCGTTTACCGGTATTCCGGCCTCGTATGTGCCGTTTAGCTCGATTTGCAGAGCCACCACAAGGGCCCTCCTGGTCAAGCTGTCAAAATTGCCAGAGGCTTTTAGCCCAAATCCGTAGCGCGCTTCAAGCAGCTGCTGCATATCAAAGACGGCGTTCTCCTCCCGGGCAGTGCGGATGGGGGGGAGGGCGCTGTTTTGTGTTGCGTTTTGGTCAAAGCTCAGCCCAAAGAAGTCGGCCACCCCTTTGGCGATAGCTTGCGCATAGCTGCCAAGGTTCTGGTCGAAGAGGCGGTTGTCCTCTTGATCGGTCAAAAAGCCCACTTCGAGCAGGAAGGCGGGCATTTCCGCACGGCGAAGTACCGGGCTGTTCCCGCGGGAGATGCCGACTACCCGTTGCACCCCAGCCTCTTCCAATGCGCTGAGGGCGAGCTGGGCCGCACGCCCACTGGTCTCCAGCGAAGCGGTAGGATAGATATAACCCGCCACCCCCACGGCCTCTTTCGATGGCGTAGGAAATGCCCCCCTGTGCAGCGAGATAAACAAGTCGGCGTCCTTTTCGTTGGCAATGCGTGCCCGCTCGGCCAGGGAGACAAAGCTGTCGTCGGTGCGGGTGCAAACTACCCCGAGACCACGCGCTTGCAGCTCCCGCTTAACACTCGAAGCAAGGCGGAGGTTGTCGTCTTTTTCGCGGCGGCCGCCGTTCCCCGCGCCGTTGTCCCACCCGCCATGCCCGGCGTCTAATGCTATGGTCAAACTCAGGGCAGATTGCATATGTACCACATTCCTTTGCATATACTTTTGTAGCCCAAAAGCCCAGTTTGCCATATAATTGGTGGCAAACGCCTGCTTTTTTGCTTGATACAGTATATTTTCACTTATGGCCTGTTGATACTAATGCAGCGCGAGAAAATTTTGCACGATGTGACTTTTAGCGCAAACTAAAACAACGGACGCCTGGGACGGCGTCCGTTGTTTCATGTTATAGCTTTAGCGCAACTTAACCCCCGGTTTTACCGGGGGCGATAAAAAGCTTTAGCAATAGAAAGCCTCCTGTAGTAGACTAGCAATTGGTTTGGCGACCGCATTACAAGCAACTTAAAC
>WRAV01000031.1 GCA_009780025.1 Oscillospiraceae bacterium | reverse complement strand
TGTTACAATGGGAGCCTTTTCAATTTCAGGTGACCTAATAGAATTTATATATGAGGATGGCGATATACGTGTTTTCTCATTTTGGCGCACTGAGAATACGATTACTATAAACCACCGCCAGTTTAATCGCGTTCGATGAACGAGCGTCCTAGCGGTCGCGCAAACTCATTGACAACACGTGTTATACGTGTTGTCAATATCTCAAAGAGGGAGGGTGTGACAGGCAAAGAGCTCAAGCGCAAGCTGGTCGCAAACGGCTGGGTGCTGACAGAAGGCGGCAACCACACAATTGCAACGCACCACGACAGACCGGGGTTGATAGCTCCAATCCACCGGCATGGCGGCGACATACCCCACCGGAACACTGAACAGAATTTTAAAGGACACAGGGCTGAAGTAAGCCCGCTCGGAGGTGCCAAATGAGATACGTATACCAGGCTATTCTCTACCCCGACGATGGCGCTGTTGGTGTTACAGTACCAGATTTGCCGGGTTGCCACACCTTTGGCAAAGACAAAGCTGAGGCGCTTTTAATGGCTAAAGATGCAATTGAGATGTGGCTTTGGTACGCGGAGGATAACGGCCAGCCGATTCCGCCCGCGTCAGAAAGTATCGTTATAGAGAGTGAACAAACAGCAACTTTGATTGTTGCCGACACCGACGCCTATCGCCGCGCGAACGACAACCGCGCTGTCAAAAAAACGCTGACAATCCCGGCGTGGCTTAACGCGGAGGCAGAAAAGGCTCACGTGAACTTTTCCGGATTACTGCAATCCGCGCTCAAGGAGCATTTGGGCATAGAGTCAAAATAGCGCTGAGTGCCATTGTGCAAGTGAGCTCAGCGGCTGGGGGTTGACAAAGCCACACCGCTGGAGTAAAATAAACACAAAGGGCAAGACCTCAAACGGTTGCGCCACCAAGAGATTTATACGGAAAAAATAACCGTTACTCGTGGATGTGAGCGGTTATTTTTTCGCATTTTTTGAAGCTGCTAGAACGGCGACTATAACCACAACGGCAACTATAGTTATACACACCAACGCAACCCACATGCGACCACCTCCTTCCCGGGGAATTCGCGCAACCGCGTAGAAAGGTTTGCGGCGTAACCGTCCGGCTAATGCCGTTATCAGCCTTGCCCTATGTATGCTCGGTTTCCCTGACGGGAGCCTCGCAGGGATATATTACCGCGATTCGACAATTTTCGCAACCAAAATATAACAAAGTGAACCGGCAAAGCGGGCCTCGCTCTGCCGGTTCGTTTTCGCTTGCGCCGCCACCAAAAAACACGTATAATTAAAAAAGTTTACCGCCAGTTTACTCGCGGTTTCCCACGGCTTTACCCGTGTGCGGTACATTACTTACCGGGTGGTGATAGCATGAGCATAAAGCGCCGACTGTTTATATCAAATATTCTGATGATAGTGTTGCCGATTATAGTGACGCTGGTGCTGTTTTTGGCTGTCAGCCTGGTGCACTTAGGTGTGAGCGGGTTTGGCCACCGTTCGGGCCGGGAGCGCGACACGCAGTCGTGGTATGGGTTTGCTTGGGAGGACGGCCAAGTCCGGCTGCCGAGCGACGTTATAATCTACACAACCGAGACTGGCGAGCACATCGTAACATTCGCGGACGGCTTTGTTCCCGATTTCGCGAGCGGTGGCGGCTGGCGCTGGGTCATCCCGATTTTAGCGGTAACGTTGCTGGGCGTTGTGTTTTTAGTGAACCGGGCGCTCACGGGATATATTTCACGCAGCATTACCACCCCGATAGATACGCTGGTGGACGGTGTGCGCGAGATTAGTGAGGGCAACCTCGGTTACCGCATACGATACAATAAGGACGACGAGTTTGCCGAGGTTTGCGCCGACTTTAACGAGATGGCCGCGCGGCTGTCCGATATGGTACGCCAGCGCCAGCTGGACGAAGCCGGCCGCAAAGAGCTTATCGCCGGCATCTCCCACGACCTGCGCACGCCGCTAACCTCAATCAAAGCCTACATTGAGGGGCTCAGGAAGGGCGTGGCCTCGACCGCGGCCATGCGCGAGAAGTACCTGGACATCATCCACAGCAAAACCGAGGACATAGAGTATATCATAAACCAGCTGTTCCTCTTCTCAAAGCTGGATATCGGCGAGTTCCCGCTGCGGCTGGAGAGCGTTGATATTGGCGCAGAGCTCGAAAAAATGGTTACTGGGCTATCCGACGAGTATGCGGAGCGCGGGCTTGGGGTCTCGCTGGCGGGGCGCACGCATGGTGCGTTTGTCTCGGTCGATGTCGTACAGCTGCGCAATGTGGTGCAAAATATCCTGGGCAACAGCGTTAAGTATTGCGGCAGACCAGACGCCCGCGCTGAAATATCCTGCCGACAGAGCGCAGGCGACGTGATCGTCACTATAGCAGACAACGGCCCAGGCGTTCCGGAAGGTGCGCTGGGCAAGATTTTCGAGGTCTTTTACCGCAGTGACCAGTCGCGGAACAACCCCAGCAAGGGCAGCGGTTTAGGGCTCGCCATTTCCGCGAAGATTGTAGGGCAATTGGGGGGAACGATAACGGCCGAAAATACGCCGCAGGGCGGGCTTGCCATCATCATTACGCTACCGCTAAGTGAGGGAGGTCACACAGATGAGGCGAATACTGATAGTTGAGGACGACATCGCCATTGCTGAAATTGAGCGGGACTTTTTGCAGATTGAGGGATTCGAGGTGGATATTGCCACCGACGGCGCCGAGGGCTACAAGAAGGCGCTGGGTGAGAGCTACGACCTGATACTCCTCGACCTAATGCTTCCCGGTATGAACGGATACGAGATTTGCAAGGGCATCCGTGGAGAGGTTGACGTGCCGATTCTTATGGTGACAGCCAAGGGCGAGGATTCGGACAAGATAAGGGGGCTGGGCCTGGGCGCCGACGACTATATCTCGAAGCCCTTCTCCCCCACCGAGCTGGTAGCCAGGGTAAAGGCCAACCTAGCCCAGTACGATAGGCTGCGCGGCAAAGGCGGAGATGCTGGCAGCAAAAAGCCCAGTGAGGTGCGAGCCGGGACGGTAACGGTAAACCTGACTGCCCGCCGGGCGTTGGTAAACGGCACCGAAGTGGAGCTTAAAAACAAAGAGTACGAGCTGCTGGCGTTTCTCATCTCCAACCCCGACATAGTCTTCAGCAAGGAGCATCTGTACGAGCGCATTTGGGGGATGGACGCCTTTGGTGACCTTAAAACCGTAGCCGTCCACGTAAACAGACTGCGGGAGAAGATCGAGGCAGACCCGCAAAACCCCGCACATATCCAGACTGTGTGGGGGGCGGGGTACCGGTTTAAGGTTTGATTAGTAAATGACGGTGTTGAGCGGGGACGTATAGTTAACGGACTTGAAAATTGCCGCAAGTGTTGGATGGTTTTTGAGTTCAAGGCCTAACACTTTTCCCGCCCGAATTCCACAGGTACCTTCTGTGTAGGGCGCGGCGACCCTGACGCGCTGCTTGGTCAAGTTCAAGGCCTTAAGGTCAAGCTCCAGGTCAAGGTCTGAATATTAATTCGCCTGTGGGCGAGTATAATGCACCGCTCATGCCTCCGCGGCACGAGCGATACAATATTCTCAGCCCGCAGGCTGAATTAAGATTTTGACCTTGGACCTTAGAACTTGAACTTTGAATTTGACCTCCCCCCAAAAACCTTGGAACAGTTTTGAAGTCAGTTGACTATAACCCCACCCCTATGCCCTGGTATCTGTAGGGTCGGTCGGGCTTCCATGCTCGACCGGACTATTTAGATTTGCAGCCAGCACCTCAGTTTACCGCCAGTTTAACATAGTTTGCCCGTGCTTTACCTCTTAGCGGTTGGCAGTTTACTTTCGTGCGATATAATTGGGCCAACACAAAAACAACAAGCTTGAGAGGGGTAAAACAAAATGAAAACATTAACAGAGAAAATCCAGGGGCTTAGCTTCAAGAAGGCGTTTGTGGTGCTCTTCGCGGCGGCTCTTGCCCTTGGCGCCACCTTTGCCGGCTACATGACCGTAAACGACCAGTGGAATGCGGTCCATGAGAGACGGCAGACAGTATTAGTGGAAGGCGAGTTCGCGGGCCGGCATACGGGACGCTCCGGTCGGTTCGGCCACAGCGGGAGCCATGGACGGGGCCACAGTCGGGGACATATGAGTCGTGGGGTAGTCGTCACCATACCCGAGGGCGACGCAGCCACAGGCGAGGTCGACGAAGTGATTGTGACCATCAGCCGCGAAGGGTTCGGACGGTTTAGCAACGGCCACAGTGCAGGTTTCCGTGGAGGCCACACAGGGCATTGGAACGGCACAACACCTACCACACTTGGCGTATTTGCTATAATCGGCTCGCTACTGCACTTTGCGTTTAGACTGCTGCTGGCCGCGTGGGTGTTTGTGGACAGCCAAAAGCACGGCAAGAACAGGGCGCTCTGGCCGATACTCACACTTGCTACCAGCGTGCTCGGGTTTGTGATCTACCTCATATCCCGGGAGCATAAAGGGCGCGCAAGTAAAAGCGCGGTTTAACCTTATAACAGAAGCGTCCCGGCGTATCCGCCGGGACGCTTTGCTCGTGCTGTTGAGGTTTTGTCTGGCGGGCGGGGATGGAACCACGCCCATACAACCGTGGATTTACGAAATTCGCAGGGTCGGATTTCCATGCCCGACCGCCTGTGGAGTTTGCACATCTTGTCCTTGCCCACAGAGCAGCTCTCGCGCAACAAAAGAATCGACATTACCCGCGCTATGTGATAATATGTTAACAGAAGCACGTGGGAAATCTACAGCTTGCGGGCGATATGTATAAATATACAAAAACATATGTATAGATGCAAGGCGTTTTTACAGTGATTACCTTAATATACAGTTGATTTTTTTGCAGTGCTGATGTATAATAATACTCGTTGATGTATTTACGATATGGCAAACACAGAAGATGAGAGAGGGTATCGCAATGAAAAAAGTTATCATCATAGGTGCGGCTGGAAGAGACTTCCACAACTTTAACACCTACTACAAAAACAATGCTGAGTGCGAAGTCGTGGCCTTCACGGCCGCGCAGATACCGGATATAGCGGGCCGCAAATACCCGGCGGAACTGGCCGGTGCGGCTTACCCGCAGGGCATACCCATCCACGATGAAACGGAGCTCGAGACGATCATAGCAAAGTACGGCGCGGACGAGTGCGTCTTCTCTTACAGCGATGTCAACTACAGTTACGTTATGGGTCTTGGTGCGCGAGTAAACGCTGCCGGCGCAGCATTTACATTGCTCGGCCCTAATCAAACTATGATTAAGAGCAACAAGAAGGTTATAGCTGTGTGCGCAGTCAGGACAGGCTGCGGCAAAAGCCAGACCACCCGCAAAATCATCGAGATTCTAAACGCCAAGGGGCTCAAGGTTATCGCAATCCGCCATCCAATGCCTTATGGTGACCTGGTGGCCCAAAAAGTCCAGCGGTTCGCGAGCCTGGACGACCTAAAGAAACACAACTGCACCATCGAAGAGATGGAGGAGTACGAGCCCCATGTAGCCAGCGGAAACGTCATCTACGCTGGCGTTGACTACGCAGAAATTCTAAAGCAGGCTGAGAACGACCCCAACGGTTGCGATGTAATTCTCTGGGACGGCGGCAACAATGACTTCCCATTCTACAAGCCCGACCTTATGGTCACTGTGGCAGACCCGCACCGTCCTGGCCACGAGCTGAGCTACTACCCAGGCGAGGTCACCCTTCGCATCGCTGACGTGGTTGTGATAAACAAAATCGACAGCGCCGACTTCGCCGGTATCCAAGAAGTGCGGCAGAATATTGCCAAGGTTAACCCGGCGGCCACAGTGGTTGAGGCCGCATCCACAATAAGTGTGACCGACCCCGCCCTTATCAAGGGCAAGAAGGTGCTGATAGTTGAGGACGGCCCTACTCTCACACACGGCGAGATGAAGATCGGCGCAGGTGTGGTAGCCGCTCACCGCTTCGGTGCGGCAGAGATTGTCGACCCGCGGCAGTACGCTGTCGGCAAGCTGGCCGAGACCTACAAGACCTACCCGAACATCGGCGTGGTGCTGCCGGCCATGGGCTACGGCGACCAGCAGATTAAAGACCTGGAAGCCACTATTGCGGCTACACCCTGCGACAGCATCGTGGTGGCGACGCCGATCGACCTTGGCAGAATTGTCAAAATGAACAAGCCCAGCACACGGGTGGCCTACGACCTGCAAGAGATAGGCAAGCCCTGCCTGGAGGACGTTCTTGAGGAGTTCTTGGGGAAGTAGGGGTCGCACACTGGGCGACCCGCCCCATTCCACAACGTTGCATTTAATAGCCGGGATGCCCGGGTGTGCAGTCCCAACGAATCAAGATAAACCACCCGGAGGCAAAAATATGCAATCTAACGGCCTTTCTGTGCTCGTAACAGCGGGCGGAACCATAGAAGACATAGATACCGTGCGCTCGATTACCAACCACTCGACCGGGCGGCTGGGCAGCCTTGTGGCCGACGAGTTTGCCGCAGGCGGTGCGCGGATTACTTATCTATGTGCCGAGAGCGCGGTCCGGCCACAGCTTCCGCCTGAGCGGACAGTCACTATACGCAGTGCGGGACAGCTGGCTCAGACACTTGAGTGTCTGCTGCGTGAGCAGCGATTCGATTGCGTGGTGCACTCAATGGCGGTCAGCGACTTCACCCCCACCGGCGTTCTGACTATCGAGGGGCTGGCAAGCGCGCTCCAGCAGCGAATCAGCGGGGGCAGGCTCTCTCCTGAAGCGGTGAGCGAGGCCCTTGCAAGCGCCGCATTGGCGCCCCAAAAAAAGATAACCTCACGCTCCGGCCAGCTGCTGCTGGCCCTGGAGCAGACCCCCAAAGCCATCGGGATGATAAAGGCGCTACAGCCCGACACTCTACTGGTGGGTTTTAAGCTGCTCTCCGGAGTGGGTGAGGACGAGCTTGTAACGGCTGGGCAGGGCCTTATCCGGCAAAACGGCTGCGGCTTTGTGCTATGTAATGACCTGAGCGGCATTGGCCCAGAGGAGCACGAGGCACTGCTGCTGGGTAATTCCGGAGTGGTGGGACGGGCACAAACAAAGGCCGAGATAGCGCGGATGATTTTTGAGCAGGTATGCGAGGAAATAGGAGTACAAACATGAAAAGGGTAATCTTGGGGGTAACCGGCAGCATAGCTGCGTACAAAGGTGCTGATGTCGTAAGCGCCCTTGTAAAAGGCGACTACGACGTCAGTGTTGTTATGACAAAGGCGGGCGCAGCGCTTGTTTCCCCGCTGACTTTTCAGGCGTTGACCAAGAATCGGGTCTTCTCCGACGTTTTGCAGGAGGATGACCCCAGCCAGATAATCCATGTTGACCTGCCGCAAAAGCACGCGGATATCCTGCTGATTGCTCCGGCAAGCGCCAACATTATCGCGAAGATTGCCTGGGGGCTGGCGGACGACATGCTCAGCTCGATGGTGCTGGCCACTCCACCGAGTGTACCCAAGCTTATTGCCCCGGCAATGAATACCCTGATGTACGAGAACCCGGCCACACAGCAAAATATTGAGACCTTGAAGAGCCGTGGGTGGGTAGTAATCGAGCCCCGCGAATCCCGGCTGGCCTGCGGTTATGTGGGCAAAGGGGCCCTTGCGCTGGTAGAGACAATTGTGGAAGCGGTGAAGAACGCTTGATACTTGCGGTGAATATCGGCAACACAAACGTGCGGGTGGCGGTCGGAGAAGGGCAACCCACCCGCGATGCCGTAGCCTTCTGGGACGAGATACCCGGCCCGGAGGGCTTTCTGCGCCTTGTTGAGGGACAATTCGGCGGAGGTATATGGCAACAGATTGAAGGGAGCATAATTGCCTCAGTGGTGCCCGAGCAGACCTCTGTTGTTGCCGGGGCCCTGGAAGCAAAATTGGGCCGCCCCCCAAAGAGAGTCGACCCCCAAAATTTATCTGGTCTTGACCTGAGCGCCTATAAAGATACCCCCGGTGAAGACCGGGTTGTATGCTGTGTGGGTGCGCTGGGGCTGCACCCGCCGCCGCTTATTCTCATTGACTTTGGCACGGCTACCACGGTGAATGTTATCGATAAAGATGGGCGGTTTTTGGGTGGTGCGATACTTGCCGGGCTGCACATTTCCCTGGAGGCGCTGGCCGGGCGAACCGCGCAGCTTCCGCTGATAGAGGAGCTCTCGGGTGATGTTCCGCTAATAGGCACCCGCACCCGTGAGGGCATGGTCTCCGGCGCGGTGCTGGGCGAGGCTTTCGCGGCCGAAGGGTATGTCGCGCGGATCAAGAGCATTCTGGGGAGCAGCACACCGGTTTATGTTACCGGCGGGCACGCACCGGTAATACTGCCCCATGTCGGCTTTGAACACACCCATGCGCCCAACTTGCTGCTAAGTGGGCTGTTCACGCTCTATAACGACCAGAAATGACAGAAGCCTGCCGCTGAGCGGTAGCCGCAATATAGCCATTAAACTTAAAAAATGTATTTTGTTTTTCAAGTTTGCACACTCGCAGAGTATGTTGCGGCAAGGCCGCTAATGGCATATACATGGGCTTTCCAGCGCGTAGCGCTGACTGAGGCTGTTTTTGCCGTAGCTTCAAAAGTGTTCTTCTTTGAAGTGAAGCAAGTATTAAATGGAGGAGCGCACCATGAGCATATTCGGCAAGGACAAAAAAGAAAAAAAGGACAAGCGGTTCGAGCTGCTTGCTATACAAGGAAAGTGTGGGCAGCTGGAGCGAAGTGCGTATCCTGCGGGATAAGCGCACCGGTGTGCAGTACATGTTCGTGGCGTCCGGCTACGCAGGGGGTTTGTCTCCCCTGCTCGATATGGACGGGCGGCCGGTTAGAAGCTAGCCGCCAAACTCCCGCACCCGCAAGGGAATACCTAAGCTGTCTGCTATTTTTTCGCAGGCGGCTATTTCTTCGCGTGCGAGTACGTCAACCACTGAGAACGCCACAATTGGCACGAACTCTTTGCACTCCCGGGCAAACTTTAACATGGCCTCGAACGAGCTCTCTCCGAAGGCTGGGCGGCAGAGTTGGGTGTATCGCTCTTTGGTCGGCGCGTTCAGACTGATTGAAATTACATCGATCAGCCCCTTCAGCAGGGGCGGTGTATGCTGCCCACTGATAAGATCGCCCAGCCCATTGGTGTTGACCCGCACTGCCGGGCAGTCACCCCGGCTTTTGAGGTGGGCGGCAACTTCAAGCATGGACTCAAGGGCGCAGAAGGGCTCGCCAAAGCCACAGAAGACGGCCTCGGTGTAGCCACTCAGGTCCATGCCCTCCAGCTGGGCTATGACTTGCCCCGGGTTGGGCTCATCATCCAGCCAGAGGCTGTCCGCGCTGCCGAGCCCCTCGGTACCTGCCCGCACACAAAATGCGCACTCGCATGGGCATTTGTTGGTCATGTTGAAATAGATACCGGGGCCGTACTCGTAAATTGCATTATGCATATGCTATCAGCTTCCCATTCCAAGGCGATTTTTTAGACTCATCCTGTCAAAAATAACGGCCAGCATTACGAATATAACGGCGCTGCCTCCCGACTGTGCGGCCCCGCCCCACATAGCGGTGAAGAACGGTGTGTACCAGTTGCCGGCAATGAATAGCGCCTCGTAAACGTAGTATAGCCCGGTGTTTACTATCCCGCCTATGACCAGTGCACAGACATGCCATTTAGTGAGGATAGGCCCTTTATTGACAAACCAAACAGCAATAAGCGGCTTTATCACGGCTGTAGCCGGTGCCCACATGGTAAGCCCCGCGAACAAGTTGGCCGTTACCCCGCCTATAGATACCGCCACCAGAGCGTACTTTTTGGGCAAAAAGCAAGCGGCAAGGTAGATCATTGCGTCACCGAAGTGAACTATTCCGTTACCTACAGGTATGCGGAAGATAAGTATTGAGACGGTTACCATAGCCGCGAATAGGGCCGCTATAGTCAAGTATCTGAGCTGGCTGTGCTGGTAAGTTCCCTGCATGTTGCGTCTTCTCCTTTTTGCTATTATATTAGAGCGCGTTACCCACACTCGATAACAGATGTAAAAACGGCTCGAAAGCTACGCCCTCCCGGGGGTCGGTGCCGCTTTCGATAGAAAGCGATATCGCCCGCTCGAACAGCCGCCCAGCCAAATCAAGCGCTCTTTCGATATCCTCCCCGCGCAGAAGGCAGGCGCAGATTATCGAGGTGAGGATATCACCCGTACCCGAAAAGCTGCCGCCAATCCGCCGGTTACAGACGGTTATCTTTTTGTTTTCCCCGGAAATGTAGGCCATATTGCAGATGGTATCGGTATTTGTGTGTGCTCCGGTTATCACCACTGTGTGCGGGCCCATGCTGGCAAGGGCGCGGGCAACATCCCAGACGAATTCGTCGCTGTGTGTCCTCTCGCCCGGGTATTCAACCCCGGCCAGCAGACAGGCTTCAGTTAGGTTGGGAGTGATGACGTCGGCTTTGCTCGCAAGGCCTGCGAAGGCCGCCAGCATATCTCGGCCAAATATTGGGTAGAAGCTGCCGCTGTCCCCCAAAACCGGGTCAACAACAATCAGTGCTCCCCTGTCTTTGGCATAGTCAAAGAACTCGCTTACCAGCGCGGCCTGTTCGGTGTCCATCAAAAAGCCGGTGCTTACGCCGTCAAAGGTAAGCCCCTGCTTTTTCCACTCGGCTATTGAGGCCTCAAGCTGGCCGGTCAGTGAGGTGGCCGCGTAGCTGTCGAAGGCGGTCTGGTTGCTAAGCACCGCCGTTGGCAGCGGGCAGGCCTGGATGCCCATGGCCGAAAATATAGGGATTGCGGCGGTCAACGAGCACCTGCCTATCCCCGATATGTCCTGTACGGTGGCAACCCGTGGCGTCATTCTTTTACCTCCAATAGCTGCAATATTCTGGCGGCCACCTGCTCGGGTGTGGCGTTGTTCTCGACTCGTAGATCGGCAAAGCGATGGTAGAGCGGCAGTCTGCGCTCGTACATCACATCCAAGTCGCCGGCAGATAGGGGGCGGCCATCCCTGGGCAGTTGGGATATGTTGCGCTCCAGGAAGACGATCCTGCCGTTACTGCGCAGGTGGAAGTAGTTTTCATCCCGGGTGACGCAGCCTCCGCCGGTGGCGATCACCAGTCCGGACTGCCCCCCCAGCCGCTCAAGAACGGCGCTTTCCCGTGCTCTAAAGCCGTTTTCGCCCTCCCGGGCAAAGATTTCGGGGATACTTATGCCGGCCTCTTTTATCAGCTCGGCATCCGAGTCGACGAAGGGGCGGTCCATTTTTTGGGCAAGCAGCTCTCCGATAGAGGTCTTGCCGCAGCCCGGCATTCCCACAAAGACAATGTTTTCGGTCTGAGAGCGCACCATGTGCAGGGTTGCCTCTTCCCTTCCGGGCTCCACCTGACCACCTATGAAGAGTTCGCAGGCTGACCGAGCCTGGCCGATAAGCATGGTTAATCCCCCAATGCAGGGGATGCCACGGGCCTTTGCCTCTAGCATAAGGCGGGTACGAGCCGGGTTATAGATGAGGTCGAGCACCCATTCCAGGTTAGGGAAACCTTCAAGACCGATAGGGCTGCCGCCGGTATTCGGGGACATGCCCACCGGGGTGGTGTTGATGATTACCCGGCAGTCGCTGTGGCGCTCAAGGTTTGTGTAGTTGTCCGGACCCGCGCGGGAGACGGTTACGACCTCGCCGGCACCGCGCTGGCCCAGGACATGCTTGACACTCAGACTACTACCCCCGCTGCCAAGGACTAGCACTTTTTTATCGCGCACCTCTACTCTGCCGCGTTCGAGCATTGTGGCAAAGCCCACGGGGTCGGTATTGTCGCCGTAGAGCGAGCCGTCCGGGCGGTATAGGATAGTGTTCACACTGCCAATGCTTTTAGCTGCCGGAGAGAGCTCGGCGCAAAATGGAATTACCGCCTGCTTGTAGGGGATTGTAACGTTTAACCCGGCAAACTGCCCGCTCTGCAAAAAGTTGGCAAGGTCTTCAGGTTCTACCTCAAACAGGCGGTAGTCGTACCCGCCCAAAAACTTATGGATAACCGGGGAGTAGCTGTGACCAAGCTTTCGGCCGAGCAAGCCGTAGACCGGCACCCTACACTACCTCCGTGTAACTGCCAAGGTACTGGAACTCCTCGCAGAAGACCTTCATCTCGTCGAGCAGGCGGGCGAAGGCTTCTGAGTGGGGCGAGCACTCAAAATCAAGGTAAAACATGACCTTGGCCGAGTTGTTCTCAAACAGCGGGCGGCTCTCCAGCTTGATGAGGTTGAGCCCCAGTGCGTAAAACCGGCGCAGTGCCTTTGAGAGCGAGCCGGGCGTGTTGGGGGTTACCATGATTATGCTGGACCGGTTGGCCCCGGGGTAGATCTCCAGCTGCTTGGAAATGCAGATGAACCGTGTGTAGTTGGCCGCCTCGTCCTGAATGTTTTTGGCAAGGCAGTTAAGGCCGTAAAGCTCGATGCACCGATGAGAGCCTATGGCTGCTATATCTTTGCGGTCGCTGCCGGCTACGCTTTCGGCGGCGATTGCGGTGTTCTCGCAGGGGGTTATTTTTATCTCGACGCCCGGGGTGCCAAGGCTGTCGATAAATCCGGCGCACTGGCGCAGGGCCTGCTCGTGAGAAAATATCTCCCGCACGTCCTCGAGCTTTACGCCGGGCGGAGCCAACAGGTTGTGCTCGACCCCCAGGCGGACACTCTTGACGATTCTAAAGTTAGAGTAGTTGTTCTTCATCAGGTCATAGATTTTGCCGACCAGACCGGTTGTGCTGTTCTCCAGCGGCAGCACGCCGTAGTCGCAAAGACCGTTCTCGATGGCTGCGAAAACCTTGTCGAAGGTGGATGACTTGAAGTGCACAAGGTTTGGGTAGGCGAACAGCCGCTCGCAGGCCAGCTGAGAGAACGAGCCTTCAACACCCGGGCAGGCCACAGTCGCGCTTGTTGGGAAGCAGTCCCGCACCGCGCCCCGGATCTCCCCCAGCATGAGTGGCGGCAGTGGTGACGCCGCGCGCTGGTAGCTTTTGCTCAGCTCAAACAGGGTGTCGTAAAGGGTGTGGGCGTGGTAGGTAAGCGCCGGTTGTACCCTGCCGCTAACCGCGAGCATCTTTTCGGACTCGCGCACCGGGTCGGATATCGGCAGGCCCTGGGTGCTTTTGACTTCGGCAATCTGCCGAGAGAGCTCCATCCGCCGCTCAAACAGGCTGAGCAGCTCGGTGTCTACAGCGTCTATCTGGCCTCGCAGGTTTTCTAGGCTCATGGGCTCAACTCCTTATTTCAATTAACATATAAATCTCTTGCGCAACCCTATTGTAGGGACGATCGCCCTCGATTGTCCGGCTTATAACGAAGCGCAAAATCAGACTCGCGGACGACCGAGGCGGTCATCCCTACACATATTTAATTGTCAAGCATCGCATCCAGAATCGCTATGGCGGCCACCGCCTCTATACAGGGGACGGCTCGTGGGACAATGCAGGGGTCGTGGCGGCCTTTTACCGCCAGGGTGTCGGGCTCGCCTTTTGAGAGGCTGACGCTCTGCTGCTCGATTGCTATTGATGGTGTCGGTTTTATGGCCACCCGGAAGATCAGGGGCATTCCGGTGGTTATGCCGCCCAGTATACCGCCGTGGTTGTTGGTGCGGGTTTTTACGGCGTTACCATCCATGTAGAATGGGTCGTTGTGCTCGCTCCCCCAAAGGGAGGCCGCGCCAAACCCGGTACCGAACTCTATCCCTTTGACTGCTGGGACACCGAATGCAAGGCTGGATATCCGGTTTTCCATTCCGCCAAAGATGGGGTTGCCCAGGCCTGCCGGCAGGCCGACAACCGCACATTCTATGCTGCCGCCTAGGGAATCTCCCAACGCCCTCACCCGCCCGATTTCCTCGATCATCTTCCCAGCCGCCAGGTCCTCGACTGTGGGTAAGTCTTTCTCCCACAGGGATTTCAGCGTAGGTGCGTCTACGCTCACCGGGTCGAAAGGACGGTCGGCACACCCGGCAATGGTCTCAATATGCGCCCCAATCGTAACCCCGCGCCGCTCGAGAATTTGCAGGCAGATGCCCCCGGCAACGCAGAGTGCTGCAGTAAGCCGCCCGGAAAAATGGCCGCCGCCGGCAACATCCTGGTGGCCATCGTATTTAACATGCGCGGTGTAGTCCGCGTGCCCGGGCCGCGGAATGTCGGCATGCTGGGCGTAGTCCACACTGCGGGTGTTGGTATTGCGGATAATCGCGGTTATCGGTGCGCCGCAGGTTTTGTCATTTACGAGGCCGCAGATAAACTCGGGGATGTCCTCCTCTTTGCGTGGCGTCGACCAGGGAAATCTCCCGGGGGCCCGCCGCTTAAGAAAGGCTTGCAGCCGCTCCATGTCTATGGTCTCCCCTGCCGGGATGCCGTCCAGGGTCATGCCGATGCCAGGTGCGTGGGACTGGCCGAAGATCGCAATGTCGAGCCGTGACCGCCAGAAGCTACTCATCGATGCTCACCTGCTTTCCAAGGGCTGACAGCTCGTCCCAAAATCCAGGGTACGATTTGCGCACAGCCTGCCCGCCGGTTATGGCAACCGGTCCCTCGCAGCCTGCGGAGGCAACTGCTGCCATCATGGCTATCCGGTGGTCACCCCAGCTGTCGGCGGCACCGCCCTTTAGACGCTCCACGCCCTGAATGCGCAGGCTGCTCTCTTCCTCGGTAATTTTCGCGCCCAGGGCGTTTAGGGTCTGGGCGGTTGCGGTTAGACGGTCGGATTCCTTCAGGCGGAGCCGGGCCGCGTTTTTGACCACGGTCTCGCCATCGGCCAGAGCTGCCACTGCGCAAAGTACCGGAATAAGATCGGGGGTGGCGCGGCCGTCTATTTCGACAGCTCGGCGTCTGCCCTCGCGTACCCGGAGGGTGTTGCCCTCCCAGTTTGCGCGGGCGCCCATTGCCTCCAGTATGGGCAGAATCGCCCTGTCACCTTGGCTGCTGGCGGCGCTCAGTCCCCGGCAGGTAATATCGCCGCCGGGCATGGCCCCAGCGCAGAGCCAGAAGGCCGCGTTTGACCAGTCGCCTTCGGCTGCCATTTCCCCTGGGCTTTTGAAGTCGGTTCCGCCAATTTGATAGCGTCCGTCCACCAGAGGCGGAGTCAGCCCGAAACCGGCCATTGCCTGAAGCGTCATGGTGATGTAGTCCTCAGATTCAATCTGCCCGGTGACGGTTAGGCTGCTCTCGCCATTGAGCAGAGGCAGGGCCAGCAGCAACCCGGTGATATACTGCGATGAAATATCGCCGGGTAAGGTGTAGTGTGCCGGCCTCAGCTGCCCTTCGCATCGCAGAACGTTTGGGGTCTCCCAACTAAGCCGGACCCCGCCATCGATAAGCTGAGCGTCCAATGGGGCCAGCGGCCGCTGTGGCAGCCGCCCGTGCAGTTCGAACCGCCCGGTCACACCCAGGGCGGGCACCACCGGCAGCATAAACCGCAGTGTGGAGCCACTCTCCCCGCAGGGAAGGGTGGCCTGTGCGGGCAACCGTGCGCGGTCGGTTGGCGTCACCGCAAAGCCATGCGGCACCCGCTCGATTTTAGCCCCGAGAGCGCTCAGGCAGTCGATGGTCGCGGTAATGTCTTCGGCGGCGGTCGGTCCGCTGCGCAGAAGTGTCGGCCGGTCGGCCAGCGCCGCGCAGATAAGCAGCCGGTGCAAATGACTTTTGGAGGGAATCGCCCATACTTCGCCTTTGATGGCTCCGGGCGCTACGCTCACTCTCACAAGCTCACCCCCGCTTCTATCCAGTCGAGCATCTCAGACATTGGCATGGAGATTAGCTCGCAGTGGCCCAGCTTTCGCGGGGTCACAAATGTTATCTCGTTACCCGCTCGCTTTTTATCGCTGAGCGCGGCCCCGTAAAGCTGCGTGGGCAAAAACTCGGTTTTGTCGGGCAGGCCGTAGAGGGCCAGCAGCTCCTCCAGGGCGGTGAGGCAGTCGGGTGGGCAGAGCTTGTTTTTTACGGCGGAGCGGGTGTCTATGGCCATGCCAATCGCAACCGCCAGCCCGTGAGAGATGGCGTAACCGCTCAGCTTCTCGACCCCGTGACCGATGGTGTGTCCGAAGTTCAGCAGCATTCGCAGCCCGGTATCGAATTCATCTTCGCAGACGATATCGCGTTTAATGCTGATGCATTGTGTGATTATACCTTCCGACTGGGTGCGCAGCCCATCCCCTCTGAGCTCTTCGAGCAGCGTGGGCGAGCAAAGCATACCATACTTTATCACTTCGGCCGTGCCATCCCGGAAGACTTCCTCGGGCAATGTGCTCAGCGCGTTCGTATCGCATAGAACCAGCGCCGGCTGGTAGAACGCCCCGGCCAGGTTTTTGCCTGCAGGCAGGTCGATGGCTGTTTTGCCGCCGACCGATGAATCCACCATGGCCAGCAGCGAGGTTGGCAGTTGTATATACCGCACCCCGCGCAAGTAAGTTGCTGCCGCGAACCCGGCGAGGTCACCGACAACCCCCCCGCCCAGCGCGATGATAAGGTCGGTGCGGGTTAACTTTTGCTCCGCCAGCCAACCCAGCAAGGCCAGGTAGCTCTCTCCGCGTTTGGAAGCCTCCCCCGGCGGGATGGAGTAGTTAATTGTCTCAAAGCCCGCCCCCTCAAGGGAGCTAAAGACAGGCTCAAGATAGAGTGGCTCCACGTTGCGGTCTGTTATTATAGCGGCTTTTTGGGTGCTGGGCGCAATCTCTCGCGCCATGGGGCCAACTTGGAGCAACAGACCGGGGGCTATTCGCACGTCGTAGGGCCGCCCGGTCGTGACCTTTATGGTTTTCACCTGCCGTCCACCTCCCGTTTGCGCAGTCGTCCTTCGTCCAGTAGGGCGCGCAGCCTGGGGGCGTCACCCTGTTCGATGGCCTCGCGGTAGCTTTGCATTGAGCTTATAAAGAAGTCGATCTCCCAGAGCAGTGCCTCCCGGTTTTCCAGGAAGAGCTCGGACCACATGTCGGGGTTGAGCCAGGCCACCCGGGTGAGGTCTTGGTAACTGCCCGCCGAGTACCCACGGTGCCTCAGTGCAGTCGGACTCTTTACAAAGGCGTTTGAGACCACATGGGCCATCTGCGATGAGAACGCGATTATTTGGTCGTGTTCCTGCGCGGTGGTAAAGGAAAACCGCCCAAAGCCCACAGGACCCAGCAGCTTTTCGATTTTGTCTAGCAGGTGGATGTCTTCAAATGTGGGCGGTACGATTACCATGGGCTGGCCGTCGAAGAGGTCTTCACGGCTGTACTTAAACCCGGATTGGTGGGTGCCCGCCATCGGGTGGCCGCCCACAAAGGTAAAACCGTGCTTTTTGGCAATTGCGAACGCCTGTTCACAGATACGCAGCTTGGTGCCCGAACAGTCCATCACCACGGTGTCGGTGTCCAGCAGCGATGCCTTTGCTTCCAGCCAGTCTATCACACCTTGGGGGTAGGTGGCCAGTAGGATACAGTCGCAGCCTTGCAGCTCGGCATCGGTCAGCTCGCCGTCGATAGCGCCGGCCATCATGGCAAAGTCGAGGATAGACTTGTCCGCGTCGCTGCCTAAAACACGGATGCTGTCCACCCGTTTGTAGGCTTTGGCCAGAGAACCGCCGATTAGTCCCAGGGCAACTATTCCCACCTGCCTCACGCCAGCGCCTCCCGTACTTTGAAGACTTTGCGGGCTGTATCTGCAAACTGTTCAGGGGTGAGGGACTGTGGCCCGTCACAGAGTGCCTCGGCGGGGTTGTTGTGCACTTCTATCATTATGCCGTCTGCGCCGGCGGCCACCGCCGCCAGGGACATAGGCTCGACCATATAGGCCTTGCCTGTACCGTGGCTGGGGTCGACCACCACCGGCAGGTGGGTCAGCCGCTTAAGAATAGGCACGGCCGAAAGGTCAAGGGTGTTGCGGCTGTAGTCGGATTCGTAGGTGCGGATCCCCCGCTCGCATAGGATGACGTTCTCGTTCCCGCTGGCCATGATATATTCCGCACTCATCAGCAGTTCTTTGAGGGTGCCGGCAAGGCCGCGTTTGAGCAGTATGGTATTGGGCACCCGGCCCAGCTCTTTGAGCATGTCGTAGTTCTGGGTGTTGCGCGCGCCGACCTGGATAACGTCAATCTCCTCGAAGAGGGGGAGGCTGCGCAGCTCCATAAGCTCGGTGACGATGGGCAGGCCGGTGGCTTTTTTGGCCTCGAGCAGCAGGCGCAGGCCTTCCTCGCCCAGGCCTTGGAAGTCGTAAGGGCTGGTGCGTGGCTTAAAGGCCCCCCCGCGCAGGAAGGTTGCTCCCGCCTCTTTGACCTTTTGGGCCACCAGGGTTATCTGCGCCTCGTTCTCGACCGAGCATGGCCCGGCTATCAGCGCGAAGTGCCCGCCGCCCAGGCTACCACCCCCGGTTCCCTGAGTGGAGACCACGGTGTCCTCCGGGTGAATTTTGCGGTTGGCCGCCTTAAAGGGGTCGCTGACCGCACCGACCGATTCGACGATATCGAGGCTGCGCAGCATCTCGATGTCGACCCCGGCGGTGTTGCCAATCAACCCTAGCACGCACTGCTCTTGCCCGTGGAACTCACGCACGCCCAGGCCTTTGCCTTTAAGCCAGCTTATTAGCGGCTCGATTTTCTCCTGGGGAACGCCTCCGCGCAATACCACTACCATTTCGCCACACCCTTTTACGTGATTAAAAATACAAAAAAGCCACCCAGATTCTAAGTAATCTGTGTGGCGCCTTTTTCTTTGTTTTGCGGGGCCTGTGGCCCGCAGACAACGCGGCACAAATTACTATTACTTTTTGCTAAAGCTAAAAAAGTAATAGTTTGCAAAAGAACGAGCCGCAGTATGAGCCTGCATAACTGGTCGCCCCCAAGCTGGAATTTTGGCCGAGCATTACGGTACAGTTTAGCACAGCGTGGCAGGTTTGTCAATCATCAACCGCAACAGCATTCGGAGGTGGCGCGGGTGGCATGGAATAATATGTTCCAAAACCCCATACACACGGCGGGGCAGGGAGCACGAGATTTGGATGGTGCGGATTATCCGGAAGCCGCGGCTCCGATCTATCCCTTACCGGGGCAACCGGCGTCGGGTCGATAAAGCTCGGTGGGTTTCGATGATTGGCATAGACAATCTCGCCGTTATCGGTAGCTACATATATCGTGAATAGGTCGTTGCCACGAATAACCCCCACTGTCCAAACTTCGCGCCCATCGTCACGGAACATGCGACCGGGTTCGATGGGGTCGCGCCCTCCCAACCTGCCGCCGCCCAGATGACTTATGGCTATTTCGACCGCTCTGTTTGCGGCGATTGCCGGAGGCGGCACTTGAGTGAGGTCAATGACAAGGCCGTTGGGTAAAATCATTATGTCAGGCCCGGCTGCTTGCCCATCTGCCGAGCCCAGTGACACCGGCTCTTCACGCGCGACAGGTGGCGCGGAGGCTGGTTCGGGTGTGGGCTGAGGTGCTGAGGGTGGCTGCGACTGCGGTTGAGGCTCAGGCTTGGGCTCAGGTTCTGGCTCGGGTTCCGGTTCAGATTCAGGTTCTGGTTCGGGCTCCGGTTCCGGCTCAAACTCTGGTTTAGGTTCGGGCTCCGGCATGCCCTCGTCCGCCTTTTCGGTGTACTCAACGTATTCTTCGGCTTCCGCCATAGGCGGGGGAGCGGTCGGTGTCGGTGTGGTACAGGCGCCCATCACCAGCGCAATTGCTATTATCAGGCAGAGTTTCTTCATGTTATGTTGCCTCCAGTTATGTGTTATGTAAAACTGCACACTATTTCTTGTCAGTCTCCAATATCGCGCCCAGCAATACGTTTATCCCCTGCCAGCACTGATCCAGGGAGGTGAACTCCTCCTCACGGTGGCTGTGGCCGCCTTTACTGGGAATGAAAATCATAGTTGTAGGCAGTACCCCGGCGGTATACTGGGCGTCGTGCCCGGGCCCTGAGTTTATCTGCATGTTGGAATAGCCAAACGTGTCCGCGCATTTTTGGACAGTTGCGACTAAATTTTTGTCAAAGTAGACAGTCTCGCGGGAGAAGTTTTCTTGAACTTCCACTCGGCACTTGGCAAATTTTTTCGGCATATCCTGGATAATCTCGAGCACCTGGGCGGTAACCTTGGGGTTTTCATGGCGAGCATCAAATGAGAAGTCTACATAATTGGGTATAACCGAGTGTATGCAGGGGCGACAGGTAATCTCGCCGGTGGTGTAAACCAGGGCAGGGTCGAGCCTGTCGAGCTGCTCGTGGAGATAGACAATAGCCTGCGCTGCCGCGTATAGGGCGTCCTGGCGGAATTTCATCGGGGTGGCTCCGGCGTGGTTGCTTTGGCCGAAGAGCTTTATCCGGTAGTTTACCATCCCAAGCACGCAGGTAACAACGCCGATGTCTTTGCTTTTGGCCTCGAGAATCGGCCCCTGTTCGATATGTAGCTCAAAGTTTGCCTTGTAGGAGCCGGAGGTGAGGCGGTTTTTCTCTTCGCCTTTATAGCCGCTGGTGTCTAGGGCCTCTGCAAAAGTTTGACCGTTTGCGCCCACAGAGGCAAGCACGGTGTTTTTGTCAAACTTGCCGCAGACAACCCCCGAGCCCATGAGGGCGGGGATGTAGACAGCGCCCTCTTCGTTTGTCCAGATCATGGCGGTTATTGGGTGGCGGTGAGGAATATTTTGGTCGACAATGGCCTCTATGACTTCCATTGCACCGATGACGCCCAGAATGCCGTCGTAGTTGCCGCCGTTTTTGACTGAGTCGCAGTGGGAGCCTGTAACAATGCGCGGTAGGCCAGGTTGGCTGCCGGGCAAGGTGGCGTAGACGTTTGCAAAGTCATCTGTTTCTATTACGCAGCCGGCGGCTTTCATTCGTTTTACGAAGTAGTCTCGGGCGGCTATGCACTCCTTTGAGAGTGCAAACCTTGTAACGCCGCCGCCTTCGGTGGCCCCAAATTGTGAAAACGCTTTTATCGTCTCTTCCACCCTGTTTTTGTCGCAGGTAAACATGCTGCCGCCCTCCTGTTGCGCTATCTATAATTGTACTAAAGCAAAAAATTGGGGAAGAAGGCGTGAGAACGCCACCTTCCCACTTTTTAATTGTATACTGTAGATTGCCCAGCGTCAACCCTGCGCCGGCTAAATTCCCATCTCTCGCTTGGTGGCGGCGAAGGCCTCTAGCACATGGTCGAGGTCTTCCCGGCTGTGGGCGGCGCTGACCTGGGTACGGATCCGCGCTTTGTCTTTGGGCACCACCGGGAAGCTGAATGCGATTACGTAGACACCCTTATCCAGCATTCGCCGGGCAAACTCGGCGGCTACCTTAGCGTCGTAGAACATCACCGGGACTATGGGGTGCTCGCCGGGCAGCAGGTCAAAGCCAAGGTGGGCGAGCCCCTGGCGGTAGTAGGCAGTGTTTTCGCGCAGCCGCTCTCGCAGCTGGTTGCTCTCTTCGAGCATTTTGAGAGCCTCTATGGTGGCGGCCACGATGGATGGTGCCACGCTGTTCGAGAACAGATAGGGTCGGCTGCGCTGCCGGAGCAACTGCACAATTTCTTTGCGGGCGCTGGTGTAGCCGCCAAGGGCCCCGCCCAGTGCCTTGCCGAAGGTGCCGGTCAGGATGTGCACGCGGTCACTTACGCCGTGGTATTGCGGGGTGCCTCCCCCGCTCTCGCCCATGAATCCTACTGCGTGGCTGTCATCTACCATAACCAAGGCGCTATACTTCTCGGCCAGGTCGCAAATGCCCGGCAGGTTTGCAATATAGCCGTCCATCGAGAAGACGCCGTCGGTGACAATTAGCTTTATCCGGGCACCGGCGGCCTCCTTTAACTTGGCTTCGAGGTCGGCCATGTCGTTGTTGAGGTAGCTGTAGCGGGCGGCCTTACAGAGCCGCACCCCGTCGATGATGCTCGCGTGGTTGAGCTGGTCGGAGAAGATGGCGTCTTCTTTGCCCAGCAGTGTCTCAAACAATCCGCCGTTGGCGTCAAAGCAGGAGGCGTACAGGATAGTGTCCTCCATCCCCAAAAAACGGCTAAGTGCGGCTTCGAGCTCCTTGTGAATCTCCTGCGTACCGCAGATGAAGCGCACCGAGGCCATGCCGAACCCCCAGCGTTCAAGGGCGTCTGTGGCGGCCCCAACAAGGCGAGGATGGTTGGCCAGCCCCAGGTAGTTATTGGCGCACATGTTGATTACATCGCCGCCTGCCGTAGTGCTTATCCGGCTGCTTTGCGGTGCGGTGATTATCCGCTCTTCTTTGTGGAGCCCGGCGGCTTTTATTTCATCGAGGGTGGTTTGGAATATGGATAGTGCGTCTTTCATGTTGGCCTCCTGTTTTTGTTTAAGGGTCAAGAGCTGGCTGAAGTTCTAGGTCAAGTTCAAGGCCCAATATAGAATCAGCCTGCGGGCTGAGCATATTGTGCCTCTCGTGCCGCGGAGGTGCTTACTTTTTGTCTCGCCAAAGAGTAAGCAGAAAGCGACTTAGGGGGCGCGGGCCGCTTCCCCCAAGCCCCCCTCAACCCCCCCCCCCGCATAACATCCGGCCTCGCTGGTCGAATTTTTGCCCGGGTTGCCGCTTCGTATCTGTAATGCACTGTCAATACCGGGCAAAACCATTTGCTCATGCGGCCACCATATGCCCGGCAATCACGGAGCAGGTTTTGAGCCGGCAGGTTGAATCCAGGCCGTTGGGCCGACATCGAACTTACCCAGCCGCTATGCGAGCCCGGATTTAGAGTAAGGAATTCCCGCAGTGAGGTGTTTATTGCAAACTGTGCCGTTACTGACGAACACCCTGGCTGAGGAGCTGTATCACCTGTCCGCAAGCCTGACGCCCCCACAAACCTGTTCTTGACCTACCAGTGGGGGTCTGGGGGAGTTGTCTGCGACTGAACTTGGAGCAGATCTGGTCCTCCCCCAGTCGCTTTCTTTTGCTTACTTTTTCTTGGCGAGACAAGAAAAGTAAGTGCCTCCGCGGCATCAGCGG
>WRAV01000030.1 GCA_009780025.1 Oscillospiraceae bacterium | reverse complement strand
GGGCTGAATATTAACTCAGCCTGCGGGCTGGGAATAATGTACCGCTTGTGCCGCGGAGGCACTTACTTTTCTTTGTCTCGCCAAAGAGAAAGTAAGCAAAAGAAAAGCGACTGGGGGAGGACCGGGTCTGACTACGCACAAAGAACGTGCTCCGCAGACAACTCCCCCAGACCCCCACTATACGAACAGGTGGGCGAAAACTAGAAAGTTTATTGGTATGTTATTCTTGCTAGCTCCCGGCTTGTCAACAGCGGCGTAGTTAACAGCAAACACCTCACCACAAAAACTCCTTACTCTAAACCCGGGCTCGCATAGCGGCTGGGTAAGTTCGATGTCGGCCACCGGCCAATCCCAGCCTACCGACTCAAAGCCTGCTCCGTGGTCGCCGGGCATATGGTGACTGCATAAACAAAGAGTTTTGCCCAGTATTGTCAGTGCATTACAAATGCGAAGCGGCAACCCGGGCAAAATTTCGACCAGCGAGGCCGGATGTTATGCGGGGGGTTGAGGGGGGGCTTACGCGGGTCTTACGCGGTCTTTGCGACTACTGCATGCCTTTGGCGCAGTAGTTGGGGGCGCCACGGGGGTAAGCCCCCGCGCCCCCTTAAGTCGCTTTTTGTATACTTTTTGGCGAAACAAAAAGTATGTGCCTCCGCGACATGAGCGGCACCAAAGCCCCAGCCCGCAGGCTGAGTTAAGATTTGGTCTTGACCTGGAACTTAAGGCCTGAACCTTGATCTAAACCCCCGGGCGGCTAAAAGTAGCCCCTACAACGAGCGGGTGGAAAAACGGAACGCGCAGGGGCGCATCCCCTACAACCACCAGTTTCGCAGCAAACCGCAGAACACAGGCAAAATCTTACATACCCAACAACAAACACCCAACGATCATTGACAAAATATTTACCTTGTGCTAAACTCACTCCATAAGGCTCCGGAGACAAAGGAGCCGCATGGCCGTTGAAGGTGTGGGGACACCGACAACGGGCAAAGGTGGAACCTCTTACAGACCAGCACCCTTGCACTTCCACGCGACCTTTCACATTATACACCACAAGTATAATGCTTTGCAAGCCGCGGAAGTTGACGCCATTTATGGCGCGCATGGGGGCTACCACCTCTATGCGCGTCTTTTTTTATTCGGGGCTTTTGAATGGCTTGGGCGGGGGGCTCCTACAGCTGCCCCTGCTCGGGCCAAATCAAAAGCAAAGGGGAATATCAGCATGGTGGGACAATAATCTATAACTCGGCAGCTGGATGACCTTGGGCGCATTGTAATCCCCGCGGACATGCGGGAGGCCCTGGGGTGGGGCACCGGTACTACACTGGAGGTCGCTATAAACGACGCTACTGTGAAGTCCATCATCATCCGCGAAGCTTCGCCTTGTTGCACATTGTGCCGCACGCAGTCCGAAAATCTGCTAACGATCGAAAAGGGCCACATCTGCCCGGGGTGTGCAGCAAAGGTAAAGTCTTAACTACAAGGGAGGTTGCCGCAGGGCAGCCTCTTGGTGTTTTGCCGCGTTATTCCGGGTTTGTATTCAGGTGGTCGTCCACTATTACCCCGTCGCGCATGGTAATGGTTCTGTCGGCATACTCGGCGATTTCAAGGTCATGGGTTACCAGAACCAGGGTCTGCCCCTGCTCTTTGCAAAGGCGAACCATCATCGCCATTACTTCCATGGTGGTTTTGGTATCCAGGTTACCGGTGGGCTCGTCGGCAAAGATTATCTTGGGTGTGCCTACAAAGGCTCGGGCTATCCCAACCCGCTGCTGCTGACCACCGCTCATCTGGGAGGGCTTGTGGCGCATACGCTCCCGCAACCCGACTTCTTCCAGGATTTTTTTGGCAGCGGCTTCCCGCTTGTTTTTGGACATTCCACGAAATATTAGGGGCATACTAACGTTTTCAAGCGCAGTCATGGCGGCCATAAGGTTATACGACTGAAAGATAAACCCCACGTGCTGCTGCCTAAAGCGTGCAAGCAAGCCCTCGCTCATGGTTGAAATATTGCGCTTGCCAATCATTACATGGCCTCTGGTGGGCTTCTCCAACCCGGCCAGCTGGTTGAGCAGAGTACTCTTGCCCGAACCAGAAGTGCCAACAATACAGCAAATCTGCCCCTTGGGTATGCTAAATGTGACACCATTTAGTGCGGCAATTTTCTCGCTGCCCACCTGGAACACCTTGCTTAAGTCCTCGACCGATATTATAGCGCCGGAGTTCTCCATAAAGTCCTTCCCATCCCTTGCCCATCGTTCAAAAAGAAAGTGCGTATTGGTTTGCCTTATAAACAATTGACGAAAAATGTCGAATTTTGCATAATTTAATAGGTAATATATGGCAGTTGTTGAAAGTACGGTATTACTGATATAGTATACCATATAAGTGTGCATGGTCGCTCTAAATTTTGCATCTGTGGGGAATAAAATACAAAAGGGCGTTTATACTAAAAACTACGGCACCACGAACTGACATAATGCGCTGATTTTGTATAGAACTTTTACCGGCTCCATACTTTTCTAAGGAGGAACTCTAGCCATATGAAAGCGACAGGAATTGTCAGGAGGATCGACGACCTGGGCCGCGTCGTTATTCCCAAGGAGATTCGCAGAACCATGCGTATCCGCGAGGGAGACCCGCTGGAAATTTACACCGACAACAACGGTGAGGTTATCTTCAAGAAGTATTCGCCCCTCGGTGAGCTTGGTACCTTTGCCGCTCAGTACGCTGAGGTTCTTTATAAGACCGGCGGCTTCCCGGTATTGGTCTGTGATCGCGACCATGTAATCGCAGTGGCGGGTATACCCAAAAAAGAGCTGCTTGAGCGCAGGGTTTCCGGCGCGCTTGAAGACCACATGGAACAGCGCAAGCCCTTCGGCGACGCTGGACGCATACAGCCGGTTGAGGGCGTAGACCGCTTTGCGATAGCCGGCGCGCCAATCATCGCCTCAGGTGACGTGTGTGGCTCTATAATGCTGCTGGCCGAAGAGCCAAGCGCCGTTGCCGGTGACACCGAGACCAAACTGATTGCCACCGCCGCAGCCTTTTTGGGCAAACAAATGGAAGAATAGGCTAAACAGGCATGGTTTTTTGCAAGGAAATGCTAAAAAACACTTGCATTGTGCCCGCGGTTATGGTAGACTAAATCTTGTAAGCATAGGAAATCTTAAGCAGAAGAGTGGGGAACCCCGCTCTTCTGTTACGTGTAGGGGTTGTTTGCCAGGCACAATTTGCGCGGAATACACCTCCTATATATTACATAAACCCAGAAAGAGGGCGGGTGGTTACAAATGCCAAAAGAAAAAAAGCCGCGCACAGTGGATATTGCCCGCCAAATCGCCGGGCCGATCGCAGAGCGGCAGGGCATCGCGCTCTGGGATGTCCGCTTTGAGAAAGAGGGCGTTAACTGGTACCTGCGCTTTTTTATCGACAAGCCAGGCGGGGTAAACATAGTTGACTGCGAAAACTTCAGCCGCGCCATAGACGGCCCCTTGGACGAAGCAGACCCTATCGAGCAGAGTTACATCCTCGAGGTTAGCTCGCCGGGTATAGAGCGGGCGCTTACCCGCCCGGAGCACTTTGAGCCGTATGTCGGCAGTAGGGTGCATGTCCGGCTTATCCGCCCACGAGAGAACACCCGCGACCTTATCGGAGAGCTTATAGGGCGCACAGAGGACAGCGCCGTCATCCTGCGCCTGCCTGGCGAAGAAGATACTGTGACAATCCCCTGGGCGGAAATCGCCGGGGTAAAACTAGCCCCCGACACAGATTTTGGAGGTAGACCGTAAATGAACACCGAATTTTTTGAAGCGCTGACCCTGCTGGAAAAAGAAAAGGGCATCCCGGTGCATTACCTGCTTGAGAAGATCAAAAACGCAATCGTAATTGCCATACGCAGGGACGGGGAAGAGTGCGAGGACTCAATCGTGGAGATCGATCCCGAGACCGGGCGGTTCTACGTAGCTTTCCGCAAGACGGTTGTGGATGACGTCGAAAACCCGGCAACCGAAATCATCCTCGAGCAGGCCCTTAAATACGACAAGCGGGCAGAGGTCGGCGGCATAGTCGAGATACCTATGGAGACCAAAAAATTCGGACGGATAGCCGCCCAGGCCGCCAAACACGTTATCCGCCAAGGGATACGCGAGGGCGAGCGCGAACACCTGATGGCCGAATACCAGAGCCGCACCCAGGACGTCGTTTCCGCAACTGTTTTGCGCATTGACGAGCGCAAGGGCAACCTCGTGCTGGAAATAGGCAAAAACGAGGCTATACTGCCCAAAAGCGAGCGCGTCCCCACAGAAGAACACCGGGACGGCGACCGCATTCGGGTATACGTGGTAGACGTCGTCTCCGGGGAAAAAGGTCCAAGGCTGATGATTTCCCGCACACACCCGGGGCTGGTAAAGCGCCTGTTTGAGCTCAGCGTGCCCGAGATCGCCGACGGCACGGTCGAGATTAAGGCAATCGCCCGTGAGGCGGGCAGCCGCACCAAGATAGCCGTCTTCTCCAAAGACGAGAATGTAGACGCCCAGGGCGCCTGCATCGGAGCCAAAGGCAGCAGGGTAGGCGACATTGTAGACGAGCTGGCCGGCGAGAAGATAGACGTTGTAAAGTACAGCGAAGATCCGGCTCGGTTTGTGGCAGAGGCTCTCTCTCCCGCCCAGGTGCTGGACGTCGAGGTCGAGGACATGGCCGCCAAGGCCTGCCGGGTAACCGTACCGGACAGCCAGCTTTCCCTGGCCATCGGCAACAAAGGGCAAAACGCACGGTTGGCCGCACGGCTGACCGGCTGGAAAATAGATATCCGCCCCCAGAGCGAGGCGGAGCTGACCGGAAGCTGAGTGTATGAACGGGCAGTATCAATTACCGCAGCGCAGCTGCTGCGCTTGCAGGGGAAAGTTTGATAAAAGCGAGCTTATCCGGGTGGTGAGGCGGCCTGAGCGTGAAGGCGGAGACATAATCCTTGACCGCACAGGCCGGACAAACGGGCGCGGGGTGTATATTTGCCCGAACGCCGACTGCCTAAAGCTGGCTCGCAAAAAAAGAGGGCTGGAACGCGGGCTGCGCGGGCAGGTTCCGGATGAAGTCTACGTAGCGCTGGAGGAGGAACTGGGTGGCGGAAAAAAATAACACGAAGCTGCTTTCCGCGCTGGGGCTCTGCAAAAAGGCGGGGAAGCTCACAGTCGGGTTCGATGTCGTGGGCGAGGCTATCCGGCGAGGGAATGCGAAACTGCTGGTTCTAACTGGGGATATTTCCCCAAAGAGCGCCGGCAGAATAACCGCCATGGCGGATGAACATAAAGTGCGGCACTTCACCATAGACGCCGCAATGGACGATATAGAGAAGCTTTTGGGGAAAAGGGCGGGAATCTTAGCGGTGACCGACCAGGGGCTCGCAGGAGTTGTAGCCCGCCAAGTTGAGGAGGAAAGCGTATGATAGAAAAATACAGGGTGCACGAGGTGGCCAAGGACTTGAAAATTCCCAGCAAGGATGTAATCGAGCTGCTGGGCAAGTATTTCCCCTCCCCTAAAAAGCATATGACGGCACTCGAGAAAAACGAGCTGAGCGTGGTGTTCGAGCACTACACCCTAAAAACCGCGCCCGGCAGCCTGGAGGATTACTTCGCCCGGGCCAGTATGCGCAAGCCTAAGCCAAAAAAGGCTCTGGCTGCGCCGGCTCCCGAGGCTATAGCCGCCACCACCCCCGAACCGGCAGCTGCCCAGGCCGTAGCCACTGAGGAAAAATCGCAAGTTCAGCCGCTTGCCGACAATGCAGCTCAGTCTGTACCTGCTGCTGCCGTCGTGCAGCAAAAGCCCAAAAAGCCACAGCAAAAGCAGCGGCAGCAGGCTCAAGCTCGTCCTCAGGCCACAATCATCAGGCCGGTGGGCACAGGGCAGGGTGAGGGCGGCGCAGCTGTCCCAACTCAAGACGACTCCCGGCGCGTGGATATGCGCGGTGGCAACGTCAACCTGGACAAATACAACGAGCGCTACGAGACCATAGCGCCCACTAACCTTGCCAAAAAAGACACCGGTGTGCGCAAGCAAAAGCTCAACCAGAAGTCGGCTCAGCGTGGCAAGCCCTTCATGTCCCGCAAAGAGAAGGAAGAGCAAAAGCTGCGCAAAATCCAAATGGAGCGCGAGCGCAGGCAAAAGCTGGAGATCACCCTGCCCACCGAGCTTGCGGTCAGCGAGCTGGCTGCCAGGCTGAAAATCCAGGTGGCCGAGGTTGTCAAGCGGCTGATGGGCCTTGGCATTATGGCCGGCGCCGGCGAGATAATCGACTACGACACCGCCGCCATGATTGCCATGGAAATCGGCGCCAAGGTAAGCCCCGAAGTTGTCGTAACCATAGAAGAGCGTCTGTTTGACGAAGCCCAGGACGAAGATGACAACCTGGCTCCGCGTGGGCCTGTTGTGGTTGTTATGGGCCACGTTGACCACGGCAAGACCTCTCTGCTGGACGCCATACGCAACGCAAACGTAGCCGCTGGTGAGGCCGGTGGTATCACCCAAAGCATAGGCGCATACCAGGTTGAGGCAAACGGCCGCAAGTTGACATTCATCGACACCCCCGGGCACGCGGCGTTTACTTCAATGCGTGCGCGCGGCGCTCAGGTAACCGACATAGCCGTGCTGGTCGTTGCCGCCGACGACGGCATCATGCCACAGACGGTCGAGGCCATCAACCACGCAAAAGAGGCCGGCGTTACCATCATAGTTGCTATCAACAAGATGGACAAAGAGGGTGCCAACCCCGACCGCATCAAGCAAAACCTGACCGAATACGAGCTGCTCCCCGAAGAGTGGGGCGGCGAGACCATCTGTGTCGAGCTCTCGGCCAAGACCCGCATGGGTATAGACACCCTGCTCGAGATGATTCTGCTGGTCACCGACGTCAAAGAGCTCAAGGCCAACCCGGACAGAATGGCCAAGGGCACTGTCATCGAGGCGTATCTGGACAAAGGTCGCGGCCCGGTCGCCACCGTGCTGGTGCAAAACGGCACCCTAAAAACCGGGGACATCTGCATAGCCGGCACCGCGCTTGGCAGGATAAGAGTTATGACCAACGACCGCGGCGAGCGGGTAGAAGAATCAGGCCCCGCCATGCCGGTAGAGATTACCGGTCTTGGCGAAGTGCCCTCCGCTGGCGATATCTTCAACGCGGTTGAGGACGAAAAACTGGCCAGGGAGCTGGTGGACCGGCGCAAACACGAGCAAAAAGAAGAACAGTTCTCGGCCTATACCAAAGTCACCATGGACAACATCTTCTCCCAGATCTCCCAGGGCACGGTCAAGGAGCTTGGCATCATAGTCAAGGCCGATGTGCAGGGCTCGGTTGAGGCCCTCACCCAAAGCCTCGAGAAAATATCCAACGAAGAAGTGCAGGTGCGGGTTATCCACGGTGCGGTTGGCGCTGTCAGTGAATCCGACGTTATGCTAGCCGACGCTTCCAACGCGATTATTGTGGGCTTTAACGTCCGGCCCGACCCTGTAGCCAAAGCTACTGCCGACCAAATTGGAGTGGACATCCGGCTCTACCGCGTTATCTACGACGCCCTGGACGAAGTAAACGACGCTATGAAGGGTATGCTCGCGCCTAAGTACCGCGACGTCGACCTTGGCCGCGCCGAAGTCCGCCTGGTTTACAAAATATCCAGCATAGGCACAGTCGCCGGCTGCTATGTATTGGACGGCAAAATCACCCGTAACGCCAAAATCCGGGTGGTGCGCGATGGTATAATCATCGCAGACGACATACTTGCATCCCTGCGCCGCTTTAAAGATGACGTAAAAGAAGTCGCTACCGGCTACGAGTGCGGCATGAGCCTTACAAAGTTCGCCGACCTCAAAGAAGGCGACGTGTTTGAGGCGTACGAAACCGAAGAATACAGAGATTAAGTGTATCCGCGCAGCGGATGCCATCATTCTTAATTGCGACTGAAAGGAGCAACCATGCCCTCTTACCGCACCGCCCGCGCCGCCGAAGACGTGCGCCGGGAACTAACCGACATCATGCGTACCCTGAAAGACCCGCGCACTCAGGGTAGTATGCTAAGCATCGTCAATCTCGAGCTCTCTAACGACTACTCTCACTGCAAGGTGTATGTAAGCTCGATGGAGGGTCTGGAGAAAGCTGTCGACGCGGTAGCGGGACTAGAGAGCGCCTCCGGACATATTCGTCGTGAGATTGGCTTGCGGCTGCGGTTGCGCCATACCCCACAGTTCCATTTTATTGCCGACAACGGTATTGAGTACAGCGCCGCTATGGGCAAAAAAATGCGCAGCCTAGGGCTGCTCGAAGACACCGAAGAGCAAACTGCCGACAAAATTGGAGATACCGATGAGCAAGACGATTAATATCCCTGGCGCTTGTAGGCTGCTGCGAGAGCACGACGACGTTCTGATACTCGCGCACCAAAAGCCTGACGGCGACACCCTGGGCAGCGCCTTCGCCCTAATGTGGGCACTGGAGGCTTTGGGCAAGCGGGCCCGGGTAGAGTGTTCCGACCCACTGCCCGAAAACTACCGGGTTATAACCGGGGAATACGCGCCGATTGCGTTTACACCCCGCTTTGTAGTCAGCGTAGACATCGCCAACCCCGACCTGCTGGGCCGGCTCCGCGAGAGCTGGGAGGGCAAAATAGACCTCTGTATCGACCACCACCAGCGCAACACTATGGACGCGGCTCACTCGCTGATTGACCCCACTGTGCCGGCTACCGCCGAGCTTGTCTACCAAATTGTCACCGAGCTGGGCGTCTCGTTTGACACGCGAATAGCCGGCGCGATATTTATGGGGCTTGCAACCGACACCGGCTGCTTTCGCTATGCCAGCGTAACTGCCGGGACACACCGCATAGCCGCCGAAATGATTGAAGCTGGCGCGCGCCACGGCGAGATTAACCGCATTATGTTCGACACCAGGAGCCGCGCGCTCATCGAGATGGATAAGCTTATCCTAAACACCCTGGAGTACCACTTTGGCGGGCTCTGCGCCATGGTTATCATTACCCGTGAAGCCACCGGACGTCTCGGCGTTGTCGACCACGAGCTGGACGGCGTTTCGGCCCTTCCCCGCCGAATACAAGGGGTTGAAGTCGGCCTCGCCCTGCGGGAAATCGAGGGCGGCTGGCGGGTCTCCGTCCGCACCCGAGAGAGCATCGACTCAAGCGCACTCTGCGCTACTTTTGGCGGTGGCGGACACAAGGCCGCGGGTGGATGCACTATCCATGGGGACGAGCAGGCGGTGCGCAAGCTTCTGCTCCCCGCCGTGGAAGATGCACTGCGAAACGCGGGGCTACTTCCGCAATGACCGGCTTTGTGATTGTCGACAAGCCGGCCGGGATGACTTCATTCGGGGTGGTTGCCAAAATCCGCGGAATGTCCGGCATTAAGAAAGTTGGCCACGCGGGCACCCTCGACCCCGACGCTACCGGCGTGCTGCCCGTATTTTTGGGCGGTGCCACGCGATTTATAGACCTTTTGCCTGAGCACGACAAGCGCTACACTGCCACTCTTTTGCTGGGCCAAACCACCGACACCCAAGACACAACCGGAACTGTTCTGCGCACCCGCCCGATCGCCGCCGGCAAAGATCAGGTAGAAAGAGCCCTTGCCGGTTTTGTGGGAAAACAGAAGCAGATTCCGCCCATGTATTCGGCGGTCAAGCAGGACGGCAAGCGCCTTTACCAGCTGGCCAGGGCCGGCGTTGAAGTTGAGCGCCCCGCCCGAAATGTCGAAATCCACGAGATAAACCTGCTCGAGTGGGATGAACCAGTCGGGCGGTACATCATAGATGTTCGTTGTTCTAAGGGCACATATATCCGCACTCTCTGCCACGATTTGGGCGAGCGGCTAGGCTGCGGCGGGGTAATGGAAAATCTGCGCAGAACATCGGCATGTGGGTATTCTTTGCAAGGTGCCCTCACCCTTGACGCCCTGCAAGTTCTTACCGATCAAGGCCGATTTGAAGAAGCTCTTATGTCGATATGTCTGCCTTTCACCCACCTGCCGGAACTAGTACTGGACGAGCGCTGTGCCCGGCTTTTCGGAAACGGTGTGCGGCTGGAACTCAGCTATCCCGGTGTGAGATCAGGTCAGCGGCCATATGTGGACGGTGACAGAGTTGCCGTCTTTGGGCCCAGCCCAGAAGATTACGGCTATAATTTTTTAGGGCTGGCTATCGCGAATAAAGGGTTGCTCTGGCATCTGCGGCTACTAACATAACCACGCTCACTTTTGGAAGGTGATGCTTTTGAATATTTCACACTATTTGAGCGAATCCGGCCTGCCATCTGGCGGCAGTTGCGTGGCACTGGGGCTATTCGATGGCCTGCACCTAGGGCATATGGCGGTAATAGAGCGAATGTTGGCCTTGTCCGCCACCAAGCGCCTCACCCCTTTGATGTTTACATTTACCGCAGCCGGTGACGGCCCCGCCACTAAGGGCAACATGACCGGCCTGCTTAGCTTTGATATGATGTGCTCCCTGCTCGAGCGACACGGAGTGGAGCAGGTGGTCTGTCCCAACTTTGAGCAGTTCCGGCACCTGTGCCCTGAAGACTTTGTGCGAAAGGTTTTGGGCAAGCGATTGGGAGCCGCACATGTGGTCTGCGGCGAGGACTTCCGCTTTGGCAAAGATGCCGCCGGAGATATGGACACACTGCGCCGCCTCTGCTCTGGGGCAAACATAACCGCCGAAGCAGTACCTACTGTCACGATAGACAGCTGCCCGGTGGCCTCACGCAATATACGTCAGCTGGTGGAAAGCGGCGATATGCCCACCGCAAACCGCCTGCTTGGCCGCCCATTCACCATTGACTTTGAGGTGATTCATGGCCGGCGGCTTGGGCGCACCCTGGGCATGCCCACAATCAACCAGGCGTTTCCGACCAGGTTCACACTGCCCCGCTTTGGGGTCTACCTTACCAGGGTGCTGTTAAACGGGAACCTCTACAGTGGTATTACCAACGTGGGGGTCAAGCCAACCACCGGGGATAGCAACCCACCACTGGCCGAGACCTTCATTCAGGGCTTTGAGGGGGATCTTTATGGCCAGCGTGTGAATGTGGAGTTTCTGCGATTTCTGCGCGACGAGCAAAAATTTGGCAGCGTAAATGAGCTAAAATCGGCTATCATTGCGGACATAGCTCATGCTAGGGCAATAGTCGACGGCGAATAAAGCCAAGCCGTCGATAAAAATACAGAATGGAGTGAAGATCATGCAGGACTACTACAACCTTTTTTCAAAGACCGTGCGGGACCAAAAGCCTTCGGGGATACGCAGGTTCTTTGGTATAGCGGCCGAGATTCCGGACGTTATCTCACTTGGCGTCGGCGAGCCGGACTTCATGACCCCCGAGTCCATTCGTAAGGCGGGGATAGCCTCACTTGAAGAGGGCAAGACCAAATACACGGCAAACGCCGGCATAAAAGAGCTGCAGCAAGGTGTCTCCGACTACCTAAAGCGCCGCTTCGACATGGAGTACCAGGCCGACCAGGTATGCGTTACAGTCGGCGGCTCGGAGGGAATTGATCTCGCCCTGCGCGCCTTCCTAAACCCTGGAGACGAAGTGCTTATCCCGCAGCCGTCCTTCGTGGCCTACGAGCCCATCACCCAAATGCTCCACGGTGTACCTGTACCCATCGTGACCAAAGCCGAAGACGACTTCCGTCTAACCCCGGCAGCCCTCAAGGCGGCAATAACTCCCAAAACCAAGATGCTTGTCTTCCCTTACCCCTGCAACCCCACAGGTGGCGTCATGCGCCGCGAGCATATGGAAGAGATCGCCGAAATTTTGCGCGGCACCGACATTATGGTGCTCTCAGACGAAATCTATGCCGAGCTGACTTACGGCGGCGAGAAGCACGTCTCAATCACCTCCTTGCCCGGAATGTACGAACGCACAATTCTGGTGGGCGGATTCTCCAAGGCATATGCCATGACCGGCTGGCGCCTAGGCTATGTCTGCGCTCCCCAACCGATTGTTGACATGATGTGCCGGATACACCAATATGCCCTGATGTGCGCCCCCACTACCGCCCAATATGCCGCAATCCAGGCGTTGAAGCCCGAATGCGATAGCGAAATCGCGACCATGTGCGCCTCTTACGACAAGCGCCGACAAATGCTGGTCAAACGCCTGAATGATATGGGCCTGAGCTGTTTTGACCCACATGGCGCATTTTACGTCTTCCCGTCTATCCAAAGCACGGGTATGAAATCCCTTGAGTTTTGCGAGAAACTGCTGCAGGCCAAAAAAGTAGCCCTGGTACCTGGCGATGCGTTCGGCGACTGCGGCGAGGGCTTTGTGCGCATCTGCTACTGCTATAGTGTCGAGCACATCACCGAAGCACTCAACCGAATCGAGCAGTTCCTTAAAGAAATATGACCCTTACCCTGCGTACCCCGGCCAAGCTCAACCTAACCCTCGACATTTTGGGCGAAGCCCCGGGCGGCTACCATGAGTTGGACAGCGTCATGCTCAGCGTTGACCTGTGCGACACTTTGACCCTAACCCCCGGCGGAGCGGGTTTGCGGCTTTTTTGCAGCGACCCCGCCCTCACCTCTGGGGAAGACAATCTTGTCTTTCGCGCGGCTCTGGCGTTTTTTGCCCACACTGGGTTGTCGCCGGGCGGCCTTGAGCTATACCTCACCAAGCAAATACCCGAGCAAGCCGGCCTTGCAGGTGGCTGCGCAGACGCCGCCGCCGCGCTGGTTGGGCTAAACGAATTGTACAGCGCCGGGCTTACCCGGTCTCAGCTCATCGAGATTGGACTTACGGTCGGTTCCGACCTGCCGTTCTGCCTGATCGGCGGCTGCGCCCGAGCAGGCGGCCGAGGGGAGAGGCTGACCACGCTGCCCGCGCTGCCGAATGACGCAGTTTTCGTCATCGCGAAGCCGGCCCGGGGGATGAGCACCCGCCTCGCCTTCGAGCTCTACGACCGGGGCGGGTTACAGCCCCAACCTCACACGCAGGAAATGGTCTCAGCTCTCGGTGCGGGCGACCTCGCTGCTATAGGTAAAGCGATGTCCAACGCATTTGAAAAAGTACTGCCCCTGCCCGAGAGCGACAAACTGAGGCAGATCATGCTGACTAGCGGCGCTCTGGGCGCAGCCATGACCGGCAGCGGAACATCGGTGTCCAGTCTGTTCGCTGACGAAGCGCAGGCGACTACTTGCCTTGAGAAACTGTGGCCCCACGCCGATTTTGCCTGTATTGCCCGGCCACTTACTCACGGGCCAACAATAGTCTAATGTATACACGCCAAAAAATCCGTCCATACTTTTGTAGACAACAAAGGTAAAGGACGGATTTTTATGTTAAAACGCTTTGAGTTTGCGGTACTTATTGGTGTGATTTTCGCGGTGGCGATGTCTTCAATCGTAGCGTTTGCCGGGGAAAGTGCCAGAATCCGAGATGAAGTGCTTCGCCTTCACATTGTCCCCAATTCTGACAGCGAGAGCGACCAGGCCCTCAAACTGGCCGTGCGGGACGCGGTTCTGGCCGAGCGCCCCGAGCTGTTTGCGGGCGGCACAACCAGAGACGAAGCAAGGGAGCTTGCTGCCCTGCAGCTGTACGAAATCGAGCGCACTGCCCAGGCCGAGGTTGCCCTCAGGGGCCACGATTACCCTGTGAGCGCCGAAGTCGTAAACATGCACTTTGCCACCCGGCATTACGAGGGGTTTATTCTGCCGGCAGGCCGGTATTACGCCATCCGCTTGACTATTGGACAAGGACAAGGCGAAAACTGGTGGTGCATAATGTTCCCGCCAATGTGCATCCCCGCCGCCAGCCAGGAGACTCACCCGCTTGAAGAGCAGCTGGCCGGGCTGGGACAAACCCCACTTTACCGGCCGGGGTTCGCAGTGGTAGAGATTGTTGAGGGCCTGCGGAATCGCTGGCAGAGCCAAGCTTTGTAATGCGCTGGATTACCGCTACCACGCCTGCATTTGAATCGTAATGTAAATGACAATTGCTAAAAGAGCAACCTGCCCTATGTTAAAAAAGAGTTGATCCCTTATGGTGTTTTTCACAGTTTCAATGTCTGTTTTGTTCTTCGCATACTGAATATACGTTGTCGCCATAAATGACAAGTTAAGCAGCATCAGCGAGACAAATATAAATAAAAATATGTTGGACTCGCTTAATACGATGGGCCGCCATAAGTCTAAAACCGGTGACATTATGATGTGAAATAGAAAGTACAAGTTGAATATCATTGGGAGGAGCCTGCTTGCTATTTTGGCGCGTTTGGCGGACATTCTCCAATTAGCCAAAGCCAGTATAACTACCAACACGAACCCGACAATAATGTAATCGCGCAACTCATACGCCGCTTGCAGAATTTATCACCTCGACTATTACGATACCCCCGCAGTTCATCACGAGCTGCGGGGGTATTTCGTTTAATTAATCTCTCCGAGAGAACAGCCAGACTTCCTCGCTCTCGTGTCGTTTGGGGCGGCCCATTAGGTCACGCACGGCCTGGCCAAGGTCTTTACCCTCGTAGAGCACACGGTAAACCTGCTCGGTGATAGGCATGACGACGCCCTGCTTCTGAGCCAGCTCCCAGGCGACTTTGGCGCAGGCGTAGCCCTCAACGGTCATTCCCACTTGTGCCAGAGCGTCCTGGGGCGAGTGTCCCTGACCCACAAGTATCCCGAAGCGACGGTTGCGGCTGTGCTCACTCGAGCAGGTGACAATCAAGTCACCCATCCCCGAAAGGCCGGCGAATGTCTCGCTTCGCGCACCCATCACCACACCCAGACGAGCTATCTCGGCCATGCCGCGGGTCATAAGCGCGGCCTTGGTGTTGTCGCCGCTGCCCAAGCCGTCCAGCACCCCGGCAGCCAGAGCAATCACGTTTTTGAGCGCACCGCCGAGCTCGACACCCAAAACGTCGTCGCTTATATATATCCGCAGCGCCTCTCCCGAAAGCGCGTCCTGAACAAACCGTGCAGCCTCTCTGCTGGCTGAGGCCGCCACGACTGTAGTTGGTACGCCCTTTACAACTTCCTCCGCGTGGGAGGGGCCCGAGAGCGCCACATGGCTGCACTGGGCAAGCTCCTCACACAGTATATGGGAGAGTGTTTTGTAGCTGTCGGCCTCTAGGCCTTTGGCCACACAGGCCACCACCGTACCGGGCTTTGCACGCCCGCGCAGAAGCTTCGCGGTCTCGCGCACAGCAAAAGAGGGCGTGGCCACGATAATCATATCCTGGTCGGAGACTGCCTCTAGGTCGTCGGTTATTGTAATATTTTGTTGAATTTCTACTCCAGGGAGAAGTTTTGGATGTGCGCGGTTGGTGTAAAGCTGATTTACTTCACTCTCAAAAGGCGACCACAGGGTGAGAGTGTGCCCCAGCCTGTGAGCCATAACAGCCAGAGAAATCCCAAAGCTGCCCGCGCCCATAACGAATATTTTCATCAACTTCTACCCTTCCTGCCAAAGCGGTTCTCGGTGCCACTTAGCAGCCTCTTTATATTCTCCTTGTGCATAACGATGATGAGCAAACCTATCACCCCGGCAAGCAGCGCGTCGTGCATAGGTGGCTGCCCCCGCCAATTGAGCACCGCCCAGGTAACGAATGGCAAACTGAGCGAGCCCAAAATCGAGCCGACCGAGACGTACCTGGTGATGAGAATTAGCAGCATGGACGCACCGGCCACAATGAGAAAGACAAGCGGGTTTACGCAGAGCATAACACCCAGCGCAGTCATAACGCCCTTGCCGCCCTTAAATCCAAAGTAGATCGGAAAGATGTGCCCCAACATGGCGGCAATACCGGCTATGTAGCCAATGTCGATATTAAACTCTAGGCCGAAGTGGGCAACCGCAAGCCGCGCCAGAACGATAGCGACCGCAGCCTTGGCAAAATCCACCACTGCGGTAAGGGCCGCGGGCCCTTTGCCGTATGTACGCAGCATGTTGGTCATCCCGGCGTTGCCACTGCCGAAGTTGCGTATATCCTCGCCCTTTAACGCGCGCGAGACAATTATTGCGGCGTTAAGGCTGCCCAGCAGGTAACCGACCACAACGGCCGCCAATAGCAGAATTAGGGTCACGGTCAGGTTTGCCATAGCTGCACCCACCTTTCAATTACTTTGACTCTATGATGCGGAGCGCGTAGGCGCCGCTCTTTGGCCCCGGAGTCGCGAGCTGATAGTCCAGGGCTTGCCCTGGCCGTCCTCTGGAAGAGAGTGGCGCGAACTCAACACGTGGACGACCGGGGCGGTCGTCCCTATTTGTCTTCGCGTTCGCGGACAATCATACGCACCGGTGTGCCCTCCAGCCCGAAGGTCTGCCGAATTTGATTTTCCAGGTACCGCTGATAGGAAAAGTGGAAAAGCTTTGCCCGGTTGACAAAACAGACAAAAGTTGGCGGCTTTGTGCTGGCCTGAGTAATGTAGAAAATCTTCAGCCGCTTGCCCTTGTCGGAGGGGGGCTGCACCCTGGCCGTAGCCTGGCCAAGCAAATCGTTTAGCGTACCGGTAGAGATCCGCATTGCGTTCTGCCCGGCCACATATGTGATGAGCTCGAAGAGACTATCCACCCGCTGGCCGGTCAACGCCGAGATGAAAATAAACGGTACATAGCTCATAAACGAGAAGTCGTGCTCCAAAGTTTTGCGCATCTCCTGCATGGTCTTGCCGTCTTTGTCTACCGCGTCCCATTTGTTGAGGGCCACAATGCAGCCTTTACCCTGCTCGTGCGCATAGCCCGCAATCTTTGAATCCTGCTCGGTAAAGCCCTCAGTGGCATCCAGCATTATAACGCAGACGTCGGCCCGATCTACGGCCATGTACGAGCGCAGCACGCTGTACTTCTCAATAGCCTCTTCTACCCGCGCCTTCCGGCGGATACCCGCAGTGTCGATAAATACAAACTTACCCTTCTCATTCTCGATTACTGTGTCGGTGGCGTCCCGGGTGGTGCCGGGGGCGTCGGCAACAATCATCCGCGGCTCCCCCGCTATAAAGTTTATGAGCGAGGACTTGCCAACATTCGGCTTACCAATCACCGCCACCTTGATATATTCCGCCTCGTAGTCGTCGCCGTCCTCAAAGTTCAAGTGCTCGTAGACGGCGTCCAGCAAGTCGCCGGTGCCTATTCCGTGGACAGACGAGACCGGGTAAGGCTCGCCCAGGCCAAGATTGTAAAACTCGTAGAGCTCGGCGGGTGGCTGGCCGGTGGAATCGCACTTGTTAACGCAGAGGACAATGGATTTACCGCTTTTTTGCAGCATAGCGGCAACGTCCGCGTCGGTGGCTGTAAGCCCCGCGCGGATATCGGTCAGCAGTATGATGACGTCGGCGTGATCGATGGCGATCTCCGCCTGTTTGCGCATCGCTGCCAGCATAGGGGTGTCTTCCCGCGGCTCAATACCGCCGGTATCCACCAGCATAAAGCTCTTCCCCCGCCACTCGCACTCGTAGTAAATGCGGTCACGGGTAACGCCGGGCGTGTCCTCCACAATGGCAATCCGCCGGCCTACCAGTTTGTTAAAAAGGGTGCTCTTGCCCACATTGGGCCGACCCACTATAGCTACTATCGGTTTGGACATGTTGTGTCTCCTATGTTTTCGTGTGCTCACCGCATAGCTGCGCGAGCTCTCCCCCTGCGGCTTTGCCGTTTCTCCGGACTATGGTAGCCTCCCTCCCAGAGGGAGGTGACGCGCATCGCCGGAGTGAGCGTCCTTGACTTTGCCCAGCAGCGCATCAAGCAGCTCGCCGCCGTCAATCTCCACGGGTCTTACCGGCAGGCCCAGAGCCTGCGCAATGTTCTGGGGTGTGAGGTCGTCCAGCAGCATGTCGCCCTCGTGGCGGAGCATACTGCGCGGGATTAGCAGCGCCTCACCCAGGTCTTTGCCTGTGAGCTGCGCGATTATATCTCTACCGGTTACCAGCCCAGATACGGTCACGCCCTCACCAAAAAAGTTGTTGACGATGGGGAAGACTTCGGCCCGGGTCTCCGGGAATTGCTCACGCGCCTGCCCCATAAGCTTGCGGATAAGAGGAGCGGCGGCTACACCGGTGGCGATACTTACCCTGCGCGGGGTCGCGTTGGGTGGCGTGCGCTCAAGCGCGTCCGCAAACTCGCTGGCAAAAAGGGCGGACATACCCACGCCGTTCTCGAGCTGGTCGAAGTCGCCGTAAAAGCTCTCCGGTGGGAATTCCCGCCCGGCGAGCAGGTAAAATTCATCTGAAGCATAAAACACCCGCCGGCCATGTTTCGCCAGCATCTCGTCCCCAAAGGCGATCAGCGCGTCCAATGTGGCGGCGGCTTCCGCACCGGTGAACGGCCGCAATTCGGCCAGCCCCTGCCTGTGCTTGGTCAAGCCTACCGGCACTATCGCAACACTCTGGATACTTGGCATAAGCGCGGCGAGGTCGCGCAGACTGCGCTCGAGGTGTATGCCATCGTTAAGTCCGGGGCAGAGCACCAGTTGCGCGTTAAGAGATATACCTCCTTCAGCCAAGCGAGGCAGCCAACCCAGCACCTTGCCGGCGTCTGGGTTGCCCATCATTTTGACGCGCAGCTCGGGGTCGGTGGTGTGGACAGAGACGTTCACCGGGCTAATGCGCATCTCTATAATCCGCTCTACATCCCGCCCGCGCAGGTTGGTAAGCGTCACGTAGTTGCCAAATAAAAAAGAAAGGCGCTCGTCGTCATCCTTGAAGTAAAGACTCTCACGCATACCCGGCGGTAGCTGGTCTATGAAGCAGAAGACGCAGTTGTTGCGGCAGCTCTTCTGCTTGTCCATCAGGTAGCTGGCGAACTCGAGGCCGAGGTCTTGATATTCACCCTTTTGTACGCTTAGCGTGGCAGATGCACCGCTCTGATCACACAGGCGCAGGGTCAGGTTTTTCTCAGCTGCCCGGAAGCGGTAGTCGAGCACGTCTTCGATTTGGTGGTCGCCTATCCGCTCCAGCCGCCAGCCGGGGCGAATGCCCAACCGCTCTGCCGGCGAGCCGCTCTGCACACCGGTGATTAGAATGCCGATCATGTCCCGCCTCCAGCAGGCTGAGCCTGCACTCACGTCACGCATCCACGTCAGCAGTGCGCGGTTTGTTTTTTTGCCCGCGTCTTTACGCAGCCTCTGTAAATCATGCCAGTAAAAATCACAATAACCCAACCGAGGGGGTGCTGGCACGAGTTGAATCGCTCAAAGTCCAAACGATTCAACTCGCGCAAACACCCCCAGGCTCTCGCACAAAATAAAATTGCTGCAATGCAATTGCCGCTTAATCTTCCGACTTAGCTACTACCAGTCTGCCCTTGTAATAACCACAATCCTTGCACACCCGGTGAGGGGTCTTTAATGCGCCGCACTGTGTACATTTGGAAAGAGCCGGTGCCGGTAGCTTCCAAACATTGGAGCGCCGCATGTTCTTGCGCGATTTACTGACTTTCGTTTTTGGGACTGCCATCTGCCAAAACCCTCCTTTAGCAGTTAGAATTTTGTCGCGTGCGAAGGGCCTCATCCTTTACAAAAAGACAAACAGGCTCACGCAAACACGTCATCTGTAGAAAAAATTCTCACGAAACAACATTATACGCCAAGATATACAGGTTTGTCAAGGGCGGAAATAGGCCGCAAACCTTATTTCTGTATAAGCGCTTGCAAACGCTCGGGCAGCTCAGAAGCATCGCACGAGACGGAAAGAACAATATTTATTTTCAGCGCCCCGCCGAGGGCGTTCAAGTCGTCTACAAACTTGGTCAGGGCGTCAAAATCTTTTTCGCCCTTGCCGCTGAGAATTTTAAACGTAGCATCACAGAAAATATCGGTAATGTCGTAGTTGCCGGCCATAAGCCCGGCGATAAATCCATAGTACCTGTCCGCGCCGCCAATTCCGTACTCTTCAATATCAATAAGCCGGATGTGGTAGCTAATATCAAAACGCAGGGCCTTGCCTTTCTCAATGCACACCACATTGCCGTCCGAGCGCTGGGCCGCCTCCCTAACCTGGTCGATAAGCTTTTTGGACTTGCCGGTTCCTCTCTTACCTACAATCATCGACACCATAACAAATCAGTCCTCCTTTAGTTTGTCTTTCATATTAATTATGGAAGCGCAAAGCCTTGTCGGCATTGCGTCCTTACTTCCTAGAGTGTGTCTTTAAACTGCTTGTTGCATCAACGTGGTGCAGATTTACCTGTCATTTTTTGCAAAAAACATGGGCAATACTTTGTGTATTAACGAGTATTTTTGTGAAAAAGGGCGGGTAAAGATGTGCCGCGATTGTGTGACAATGAGTTTAAAGACACGCTCTAAAGCCCCAGACGGGTTAGCCGCCCGTCAAGCTCTTTGCGCTGGTCCTCAAAACCCGGCTTGCCTAGCAGCGCGAACATGTTCTTCTTGTACGCTTCTACCCCTGGCTGGTCGAATGGGTTGACACCCAAGAGGTAGCCGCCAACGGCGCAGGCCTTCTCAAAGAAGAAGATAAGCTCCCCGAACGAGCGCTCACTGCGGTCATCCACCTCGATTACCAGGTTTGGCACCCCACCCTCCAAGTGGGCGAGCAGCGTACCCAGAAGCGCCTTCTGGTTGACATTCGAGAGTTCCTGCCCCGCCAGAAAGTTAAGGCCGTCAAAGTCGGTGGGGTCTGATTTTATAAAAAAGTCCCTATGGGGGCGAGCTATCTGTATCACCGTCTCAAACAAAATATTCGAGCCCTCCTGCACGAACTGGCCCAGGGAATGCAGGTCGGTAGAAAAGCACATAGACGTGGGGTAGATGCCCTTGCCGTCCTTGCCCTCGCTCTCGCCGAACAGCTGCTTGTACCACTCACCCAGCATGACAAGAGCGGGCTCGTAGCTGACCAACACTTCGGCTGTGCGCCCCTTGCGATGGAGCAGGCTGCGAATAGCCGCGTAGGCATAGGCGGGGTTTTTCTCAATAGAGGGCTGGGCAAATGTCTGCTGAGCCTCGGCACAGGCGGCCAAAATAGCATCTACATCGCACCCAGCCACCGCGATAGGCAGCAGTCCCACCGGGGTGAACACGCTGAACCGTCCGCCAACGTCATCGGGTATGACAAAGGTGGGGTAGCCCTGAGTATCGGCCAAAGACTTGAGCGACCCACGCGCCCGGTCGGTAGTGCAAAAGATGCGCCTGGCAGCGCCCTCTTTGCCATATTGTTCCTCCATAAGTGCGCGAAATACACGAAATGCCAGAGCAGGCTCGGTAGTTGTGCCAGATTTTGAGATGATGTTAACGCAGATGCGCTTGCCCTTGCAGAGAAGCAGAGCTTCGTTAAGCGCGTCTGGGCTGAGGGTGTTGCCAACAAAAATTATATCTGGCGTGTCTTTGGGCAGGGAGTTGTAGTTTGGCGAACGCAAATAGTCGATCGCAGCCCGCGCGCCCAGGTAGCTCCCACCAATCCCAATAACCACCAGGACGTCGGCGTTTTGCTGTATCCATACTGCACTCTCTTTAAGGCGGGTAAACTCGTCCGCGTCTTTGGCAGGGGCGAGGTCAAGCCAACCCAAAAAGTCGTTGCCCGGTCCGGTTTTCCGGTGGAGCAGGCTGTGGGCAGCATCCACCTGGGGCTGGATATATTCGAGCTCGTGGGGGGAGATAAAATCCGCAAGGTACGAGGTGTTTAGGGTAAGCGGCATGAGATACCTCCTTACTCGGCAGCATGTTTACCTATTATTGTACTGCATTGTCAGGAGTTTTTCAAGCGTAAGCGTAGGAATATTTTGCGACCTTTTTCTCTTGACATTCGCCGGGGATTGTGTTAGCATCTTGGATATTAACTGAGCAGGCGATTGATTCGAGAGGGTCAATGGGGCTGGGCCGCTACGGCGGCAGCGAGGCAGATATAACTCTGCACTTGCGGGACAGAAAGAAAAACTTTCTTGTCCTGCGGGTGCTTTTTTGCGTCCGCAATAACGGAGGTAGTCAAGATGAAAACAGAAAACGTAACCGAAAACAGAATGCAGGTAGCGACCAGAATAACAAGGCGGACGATTGCGGTTAACGCGATGCTGGTAGTCTTTAAGATGTTCGCCGGGGTGGTTGCCGGCTCGGCGGCTATGATTTCGGACGCGGTGCACTCGATTACTGACCTTGTGGGTGACTTTATAGTGCTTATTGGGGTGCGGGCTGCCCGCCCGGAGCCGGACAAAGACCACCCATACGGCCACGAGCGCATTGAGTGTATAGCCGGCATACTTATGGCGATATTGCTGTTTGGTACCGCGGTGATCATGGGATGGAGCTGGATTGGGATAATAACAAGCGGAAACGGGCAGGCTCTCTCGGCGCCTGGAATTCTGGCTCTTATCGCGGCTGTTGTTGGAATAGCAGTTAAAGAAGCGATGTACTGGTACATTCGTGCGGGGGCTAAGAAAGTCGATTCGGTTGCGCTTATGGCTTCAGCCTGGCATTCTCGCTCGGACGCATTCTCTTCTATAGGCAGCTTTGCGGGTATTCTGGGCGCGCGGCTGGGCTTCCCGGTACTTGACAGCGTTGCGGGGCTGGTCATCTGCCTGTTTATCCTCAAAGTAGCTGTGGATATTTTTAGGGAGTCGCTGAGCAAAATGACCGACAAGGCCTGCGATGACGAAACCGTTGAGCAGATCCGTAAGATAGCCCTCGAGCAGGAGGCGGTTACCAGGGTAGATCTTATCAAGACTCGGGTGTTCGGTGACCGGATATACGTCGATATGGAGATAAGCGCGGACGGAAACGCCAGTCTTTACCAGGCCCACGATGCCGCCCAAAAGGTACACGACGCTATAGAAGCTGCGTTCCCGAAGGTGAAGCATTGTATGATACATGTGAACCCGCATTCCCCGGAATTGTAGGGGCCGCACCCCTGTGCGGCCCGCCTCTCCACACGAACCTAACGCTGTAGGGGCAGGGTTTTCCCACCCGCAGGTTTATCGGGCCCCCTGGTTTGCCCAGGCCTGTCGTTGTAGGGGACGCACACCCGGGCGTCCCGCTAATCCCCACAAGCCTGGCGCTGTAGGGGCAGGATTTTCCCGCCCGTAGGTTTTACATCGGGCCTCTGGTTTACCCCAACCTGGCGCTGTAGGGTCGGGGTTCCATCCCCGACCGCCCAGCTTCCACGGACACCCCTTGTAGGGCGCGGCGACCTCGACGCGCCGATTGGTCAAGGTCCAGTTCAAGG
>WRAV01000029.1 GCA_009780025.1 Oscillospiraceae bacterium | reverse complement strand
CAAATCCGCAGCGCCACATCTATTATATCTGCCGGGTAGCTACTCCCGCCAATATAACAAAATCTACGAAAGGAAAAGTAATGGAGATACCCCTTGAAAAGAGATAACTCCATTATACGTGAACACATGGAAAACGATATTTTCAAAGCCGGCGTAAAACCCGGTTCCCCCACAACCCAAATCGAAGTAAAGATGCTGCTCTGTCATTTGCTCTCGGCGCTGGGGCAGCCCATCAACTTCGACCGGCTCTACGCGGCCCTTAGCGGGCAGGGGCTGGTCAACTACTTTGAGCTTGCCTACATACTGGACAAGCTGCTCGAAACCGGGCACATCTCCCACAAGGGAGAGCCACCGGGTGAGTATACCGCCACCGCTCTGGGGGCCCGCGCCGGCAAGGAGTTCGAGAAAAACCTGCCCCTCACCGTCCGGGAAAAGTCGCTGCATGCCTGCCAGCTTTTACTGGCTCAGGAGCGCCGCCTAGCCCAAGTAGAGATAACCCAGACTCCGCGAGAGAGTGGCGGCTTCGACCTCGAGCTTGCCCTGCCGAGCGAAGAAGGTCAGCTTGTGTCGGTGCGGGTGTTTGCACCCACCGCCCAGGACTGCGAGAACTTGAGGCGGCGGTTCCTCAACGCCCCACTCACCGTATACAAGGGTATACTCGCCCTGCTCACCGGGGACGAAGAAGTGTTGGGCAAAGTCTTCACCAAAGAAAAACCACTGTTCTAAGTTCGATGATTTTCGACGGGCTGCAGACAAAGTATACAAATTTTATGGATAAACATTCTCCAAATATTGCCTGCTTATATACCTGCAAACATATTGACAAACGCCACCCCAACCTATAAAATGTATTCATGCTGCAAAACGCAATATATAGTGCACACAGACAGAGCTCCCGCGCTATATTGCGGCCGAGATAACGGATAAGACAGCGAATAACACCACGTTTTGGGAGGCAACAATGATTCAGACAATAGTAAAGCGGGACGGCAGAACGGTTATCTACGACCGAAAAAAAGTAGCTGACGCCATTTACGGTGCGGCCAAATCTTTGGGCGGCAGTAACTACGAGATTGCTCTTGATCTTGCTGTAAAAGTGGAGGAGTACCTGGGCAACGAGTACAAGGACGTCCCCCCGAGCGTTGAGAAAATACAGGACGCCGTTGAGAAGATTCTCATCGAGAACGGCCACGCGCGCACAGCCAAGGAGTTTATTCTCTACCGGGCCAAGCGCACCCAAGTGAGGGAGATGAACACCGGACTTATGCGCACCTTCGAGAACCTCACATTCCAAGAGGCGGCCGACAGCGATATAAAGCGCGAAAACGCAAACATAGACAGCGACACCGCCATGGGCACCATGCTAAAGTACGGCTCCGAGGGGGCCAAGCAGTTCTACCAGATGTTTATACTCGACCCCAAGTACACCAAGGCTCACAACGAGGGCGAGATCCACATACATGACATGGACTTCCTCACCCTGACCACCACCTGCTGCCAGATAGATATAGGCAAACTGTTCGACGGCGGCTTTTCCACTGGCAACGGCTATATCCGCGAACCGCAGGATATTCAGAGCTACGCGGCCCTCGCCTGCATAGCGATCCAATCCAACCAAAACGACCAGCACGGCGGGCAGAGCATACCCAATTTTGACTTCGCTATGGGCAAAGGGGTGCAGAAAACCTACCGCAAGCTGTACATAAAGAACCTGGAAAAAGCTCTGGACTACGCCGGGATAGAAGTCACTGCCGACACCATCAAGCAGATGGTGCTCGCGGTAGAGCAAGACAGCGAGATAAGCCCGACACTGGCCGGCGACAACGGCTTCGACGAGGCTATAACCCCTATGCTCGAAGACCTCGACTGCGAAGGCGAGTTGGATTGCGCCAAGGCCCTGCAATTTGCCCGTAAGCACGCAAAGGCCGAGGTTGAGCGCAGTACCTACCAGGCCATGGAGGCCGTGGTGCACAACCTAAACACCATGCACTCCCGGGCGGGTGCGCAGATACCATTCTCTTCCCTCAACTACGGCACCGACACAAGCCCCGAGGGCAGGCTGGTGACTAAGTCGATACTGCTGGCAACTGAATCCGGCTTGGGCAACGGTGAGACCCCTATCTTCCCCATACACATCTTCAAGGTCAAAGAGGGCGTCAACTACAACATCGAAGATCCCAACTACGACCTCTTCCGGCTGGCCTGCGCTGTCAGCGCCAAGCGGCTCTTCCCCAACTTCAGCTTTTTGGATGCACCCTTCAACAAGGCGTTCTACCGCGAAGGAGCCCCCGAAACCGAAGTGGGCTACATGGGCTGCCGCACCCGGGTTATCGCCAACGTAAACGACCCTTCCCGCCAGACCACCTTTGGCCGCGGCAACCTGAGTTTTACCTCTATCAACCTGCCGCGGATTGCCCTCAACGCCAACGGCAACGTGGACTTCTTCTTCGAAGAACTCGAGCGCAAGCTCGACCTTGTCTGCGACCAGTTGATGGCCCGCTACCGCATTGTCGCCCAGAAGAAAGTTCGCAACTTCCCATTCCTGATGGGCCAGGGCATCTGGATGGACTCCGACAAGCTGGGCCTGGACGACACTATAGGCGAGGCGCTCAAGCACGGCACGCTCACCATAGGTTTTATCGGCCTGGCCGAAGCGCTGGTGGCGCTTATTGGCACCCACCACGGCCAAACCCAGGAAGCCCAGAACATGGGTACGGATATAATCGGCTTTATGCGCTCCACCGTCGACAGGAAGGCCCGGGAGTCCGGCTTCAACTACTCCCTGCTAGCCACACCCGCCGAAGGGCTTAGCGGTCGTTTTGTCCGCATAGACCGCAAAAAGTTTGGCGTACTCCCCGGCATCACTGACCGTGAATACTACACTAACTCTTTCCACATCCCCGTCTACTACGACATCAACGCCTTCGAGAAAATCCGCATAGAAGCGCCCTACCACGCGCTGACCAACGCCGGACATATAACATACGTCGAGCTGGATGGCTCCCCCGTAAACAACATCGAGGCCTTCGAGGCCATTGTGCGGCAGATGAAGGAATCCGGGGTGGGCTACGGTTCGATAAATCACCCGCTCGACCGCGACCCGGCATGCGGCTACAACGGCATCATCGACAGCGAATGTCCCCGTTGCGGCAGGGTGGAAAAAGACGGCGCCAAGTTCGAGCGGATACGCAGAATCACCGGGTACCTGGTAGGCACCCTCGACCGATTCAACGACGCAAAGCGCATCGAAGAATCCGAACGGGTAAAGCATGATTTGACTCAACCAGTCCCTCAACCCGCCATCCTCTTCGCTGAGCAAGGCCAGAAATCGTGAACATCCGCATCGCGGGAATCGTAGCGCAAAGCATAGTGGACGGTCCGGGCCTGCGGCTGGTAGTGTTCACCCAAGGCTGTCCCCACAATTGCCCAGGCTGTCACAGCCCCCAGACCCATGATTTTGACGGCGGGCAGGAAATGCCGACAGAAACTATACTCGACATGCTCGAAAAAAACCCCCTGCTAAAAGGCATAACCTTTAGCGGGGGGGAGCCTCTTGCCCGGGTGAGCGAGCTGTTACCTTTAGCCCAAGGTGCGCGCGAGCGGGGCAAAGACATTATCTGCTTCACCGGCTACACATTCGAGCAATTGCTTGAGATGATGGTGGATAATCTGCCACTAGCCCAGCTGCTGGGAATGATTGACCTGCTTGTCGACGGGCCGTACGAACAAGAACAGCGCGACCTCACTTTGCCGTTTAGGGGAAGCAGGAACCAGCGCCTGCTTGATTTGTCGGCGAGTTTAGCGAGGAGGGCGGCGGTGCATTGGGAAGCGAGCTAGCCGGTTTAGGTAGGCGACGAATTGTTGTACAGGTTCCCCGTAGAGGTTTTTCCTTTACAAATGACACAGCGAAATTGATAGGTGGTAAATGATGCCTTCAATAGACATATCCCAAATACAATCCCTCGTATCTCAGCGCAAAATCGTATGGACTGAACACATAGCCATACGCCTACGCGAGCGCGGTATCAAACGCGCAGACTTGATTGAATGCATCGAAAACGGGGGAATAATAGAGCAGTACCCGGACGATTCGCCGTTCCCAAGCTGTTTGATATTTGGCAGATGTAGGGCCGGCAAACCGCTCCATATTGTTATTGGGCTCAACCCGTCCGTTGCATGCTGTATGATAACCGCATATCGCCCGGATTTAGACAACTGGCAAGCCGACTTTAAGACCAGAAAGGAAGGCGGATTAAAATGATGGACTGCTTCCACTGCAAAGGCAGCGTAGAGCCTAAACTAAAAACTCACGTTGTGACATTAGACAGGTGCGTGATAATCGTAAAAAATGTGCCGGCCTTTGTGTGCAAGCAATGCGGCGAAGCATACTTTTCCGACGATGTAATGCAAAACTTAGAAGCTATTATTGATAAATTGGAAAAGCTTGTCAAAGAGGTTGCGATTGTAGATTATGCTGACAATGCGGCGTAACGCGCAGGTCGGTAATGAGGCTGATTAAGCCAGCCTACAACGTTTTCACCATCCGCACATGCTCAATTCCAGCATCATCAAACACTTCGCCCTCGGGCTCAAACCCCAGCTTACGGTAAAACCCCTCCGCGCTGCATTGGGAATCGAGAACAGCTTTGCGTGAGCCCTGCTCTCGCGCAATGTCAATCAGCTTCTCGCAAATCATTTTGGCATGACCACGACCGCGATGCTCCTTCAGCACAGCTACTCTGCCAATCTTTGCGTAACCTTCAAAGAACACCACTCTACCGCACCCGACAGCCACTCCACCCTCCAAAGCGAGCATATGAACGGCATCGTTATCGTACTCATCCAGCTCAAGCTCTACAGGGACATTCTGCTCGTCCACAAATACCTTGAACCTTATATTGTACGCAGTCCCAAGCTCACCGGCACTTTCCACGCATTTAACTGTTCCCATGCTGTCTCCTCCTACATATATGACGGCCTACCTAGTCGACAATATGCTGTATAAAACGACGACTGCCTTGTGAAAAAGAATTTTGGCATATATTTTAACATTGCACCTATTGTATACGCCTGTCTTGGCTTATTATACAATGGGTGCTGTATTTATGTAAAGTCACGCACAAAGAATTGCAAGGCAGATAAATGCTTTTTTTGCAGCAAGACAGATAAAAAAACTTCTTTATTATTGTGCATCAAAGCATAGATTTTATAAAATCTTTGTGCTATAATACCACTTGGTGCGTGTACAAGGTAGTTTGACTCATACATATTGCGGATAGATATTTCCCTAACAAATAGTAATTTCCCGCATTACGATGCGTACAAGAGCCCCACCATACAACATTCAGCTTAAGATTAACTTTGTGTTTACACTTTAACTACACTAGCGACAAATACATAGGGTACAATTCGACCTGTCAGCTGAAAAACAAAGGCCTAATCGCGCGGAGCGCGATGTTATATTGCACCATTTTGTCTTATTTTTGTCAAAGTATTGAGCGGAAGTGAGGAAAATGTTTATGAAGTCTGTTGCGGAACTGGTAGAAGTGCAGGAAAAATTCTCTAAAGGAATGTTTATCCGCAATGACCACCACAAGGGCGTCAAGGTGGTTGTTAGCATGGGTGAATGCGGAATTGCCGCGGGTGCGCGGGATGTGCTGGCGGCGATTACCCAGGAAGTTGGCAAAGCGGGGCTGGAAGTACAGGTTAGCCTCAGCGACTGCCGGGGAGACTGCGCAAACGAGCCTATGTTTGAAGTCCTGGCTCCCGGTAAGGACAAAGCGATTTACACCAAGGTGACCCCACAAAAAGCCGGCGAAATCATACGGGGGCTCGCCTAAAGATTCTTTACAATTTACCGACTAATTCAGGGAGGTTGAAAGTTTAGATGGAAAGATCACATGTACTGGTATGCGCGGGAACCGGCTGTGTTTCCTCAAGCGCTATGCTTATCATCAAAGCCCTAAACGAGCAGATAGAAAAGCAAGGCCTTAAAGACGAAGTCAAAGTTGTACAGACCGGGTGTTTTGGGCTGTGCGCCCTGGGCCCGATCGTTATTGTCTACCCCGAAGGCACCTTCTACTCGCGGGTTGAGGTCGAGAACATCCCCGAGATAGTGGAAGAGCATCTACTCAAAGGTCGAATAGTCACTCGCTTTGTTTACAAAGAGACCGTGCGGGATGACGGCAGCGTCTCCGCGTGGGACGACACCAACTTCTACCGCAAGCAAGAGCGCGTCTCTCTGCGTAATTGCGGCGTAATCGACCCCGAGGTTCTGGAAGAATACATAGCATTTGACGGCTACAAAGCTCTTGCCAAAGTTGTAACCGAGATGACGCCGGAAGAAGTTATCGAAGAGATTAAAGCCTCCGGCTTACGCGGTCGTGGCGGCGCGGGCTTCCCCACCGGTCTGAAGTGGTCCTTTGCGGCGGCTCAGCCCCCGGGCCAAAAGTACGTTGCTTGTAACGCCGACGAAGGCGACCCCGGTGCATTCATGGACCGCTCGGTCCTGGAGGGTGACCCCCACGTAATTATTGAATCCATGGCCATAGCCGGGTACGCCGTTGGTGCGGACAAGGGTTATGTCTATGTGCGCGCTGAGTACCCAATTGCCGTAAGTCGTCTGGATATCGCCATCAAGCAGGCTAAAGAAGCCGGGCTGCTGGGCGAAAACATCTTAGGCAGCGGCTTTAACTTCGACCTTGAATACCGCTTGGGTGCAGGCGCTTTTGTCTGCGGCGAGGAGACCGCGCTCATCACCTCCATTGAGGGCAACCGCGGTGAGCCTCGTCCCCGCCCGCCTTTCCCGGCGGTCAAGGGCCTGTTTGGCAAGCCCACTGTCCTCAACAATGTTGAGACTTATGCGAACATTCCGCGCATCATTCTCAATGGCGCCGAGTGGTTTAGCTCTATGGGTACCGAGACCTCCAAGGGCACCAAGGTTTTCGCCCTGGGCGGTATGATTGAAAATATTGGCTTGGTTGAAGTCCCCATGGGCACAACCCTGCGGGAAATCGTCGAGGAAATTGGCGGCGGCATCCCGGGCGGTAAACAATTCAAGGCAGCCCAAACCGGCGGGCCTTCGGGCGGCTGTATCCCGTCTGAGCACCTCGATGTGCCCATCGATTTCGAGAGCCTCAAGTCCATCGGCTCGATGATGGGTTCGGGCGGTCTTATCATCATGGATGAAGATAGCTGCATGGTGGACATCGCACGCTTCTTCCTGGACTTCACAGTGGATGAGAGCTGCGGCAAGTGCACCCCTTGCCGGATAGGCACCAAGCGCCTTCTGGAGATGCTCGACCGCTTTGCGGCGGGCAAAGGCAAGCCCGGCGACCTCGAGAAGATGGAAGAGCTCTGCCACTACATAATCAAGAACTCCCTTTGCGCCCTAGGGCAGACAGCGCCCAACCCGGTGCTCTCAACCCTCAAGTACTTTAGGGAAGAGTACGAGGCCCACGTAAACGACAAGAAATGCCCGGCTGGGGTCTGCACCGACCTTCTAAGCTTTAGCATCATTCCCGAAAAGTGCATTGGTTGCACCCTTTGCCTCAAGGTCTGTCCGACCAACGCCATCATCGGCAAGGTTAAGGAAAAGCACGTAATCGATCAAGACAAGTGCATAAAGTGCGGCGTCTGCATAGAGAAGTGCAAATTCAACGCTATTATAAAGCAATAGGCAGGCTGAGCCTGCACCCATGGCTCGCGACTCCGTGGCCGAAGGGCGCCACTACGCGCTCCGCATCACAGAGTTGCAGATGGTGATTTTCGTTAGGAGGAGAAGCTAAATAATGAGCAATGTTAATATCAAAATAAACGGCATGGCCCTCAGCGTGCCCGCAGAATTTACCATACTTGAAGCCGCCCGCCAGGCCAATATTGAGATTCCCACCCTGTGCTATCTCAAGGGGATAAACGAGATTGGCGCCTGCCGTATCTGCGTTGTCGAAGTAAAGGGAGCCAAAACTCCCCTTGTGGCCGCATGTGTATACCCTGTATTTGAGGGCATGGAAGTGCTTACAAACACCCTGGAGGTGCAGTATTCCCGCCGGGTAACACTCGACCTTATCCTTTCCAACCACAACCGCGAGTGCCTTTCTTGTATCCGCAATGGCAACTGTGAACTCCAAAGGCTTTGCTGGTTCTTTGGGGTGGAGACCGAAAACCCCTACGAGGGCGAAATACTGGCAAGCGAGTTCGACGACAGCACAGTTCACATGACCCGCGACAACAAAAAATGCATCCTTTGCCGGCGCTGTAGCGCGGTCTGCAAAGACCAGCAAAGAGTGGGCGTTATAGGCCCCAACTACCGCGGGTTCAAAACGCAGATCGGCAGTGCTTTCGACCTTAACCTTGGCGAAGTTCCCTGCGTGAGCTGCGGGCAGTGCATAGTTGTTTGCCCAACCGCGGCCATAGCCGAGAAAGACCAAACCGATGAAGTCTGGGCTGCTCTAAACGATCCCACCAAGCATGTGGTTGTCCAGACCGCACCCTCTATCAGAGCGACCATAGGCGAAGGCTTTGGTATGCCTATCGGCACCGACGCTACTGGCAAGATGGTTGCAGCTCTGCGCCGCCTAGGCTTTGACTCGGTACTTGATACAAACTTTGGCGCGGACATGACTATCATGGAAGAAGCCACCGAGCTTATCGGTCGTCTGCAGAGCGGGGAGAACCTGCCGCTTATCACTTCCTGTTCCCCCGGCTGGGTCAAGTACTGCGAGCACTACCATCCCGACTTTGTGCCCAATCTTTCCAGCTGCAAATCGCCGCAGCAGATGCTGGGCGCTATTGTCAAGACCTGGTACGCTGAGAAGAAGGGCCTTAAGCCCGAAAATATTTTTGTGGTCGGCGTAATGCCATGTACCGCCAAAAAGTTCGAGGTTAGCCGCGAAGACGAGTCCGCGGCCGGCGTACCCGACTGCGACGTAGCCCTCACCACCCGCGAAATCACCCGTATGATGAAGCGCGCGGGCATCGAGTTTGTCGATCTGCCCGACGAGAAATTTGACAGCTTGTTCACCGACGCAACCGGAGCCGGCAAAATATTTGGCACCAGCGGCGGCGTTATGGAGGCTGCTCTGCGCACAGCCGCGGATTGGGTTGGCGGCAACGCCGACGCCCCGATTGACTTCACCGAAGTGCGCGGCATGTACGGCGTAAAAGAAGCCACCTACCGTATCGGAGGCAAAGAGATCAACGTTGCGGTTGCATCCGGTTTGAGCAACGCCGAAGAGCTTCTCAAAAAGGTGAAGACGGGCGAAAAGAAATACCACTTTATCGAGATGATGGGCTGCCAGGGCGGCTGCATCAACGGCGGTGGCCAGCCAATCCAGATTGGCTACGTGCGCAGCTTCACCGACCTCAAGGGCCTGCGTTCGCAGGTGCTCTACAACCAAGACAGGACTGCCGAGCACCGCAAGTCCCACAACAACCCGCAAGTCAAAGAGCTCTACGACATCTGGCTGGGTAGTCCCGGCAGCGAGAAGGCCCACCACATCCTGCACACCACGCAAAAAGCGCGGGATAATTTCTAAAAAAGCGAAACTGGCCCGATTATAAAGATCAGAGGCAGCCCATGGCGGGTTGCCTCTGATCTTTTATGTGTTAGGGGCTAGGTTGCTTGTTCGTATAATAGCAATCTTGCGGCCAGGTTGCGGGGTTTTCGTCTATGTATTGCCATATGCGCCTATAATCAGCTTCATTGCGGATGATGTGGTTTTGCCAAATGGAAATCCAATCTGTCTTGAAACATATCGTTTTATAGTCAACGGACTTGAAAATTGCCCCAATGGGTAGGTGGTTTTTGAGGATAAGAGTTTTGAGGTCAAGGTCTAACGTTGTAGGGGCTTCGCCCCTGCGTGTCCCGCCTTTCCTCGCGAACCCATCATTGTAGGTGCGGGGTCATCCCGCCCGTGGTTTACATCGGGCCTCTGGTTTACCCCAACCTGGCGCTGTAGGGTCGGGGTTCCATCCCCGGCCGCCAGGGTCAAGTTCAAGCTCAAGGTCAGTGGTCAAGGACTTGATTTGAATTCGCCTACGGGCGAGAATAGTGTACCGCTCATGCCGCGGGGGCACATACTTTTCTTTGTCTCGCCAAAGAGAAAGTAAGCAAAAGAAAGGCGACTGGGGGAGGACCGGGTTTGCTCCAAGACCAGTCGCAAACAACTCCCCCAGGCGGCCCCCACTGGTAGGTCAAGGGCACGTTGGTGGGGGCGGTAGTTGGGCTCTACGGGTGGTGCAGCTCCGCAGCCAGCGTGTTCGTCAGTAACGGTGCAGTTAGCGGCAAACACCTCACCGCGAGAATTCCTTACTCTAACCCCGGGCTCGCATAGCGGCTGGGTAAGTTTGCGGGTGGCCAAGGGCTTGAAGTTCAAGGGCGTCTGCTGTCACTCCCGCCTCTGTTGACAAGCCGGGAGCTCGCGAGAATTGCACACGTACAAACACTCCGGTCTTCGCTAACCTGTCCGTATAGAGGGGGTCTGGGGGAGTTGAGAGCGAGTGCCCTTCGAGCTCTCCCGGTTCTCCCCCAGTCGCCTTCTTTTGCTTACTTCTTCTTGGCGAGACAAGAAAAGTAAGTGCCCCCGCGGCATGAGCGGTACAATATGCCCAGCCCGCAGGCTGAATCAATATTTGGTCTTGACCTTGATCTTTAAAACCCCTTGACTTTAAAACCATCCAACCCTTGTGGCAATTTTTAAGCCCGTTAATTGTTGAATTATTGTAGAAACTGTATGATTTGGCATGACAACATGTTTATCGACGACAACCCCTTCATAATGCGCGGAAATTTTACAAATCTCAGATCGTATGATCTGTCCATATTCAGATAACTTAACCACCATATGTGGGTGATTAGTGGTCGTGTCATCCGACAGGCGATTAATAATCGCCCCTACACCAACAAATTTCCCCCCATCCCCCACGACTAAAACAAAAAAATCTACCAATAATTCTACCAACATAGCTGAAGGGTGGAATTATTGTGAAAGCCGTAATCATGGCGGGCGGCGAAGGCCAAAGGCTGCGCCCACTTACCTGCGATATACCAAAGCCGATGACCCGGCTGTGCGGCCGGCCAATACTCGAGTATATCCTCGAGCTGCTGGGTAGCCACGGCGTCACCGAAGCGGCGCTCACACTGCGGTACCTGCCCGGGCAAGTTATAGATTACTTCCCCGAGGGCAATTACGCCGGAATTGACCTGCGCTTTGTCGAGGAGACCAGCCCCCTGGGCACCGCCGGCAGTGTCAAAAATGCCTGCGGCCCCGAAGATGACAACGTCCTGGTGATCAGCGGGGACGCCATGTGCGACTTTGACCTAGGCGCCTTCGCCGCCGCCCACAAAAGCAGTGGCGCGGCGGTAAGCATCATAGGCAAACGGGTGGCCGATCCCCGAGAATACGGTCTTATCGCCGCCGACAGCGCCGGGCAGATTACCGGCTTTATCGAGAAACCCGCATTTTCCCAGGCGGTGAGCGATATTGCCAACACCGGTATCTATATGCTCTCCCGCACGGCGCTCGAGCAGATTCCTCCGGACACAAAGTACGACTTCGCTCAAAACCTTTTCCCGCTGCTGCTCAGCGCGGGCGAGCGCCTAAACTGCTGGGAAGGCACCGGCTACTGGTGCGACATCGGCGACCTTGACAGCTATATCGCCTGCCAGCAAGACCTTCTACACGGAAAGATAAACTGCAATGTTCCCGGGCTCTACCCGTCGGGCGGTGTCAAGCTCGGGCAAGGCGCTGCCAAAATCATACCGCCGGTGTATATAGGCCGGGGCGTTCTCATCGAAGATGACGCCGTAATCGAGTCCGGCAGCGTCCTGGACGACGGTTGTACCATAGGCAGAGGCGCGCGGGTTAGCGGCAGCATTGTCCTGCAAGGCGCGCACATTGCCCGGCGGGCCCGGCTGACCGGCTCCCTTGTTTGTGCCGGGGCCTCGGTCAAGGCGGGCGCCATGCTGTTTGAGGGCTCGACCGTCGGCGCCGGCGCGATTGTCGGCGAGCAAGCCACCCTGGCCCCCGGCGTAAAAGTTTGGAACCACAAACGGGTGGAGGAAGGCGCGCGCGTAAACGTACACCTGCGCGTCGGCGTCGCTGCCCGCGACTTCTTTGACGACAGCGGTATCACCGGCCAAATAGGCGTGGAGATTACCCCTGAATTCTGCGCGCGGGTAGGGGCGGCTCTGGGCAGCAAAAACCCTGCTGGCAGAGTAGCCGTAGGCTGTGGCCCTGGCCGCGCCGCCGAGGTCATGAAGGCTGCGCTCTGCGCGGGGGTGCAGTCCACCGGCGCTCAGGCTATCGATTTTGGTGCCAGTTTTGGCGCGCAGCTTGAGTTCTGCGCAAGTTTTTGCAACCTGGAAATAAGTGCGTTTATCCGGGGCGACCACCGCGCCTGGATTCGCCTGCTAAGCGACGGTATGCCGGCCACCCGCGCTCTCGAGCGCGAAACTGAAATTCTCATCTCCCGCGGCGAGTTTGTCCGCGCACCTTACGACAGAGTGGGAGATAAAGTCGACATGTCCGGCGTGGGGTCGCTCTACCGCTCTCAGCTCACCCGCTTTGCCCCCGGCGGCCTTGACGGAATGAGCGTGGAGGTGAGTAGCAAAAACCCAATAATCACCGCCACCCTGCGCGAGGCCTTGCAAACCCTGGGCTGCAATATGGGCGGCGAAAACCCTCTAACCATCGAGATAAACTCCCAAGGCGACAAAGTGCGCATCTGGGACCCGCAGGGCGGTGGTACTATTCGCCACCACACCATTCTGGCCGTCTGCGCCTCCGGTGAGATGGAGCGAGATCAGGATATAGCCCTGCCATTCGACGCCCCACGGGCAATAGATACCCAGGCAAAATTGCTGGGCAGGCAGGTATTGCGCTACTTGAGCACCCCCGCCGATAACAGCGACCTTGAGGCAAGAAAACTCGCCAGGACCCAAATGTGGAGCCGGGACGCGCTCATGCAGAGCATAATCTTCCTGCGTATGGCCAGGCGAAGTGGTGGGGTAAAAAGTTTGCTCGAAAAGCTCGCGACCTTTGAAGTAAGCGTGCGCACACTGCAAACCCAAGGCAACCCCGCCGCCCTGTTGAGCGGCCTGGGCGCCGAGCAATCCGGTGGCATAGGTGAAGGTGTGCTGGTGGAGAGAAGCAAAGGCATCGTGCTCATCAAGCCGATGAAAAAAGGCGGGGCCTTGCGCATACTAGCCGAAGCCGTCAACGCCGAAGTCGCCAAAGAGCTCTGCCAAAGCACCGAAGAGCTACTGCGGCGCGCTATGGAAAACCAGTAGAGACGACCGCTCAACTAAAGTCGCAAAACCGCTGATTGGTTGTAGGGGCGCGCATTGCGCGTCCGTGGTCTGATAAGCACGCGGCTAATCGCAGACGGCCAATGGGCGTCCATACAAATGTCTTGTGCACTCATGCGTTTGCGTGACCCCACAAAAAATACCACTTGACAAAACCGGACAAAGAGTGTAAAATAATTGGGATTATGTGGATTTTCCACTATACGATGCCTAGGGTGGCACGCGTTGTTTCAGCGACGCGAGCGGCTGCTTCGCCAGCTCAGGGCATGTGCGGTTACAAAAGAATAATACAGGGAAAACCACCCGCCCCAACGCGAAATTGCATAGGGGTCTAGGGTGCTGTTTGCCTGTTGGTTAATCCGGAATATAATCATAAACTTGCAAATATTTAACGGAGGTAATATTGGTGCCAAGACAAAACGAGAACAAACCGGCCGAAGAGCACGAGAAGAAGCGCAGAGGCCGCCCACCCAAAAAGAAGGCAGCGGCCGAGAGCGCGGCGCAAACCGGGCAACAGCCTGCGCAGACTGCGCAAGCCGCGCAGCCAGCCCAGCCGCCCAGAGAGCAAAAAAGGCGGGGTCGCCCACCTAAAAAAACACAAAAACCTGTCGAACAGAGCCAGCCCAATACGGCTAAACAGGCACAGCCCAACCAAGCTAAACCAGCCGGCCCCATGCCGAATAAAGCGGCTGGGCCCAACCAGGAGGCCGCCGCGCCCAAAAATCAGGGGCGGAAGAGAGGGCCGGGCAGACCCAAGCGCAAGCCACCAAGCGTACGAATTACCCACCTGGGCGGCCTTGGAGAAGTAGGCAAAAACTTAACCGTCATCGAGTCGGCGGGGGAGAGCTTTCTAATCGATTGCGGACTGACTTTCCCGGATGAGAGCATGCCGGGCGTCGACCTGGTAATACCCGATTTCGCCTATGTCCTGCAAATTCAGGATACAGTAAAAGGTGTATTTATCACACACGGGCATGAGGATCATATCGGCGCGTTGCCCTACTTGCTCAAGCAGGTAAAGCTGCCGGTTTACGGCTCCAAGCTAACAATTGGCCTTATCGAAAACAAGCTCAAAGAGCACGGCCTGCTGGGCAGGATAACCCTAAACGTGGTCAGCCCCGGGGATGTCATACAGCTTGGCCAGAACAGCATAGAGTACATTGGCGTCAACCACTCTATCCCAGACGCCTGCGCGATAGCTTGCCACACCCCAGCGGGAACACTTATCCACACCGGGGACTTCAAAATCGACTTCACTCCTATAGACGGCGGGATAATCAACCTGGCCCGCTTTGGAGAGCTGGGCAGCAAAGGCGTACTGGCGCTGATGAGCGACTCCACCAACTCCGAACGCGAAGGCTCGACCCAGAGCGAGCGCACCGTGGGCGAAAACCTGGACAAAATTTTTGCCCTCTACCCAGATAAGAGAATCCTGGTGGCGACCTTCTCCTCGAATGTGCACAGAGTGCAGCAGATTGTGGACGCGGCGTCAAAATACGGCCGCAAAATAGCCGTGCAGGGCCGCAGCATGGCCAACGTAGTGGCAAAGGCCCTCGAGCTAGGGTATCTTAACATTCCGTCAGGCATACTCATCGACATCGACGCGGCGGGCAAATACCCGCACGATAAGGTAGTCATTATAACCACCGGCAGCCAGGGCGAGCCGATGAGCGCCCTCACCCGGATGGCCATGGGCGACCACCGCAAAGTGACTGTAGGCCCAAGTGACTGTATAATCATTTCTGCAAGCCCCATACCCGGCAACGAGAAGCTGGTGACCAAAGTCGTCAACGAGCTGCTTAAATCCGGCGCCAAAGTGGTCTACGAAAAGATGTTCGACATCCACGTCTCCGGCCACGCCTGCAAGCACGAGCAAAAGACTATTATCGCGCTGACAAAGCCCAAGTTTTTTATGCCGGTGCACGGGGAGTACAAACACCTCAAACACCATGCCGAGACCGCCGTCAGCATGGGAATCGATCCCAGTCGGGTACTCATCACCGACATCGGCAAGGTGGTAGAGATAAACGAAGACGGCATAGGTGTCGTAGATACCGTGCAAGCCGGCAAAGTGCTGGTAGACGGCCTGGGCGTGGGCGACGTGGGCAGTGTGGTGCTCCGTGACCGTAAGCACCTGGCACAGGACGGCCTGATTGTAGTTGTAACAACTGTCAATGGCGACACCGGCGAGATACTCTCCGGGCCGGATATAGTCTCCCGCGGCTTTGTGTATGTGCGGGAATCCGAGGACATGATAGGCCGTGCGCGCACCATAGCCCGGGATTCTATCGAGCGCTGCATGAAGGGCAAGGCCAGGGAGTGGAACTTCCTCAAACAGCAAGTCAAGGACGATCTGGGCGACTACTTCTGGCAGATGACCAAGCGCAGCCCAATGATTCTTCCGGTCATACAAGAGGTAGATTAGTAGGGGACGCGCCCCCGCGCGTCCCGACAGTCACCACCTACGTCAGAAAAAACACCCGGTACTCGCAAGGGCGGATTTTATATCCGCCCTTCAGTCTTTCAAAAAAGGAAGAATCTGGTCTGGCATGGGAAGTCCAGCCCTCATGGTAACGCGGGGAATTTGGGGTTGTAGGGGAGAACTGCGTAACTAAAGTCGCAAAGCCCGCGTCGCCCGCGGTTTACATCAGGCCCCGTGCTTTGCCCCAACCTGGCGCTGTAGGGTCGGGGTTCCATCCCCGACCGCCCAGCTTCCACATATTGAATCAGCCCGCAGGCTGATTTGAAATTTGGTCTTGACCTTGGACTTCAGTGCCACGCACGGAATGCCACTGGAAACTAGCGGGCCGCGCAGGGGCGCACGCGGCCCTTACAATGACAGGTTTGCGGTAAGCCGCGGGCGATTGAAAATCGCCTTTACAACAGGCGCCACGGCAAACCTAGACTGGCACGGAACCACCTCCCCTATAACAGCGGTTGCGTAAAAGTCACTCCCCCCGCAGCCTCCCCCTCCTAGAGGGGGAGGCTGCCTCTATCTGGGAGGGAGATGGCGCAACGCGCCGGGAGTGCTCTTTGCTCCAGCCCTCGGAACTCCCGCTCAAACTATATTGTATTTCTTTGACAAGCTGAAAAGGGCGGATATAAAATCCGCCCTTTTCGCGTACTGGTGTTTTGACATTTTCCACCAATTGTTAGGGTTGTTTCTGGGTAATCATCTGTGCTATAATGGAAGCAGCTATACAATTGTACCGTCACAGGAGTCCATTATGGAACAAAAATTCAGGTTATTTACGCCGATAGCTCTTGCGCTAATGGGCCTTGCCGCCCTGCTTTGCGGCGTGATTTTCTTCCTGGAGCGCACTTGGTTTTATGCCTCTGTGTCGGTAACTTTGGTGGCTTTTGTTGTGGCTCTTATAAAGCTGCGCACGTTGAACAATCAGTCCCGCGCTTTGCTCAGCGAAGTGGCAGAGGCGATAAAACAGGCAATGAGCGGAGCGTATTCCGAGCTGCCAACCCCGGTGATCAGCGTGATTGGCACAGGGGAAATTGTCTGGCATAACCAGCTCTGCACCGAGGCAGTGTTCGGTGGCCGGGATATGCGCGGGGAAAACTTCGAAGAGCTATTCCCTGGGATAGAGATAAAAACCACCTCCCCGCCCGAGGGATACGACTTGGAGTACGGGGATAAAAAATACACAATATTCGTTGTGGCCCCGCTGCCGGGAGAGCGCGGTGCCAGCGTTGTTTACATGGTGGACGATACCCGGCTTAAACACTTTACCCGGGAGTACCACGAGTCCCGGCCCAATGTGGCGCTGCTGGTTGTGGACAACTACGAGGCGCTAAAGCAAGACTACAAAGACAGCGAGCGTGCCCAGCTGATGACCGAAATCGAAGGAGTAATCGAAAAATATATCGCGCAGAACCACGGTTATGTCACTATGCTTGCGCGGGACAGGTTTATCTCGGTTATTGAAACTCGAGGGGTGCGCAAGGTGCTGGCCGATAAGTTCGGGCTGCTGGACACCGTAAAGGGAATGGCACACGGCAGCCGGATGCCCCCGACCCTCAGTATTGGAATGTCGCTGGACGCTGAAAACCTGCACGAGGCCGAGCTGAGCGCTCGCCAGGCAGTGGATATGTGCTTGGGACGTGGCGGAGATCAGGCGGCGGTCAAGACCGGGAGCGGGTACGAGTTCTACGGTGGAATGAGCAAGGCTATAGAGAAGCGCACCAAGGTCAAAACCCGAATTATAGCGGGCGCACTGGGCGAGCTGATTGAATCCAGCAGCAACGTGCTGGTTATGGGCCACCGCTTTGCCGACTTGGACAGCCTTGGGGCAGCCGTGGGGATGCTCAAGGCTGTGCGCGGAATGGGCAAACACTCGGGTATTTGCATAGACAAAGAGAAAAACCTGGCCCACCCCCTTCTTGAGCGATTGCTGTCAAGCGGATACGACACGGGTGACTTCCTCTCTCCAGAGGAGGCGCTCCCGCTCATAAACCAGCGCACCCTGCTGATAGTTGTGGACTGCCACCTGCCCGGAGTGCTGGAATCAAAAGAGGTCTACCAGGCTGCGAGTAACGTAGTGGTAATCGACCACCACCGCAAGATGGTCGGGCATATAGAGGGCGCGGTAATCTTCTACCACGAGCCCTACGCCTCCTCCACCTGCGAGATGGTGGCTGAGCTTGTGCAGTATTTCCCAGACAGCCCCACTATAGGCAAGGTGGAAGCCGAAGCGCTGATGGCCGGCATAATGCTTGATACCAAAAACTTTATGATGCGCACCGGTGTGCGCACCTTTGAGGCTGCGGCCTGGTTGCGGCGGCTTGGCGCGGACACAATCGAAGTGCGCAAGCTATTTGCCTCTTCTATGGAGGGTTATCGGCAAAAGGTCGGTCTTATCGCCAGCGCCGAGATTTACCGGGGCTGCGCCATAGCAGCCGGCGAGCAGAGCTTTGACGGCATAAAAATCGTGGCCCCCCAAGCCGCGGACGAGCTGATAAACATCAGCGGGGTGGACGCCTCGTTCATAGTCTATCCTCACGGCAAGTTGATAAATGTTTCAGGGCGTTCAATGGGTGGGGTAAATGTCCAGCTGATAATGGAAAAATTGGGCGGGGGCGGCCATCAAACCATGGCTGCGGCCCAGTTCCCCTCAGAGCAGTACGACATGGTTGCGGTGCGCGAAAAACTGGTGGCTGCAATCGACAGCTACTACGCCGATTGCAGCCGTGAGCCTCAAAGTCAGTAGCCGACAAATGTAAACTAAGTGCGCCTAATTAACATCAAAACTTGTCTACAAGAGACACGTGCAAATTCAATTTAAATTATTAAGACAGATTTTAAATGAGCAACGGGAGGGCAAGCTTTATGCAGGTTATACTAAAAGAGGACGTGCAGGGCAGCGGCAAAAAGGGTGACCTTGTAAAGGTCAGTGACGGCTATGCCAAAAACTTTTTGATCAAGAAGGGTCTGGCGGTTCAGGCAACGCCACAGGCCCTGACCGAGTACAAGGCCCAACAAGCCGCCAATGCCGCCCGGGAAGCCAAAGACCGCAAAGCGGCCCAGGACCTGGCTAAGTCTCTTGAGGGCAAGTCAATTAAAATCGTGGCCAAAGCTGGGGAAAGCGGCAAACTTTTCGGTTCTGTCACCGCTAAGGAAGTGGCCGGAGAGCTCGAAGCCCAGCTGGGGCTCGAAGCGGACAAGCGCAAAGTCAGCCTGGAGAGCGATATAAAAGCCCACGGGACATACACCGCAGAGATAAAACTCTATCCGGGTGTCGTGGCCAAAGTTTTTGTTGTGGTTAAAGACGAGTAGTGTCAGACACCGACATGTACGGGGCGATGGCAGTCGCCCCGTAATTTCAGGTAAAGTCGGGACGATTATCATCGTCCCCTACGGGCGCGTCATTATCTATCAATTTGTAGTTGCAAAGGGAGCACACCGTGGCGCAAACCTATTACGACAACGCATTTACACAGGTGGCTGGAGACCAGCTGCCCTACAGCCTGGAAGCCGAACAGAGCGTGCTGGGAGCCGTTCTGGTAGATTCCGGCTGCCTTGCGCTGGTACTAGACAACCTGCGCCCGGGGGCATTCTATAGGCCTGAGCATGAACGCCTGTTTGAGATTATGTTGCGTCTATTCACCACCGGGCAGCCAGTGGACTTCGTCACCGTGCTTGACCTTGCCTGCCGGGAAGAAGTCTTCCCCAGCGAGAGCGAGGCCAAAATATATCTGGCTTCCCTGGCCCAGATAGTGCCATCCACCCGCAATGTGGAGGCCTACGCGGCTATTGTCCGGGAGAAGAGCTATCTGCGTGCCCTAATATCTGCCGGCGGGGAGATAGTCGACCACGCCCGCAGTTCGGGAGAGGACGTCCAGACCATAATGGACTCCGCGGAGCAGAAGATTTTTGACATTCGCGCGGGGCGGCACGGCTCCAAGCTGGTGCCTATCGACGCTATAATTCTCGATATCTACGACCGACTGCAGCGGCTGGGTGATGAGAATAGGGACGAATATCTTGGTATTCCCACCGGCTTTGGTCTGCTTGATCGCGTAATGACCGGGCTCAATCGTTCCGACCTTATCCTTCTGGCGGCGCGGCCGGGTATGGGCAAGACCTCGTTTGCGCTGAATATAGCCACCAATGTGGCCATGAAGTCCGGCAAAAAGGTAGCGATCTTTTCCCTGGAAATGAGCAAAGAACAGCTGGTTGAGCGCATTATGTCCGGTGATGCTCTAGTGGCTGGCAACAAAATGCGCACCGGCGAGCTCACCACCCAGGAGTGGGTGAGACTGGCCGGTTGCTCCAAAGAGCTTGCCAAGGCCAAAATTTTGGTGGATGACACCGCGGCCGTAACCGTGCCCGAGATGAAGGCCAGGTTGCGCAGAGTGCGGGATGTAGACCTTGTAATAATCGACTACTTGCAGCTGATGTCCAGCGGCAGCCGCAGTGAAAACCGGGTGCAGGTGGTCAGTGAGATTACCCGCTCCCTAAAAGTCATGGCCAAAGAGATGAACGTGCCGGTAATCGTGCTTTCTCAGCTTTCCCGCCAGCCGGAGACACGCTCCGACCATCGGCCTATGCTCAGCGACCTGCGCGAGTCCGGCTCGATTGAGCAGGACGCCGACCTTGTGCTATTTTTGTACCGGGACTTCTACTACAACCAGGACATTGAAGAGCCGAATGTGGCCGAGTGCATTGTGGCCAAAAACCGCCACGGAGAGACCGGCACTGTAAAACTGGTCTGGGACGGCGCTCATACACGCTTTACCAACTTGGAATACTATCGCGATGAAGAGTAAAGTTATAGCCCGCCACCTGATGATAGAAAAAGGTGAGCGGGTGCTGGTGGCTCTCTCGGGTGGCGCAGATTCGGTTGCGCTGCTGCACGTCCTGCTCGCCCTGCGCGAGGAGTGGGGACTTACGCTGGGTGCGCTCCATCTCAACCACCAACTGCGCGGGCAAGAAAGCACTCGCGACCAAGGCTTTGTTTGGGAGCTCTGCAAGCGGTGGGGCGTCCCATTAACCATTGAGCTGGCTGACGTTAAAAGTATTGCAAGCCAAACAGGGGAGAGCATTGAGCTCTGCGCACGCCGCCTGCGCTATGACTTTTTCGAGAGGTACGCGCGCGGGGGAGGATGCAAGGTGGCCACCGCCCACACTGCCTCCGATAATGCGGAGACCGTGCTGATAAATTTGATTCGAGGTACCGCTCTGCGCGGACTTGCGGGTATTCCGCCGGTGCGGGGCAGGTTTATCCGCCCGCTGATTGACTGCACCCGCGAAGAGATTGAGGCCTATTGCCGGGAGCATTCTCTGTCCTGGGTGGAAGACTCGACAAACAAGAGCGACGACCACACACGCAACCGGATACGCCATCATATCATGCCGCTGCTGAAAGATGAGAACCCGCGTGTAGTCGAAGGGTTCACCCGCTTGACTGGCACACTGCGTGAAGACGCCGACTGCCTGGATAGTCTGGCCGCACAGCTGAAAGAAAGCCTTGCCCGCCAGAGTGGCAGCTTTGAGCGTGACAGTTTTTTGCAGGAGCATCCCGCGTTGCAAGGCCGGGTGCTGGCCGCTATTCTGCGCGAGGCGGGCGTATCTCCAGAGAGCGAACTTATCGAGTGGATGGGCGTCGCGATAGCCGCCGGGCAAGGTAGCAGGCAACTCAACGGTCGAGTGAGGTTTTCGAGCGGTGAGGAGGCTTTCCGCTTAGAACCGGTGGATGTGCCGCAGCCGACCGAACGATTTTCTCACGATGTGAACCGGCGCGACCTTGAGCGCGCGCCGGTTGAAGTAGAACTTTTCCCGGGCAAAAGGGTAATTTTACGCCTAATTGAAAAAAAAATGCCAAATATTCAAAAAAAAGACTTAACCTATTGCTTGGATTATGATAGAATAGCAGGAGCCGCGAATTTGCGCCCCCGCTTGCCGGGGGACAAGCTGCGCCCACCCGGGAGGGGCTGTACCAAGTCGCTCAAGAATTTGTTCCAGGAGGCGGGGGTGCCGCACGCACAGAGGACGCAGGTACTTGTAATTGCGGACGAGCACGGGGTTCTGTTAGTTGAAGGCCTCGGGCCGGATGAGCGAGGGGCCGTCACCGAGAGCACACAGAGGATAATCGAGATAACACTGGAGGGCTGACTAGTGGTCGAGCAACTTCCCAAGGTACTGATAAGTGAAGAGGAAATAGCCGGGAGGATAGCCGAGCTCGGGGCGCAAATTACCGAGGACTTTAAGGGCAAGAATTTGCTGATGGTAAGCGTGCTAAAGGGTTCGGTAGTGTTTATGTCCGACCTTATGCGGGCAATAAATCTTCCTTTGCGCATTGATTTTATGTCCGTTTCCAGCTATGGCTCCGGTGTAAAAACTAGCGGCGTGGTTAAAATACTGCAAGACCTTGACCATCCGATTGAAGGCTACGATCTGCTGATTGTTGAAGATATTCTGGACAGCGGGGTGACGCTGGGCTACCTTACCGGGATTTTGCGCAGCCGCAACCCCAATAGCATTAAACTTGTTACACTACTCGACAAGCCTGAGCGCAGGCAGGTCGAGGTTGAGACCGACTATGTTGGCTTTACTATCCCGGACGAATTTGTGGTGGGCTACGGGCTGGACTTTGACGAACAGTACCGCAACCTGCCATACGTAGGCGTACTTAATGCTATTTGACGCTAAAAGCGTGAAATAGCATGGCGGTGCGAAGAGGCGCCTGCCGCGCAGTAGCGGTAAAAGCATCGAATTCACTTCGGTGTTTTTACAAAAAATGAGATAATGTTTGGAGTGAAATCTATTGCCGAGGCGTTCCAGAGGGGTGGGCCTATACCTAATAATTTTGTTCGGCTTTATGCTGTTTTTGATGACCCAATTCAATAACAACGCGCAGCCCACTTCTATCCGATACTACGAAGTTATTTCTTGGTTCCAGCAAGATAGGGTTCAGCAGTTTACGCTGGATTTGGGGAGCGGCGACCTGGAGATTACCCAGAAGCGCGGCGAAGTTCTCGAGGACGGGACAATGGAGATTATTGTCCTTGAGGGTGATGCCATCATCAGGTACAGGGTTCCGCATGTCGACTTGTTTTTGAATGATACCATAGGACATGTTCTGGCGTGGAACGAGGCTAACCCGGACAACATAATAGACGGGGACTACATCCGCCCGGTCGAGACTCCCTGGTGGGTGACGTTGCTGCCAACGATGCTGCTTATCGGTCTTATGGTCGGCTTCTGGATTATGATGATGCGCCAGACCCGGGGCGGCGGAAACGTTTCCGGATTCGGCAAGGCCAAGGCCAAATCGGCCAGTGACGGAAGAAAAGTGACATTCGCCGATGTTGCCGGTGCCGACGAAGAAAAGGATGAGCTGGTCGAGATAGTTGAGTTTCTGAAAAGTCCGGCCAGGTTCAGTGCACTTGGTGCGCGGATTCCCCGCGGTGTATTGCTGATGGGTCCTCCCGGTACGGGTAAAACTCTGCTTGCGCGGGCAGTTGCCGGTGAGGCAGATGTGCAGTTCTTCTCGATTTCCGGCTCCGACTTTGTTGAGATGTTTGTCGGTGTGGGCGCCAGCCGTGTGCGCGACCTGTTCGACCAGGCCAAGAAGAGTGCGCCCAGCGTAATCTTTATAGATGAAATTGACGCCGTTGGCCGCCAGCGTGGAGCCGGTTTGGGCGGTGGCCACGACGAGAGAGAGCAAACTCTAAACCAGCTGCTTGTTGAGATGGACGGCTTTGCCGCCAACTCCGGCGTTATAGTAATGGCCGCCACCAACCGCCGGGATATTCTCGACCCCGCGTTGATGCGACCGGGCAGATTTGACCGGCAGATTACCGTCAACCAGCCGGATATCAAGGGCCGGGAAGAGATCCTCAAGGTTCACGCGCGCAACAAGCCGATAGCCCCGGACGTAGAGCTGCGGAAAATTGCCGGCACCACCGCTGGCTTTACCGGTGCCGACCTTGAAAACCTGCTCAACGAGGCGGCTTTACTGGCTGCTCGCAAGAGCCTGAAGGCCATAACTATGGCGGAGATCGAGGAAGCGGCAATCAAGGTTATGATTGGCCCCGAAAAGCGCAGCCGAGTTGTGACCGAAAAAGAGAAGAAGCTGGTGGCTTACCACGAGGCCGGGCACGCTATCTGCACCTATTACAGCAAAACTCAAGACCCGGTGCATCAGGTAAGTATAATCCCTCGCGGTGGCGCGGGTGGCTACACCATGTCACAGCCCAGCGAGGATCGCAACTACATCACCAAGACCTGGATGTTCGAGAGCATCGTGGTGTTTATGGGTGGACGTGTGGCAGAACAACTTGTGCTAGACGACATTTCTACCGGCGCCTCCAGTGATCTTGAGCGATCCAGCGCAATTGCCAGGAGTATGGTTACCCGTTTTGGCTTCTCTGATAAGTTGGGGCCGGTGGTCTACAAACAGGATCCCAGCCAGGTCTTCCTGGGCAGAGACTACACCGCAGGTGGCCACTCGGTCTCAGAGGCGGTAGCTGCCGAAATTGACAAAGAGGTCAGGGCGACTATCGACAATGCTTACCAAATGTCCACCGACATTCTCAAAAAGCACATGAGCCAGCTGCACAGGGTAGCACAGGCTTTGCTTGAGCACGAGAACATCTCCGGAGCGCAGTTCGCCAAGATAATGGAAGAACACTACAGCGACAGCGCAAGCCAGCAGTGGAGCCCGCCAGGTGAAGGAGAGGACAACGCTTTTGAGCCCCGCTGGGATGTTTTGATGGGAGAGGAAGACTCCCCCACATAAGGCTGTGAATATTTGCACGTACACGTAAAAAATACCGCGAAAAATCATTGAGCCCAGCTAAGTTGGAAGCACTCTCCAGCTTGGCCGGGCTTTTTTGGTGGGCTTGGTAATTTCTTGGTGGTGTAGTCAGCTTATGGCAGCTATTTTTCTGGATATTACATGCGAAATATATTTATAACTATGTTATACTGTGTACACAGGACGGACACATACCAGTCACAACATGTCGGTCAAAGCTACCGCTCCCTACCCCCAAAGCGGAGGATCATATCCCCAAGAAGTCCGGCGATTACCCCCACCGCCAGAGAAGCGGGTGCGGCCTCCATACAGCCGCGGAAAAGAGCCATGGCGTGAAAGTAGTTGTACGAGTACGGTGCGCTGAGCAAAGATATGAGCCCGACTATGTAAAAGCAAACCATCATCCCCGCGCCCAGCTTGAAGGAAATTATGGACATCTTTGACAGCTGCGAAAATTTTTCGGGCAGTCTGAGAATCCACCGCATTAAAGCACCCCTTGATATGTAAAGTATATATAGCTAACGAACTTGAAAATCACCCAGTCTTTGCGGTATTTTTTCCGTTGAGCTTCGTTCTTCTCCTTGCCGGGCGCGAGCCCGCCTGCGTCGTCGGCCTTGCCCAATTAAAAAAAAACCTCGCAATTCCTTGGCCGCTTTTCAAGCCCGTCAGCTATGGATGTGCCCAAGTTTAACAGAAAAACACCCGGCCCTCAAGCCTAAAAATTTGACAACACTGGAAAGGTAATGACACAATGCTGCCAGGAATTTCAACAGCCTGCCTTTATCCGATACCGACAGAGGAGAGTCTAGAGGCCTTAACCGCCCTACGACCGGCTTGCTTGGAAGTCTTTATAAACGCTGAACAGGAGCTCGAACCTAACTTTTTGCGGGGGTTGCGTGCCAAGACTGATGCGGCTGGCACAAAAATTGTTAGCGTGCATCCTTACATAAGCGGTATGGAGCCGATGTTCTTCTTCTCGCGGTACCCGAGGCGTTTTGAGGATGGAATGGCACTTTACCGCAGGTTTTACCGGGCGGTGAGTATATTGGGTGCGGACAGCCTTGTATTCCACGGGGACTACATAGGTAGCCCACTACCGCGAGATGGGTACTTCCCACGTTTTGAGCGACTGTGGCAGGACGCTAAAAATCACGGGGTATCCCTCTGCCAGGAAAACGTTGCCCGATGTGCTTCGGGCAGCGCGGAGTTCATTGGGCAGATGCGCAAAGCCTTGCCCCAGGTCGAATACATATTGGACGTCAAGCAAGCGGTGAGGGCAGGGGAAGACATTTGGGAGCTTGCGCGGCTAATGGGGGGAAAGATCAGACATGTGCACTTGAGCGACCACAACAAGAACCAGAGCTGTCTGCCCCCAGGTAAAGGATCTTTCAACATACCAAAATTGCTGCGAATCATCGCAAATAATGGGTTTTCCGGTGGGGTGATTGTTGAACTTTATGGGGAAAACTTTAGGGATATTGTGGAATTATCGGGCAGTTTTCAACATCTTTGCACAACATTGTCAACATAGCGCAGAAAGCACAAACTATTTGCAGCGGATTTGGCATCGTCTAAAGCCACAATTTTTCGTTGAAAAACCGATAGAAACGGCAATGGGCATATAGATATTTACCAGTGCGTGTCAGAAGGTGTCGAATATTGAGAAATGAAAATGCTTGTTATTTTATTCCCGATTTCGTATTATGTAAGGGCGTCACTAAAGGTCGCAAAAAGTCACCATATTTTCCCTGGGTGAGTGACTTGAGCAAAGAAGTCGGAGCATTTTTCGTGAAAATGCAATAAACATGGGGCTTGACTAGCACAGGGGATTTTCTCTGAACATTTTCAGCAATATCTGATACAAGTCATTGCCCCGATTGTTGAACCTAAATTCAGTCTCTTTCAAGTACAACTCAAACAGATTTTTG
>WRAV01000028.1 GCA_009780025.1 Oscillospiraceae bacterium | reverse complement strand
GGACTGGTGATCCTGCTCCGCAGCCACACTCTTTGTCAATAACATCACAGCCAGCAGTGAATACCTCACCGAGAGAATTCCTTACTCTAAACTCGGGCGCGCATAGCGGCTGGGTAAGTTTGCAGGTAGCCAAGGACTCGAAATTCTAAGTCATCTACTCTCACTCCTGCCTCTGTTGACAAGCCGGGAGTTCGCGAGAATTACACACGGGCAGACGCTCTGGCTCTCGCTCACCTGCCCGTGGAGAGGGGGCCTGGGGAGTTGTTTGCGAGCGTCCTTTGCGAGACAAACCCGGTTCTCCCCCAGTCGCTTTCTTTTGCTTACTTTTCTTGGCGAGACAAGAAAAGTAAGTGCCTCCGCGGCATGAGCGGTACAATAATCCCAGCCCGCAGGCTGACTTAATATTCAGACCTTGGTCTTGACCTTGAACTTGACCCTGCCGGTCGGGGATGGAACCCCGACCCTACAGCGCCAGGTTGGGGCAAAGCACGGGGCCCGATGTAAACCACGGGCGATTGAAAATCGCCCCTATGTTTTGAAAAACAGCGGTAGCGGCGCTAAAAAAATTATATCATCGCGCTGGGCGGCGTCGCCCTCGGCCAGTACGCAGGCTTTGCCTACAATCCGGCCCTGGGCCTGCTGCACCAGCTGTTCAAGGGCGATTATGCTTTGGCCGGTGCTTATGACGTCGTCCACCAGCAGCACCTTTTTGCCACAAATGTAATCCATGTCGTCTGAATCAAGGTAGAGCTTTTGTATGCCTGCGGTGGTGATCGAGTCCACGATCACCTCAACCGTCTTTTGCATGTACAGTTTCTTGCTCTTGCGGGCCAGGATGTACTTCTTGCCGCTCTGGCGGGACATCTCGTAGGCCAGAGGGATTCCTTTGGATTCGGCGGTGATGATCATGTCGAACTCGGGCACTGTCTTAAGCAGCTCGGTTGCGCATGCGACGGTCATCTCTACGTCCGAGAACATCACGAAAGCTGCGATGTCAAGGTTCTCGTTCACCAGGCAGATTTTTAGTTCCCGGGTGAGCCCGGCCACATTTAGGGTGTAAGTACCTTTTTGTTCCACAGCGACCCCTCCTCCTAGCTTGCTTTGCAGTTGGCAATCCTGCCTATTGCACATAGGCCAAAGAAATGTAATTTAAAATAACATTTTTTGGCCGTGTGTACGGCGAAAAATCTCCTTATCCCGCGCCAGTGCGCGGAACCGGGGGAGGTAGAGGGGGTATTGGAACCCCCTCTAAGAGCCGCCAAGCTCTAACCGGGCGGCCAGATAAGTTGACGCCCTCCCAGCAGGTGAAAGTGCAAATGCCCCACTGTCTGCCCACCGTCCTCGCCACAGTTGGTGACTATGCGAAAACCTCTGCCCAGCCCAAGGTCTTTTGCCACCACCGCCAGCTGCACAAAGACACGCCCAACCAGATCGACATTACCATCGTCAATTTCGGCCGCGCTGGCTATATGGGCCTTGGGTATACAGAGCAGGTGGGTAGGCGCAGCTGGCTGTATATCGCGAAAAATCAGGATGTACTCGTCCTCGTACACCTTGTCGGCAGGAATCTCTCCCCGAACGATTTTGCAGAAAATGCAGTCGGTCATTGTTGCTGTCTCCTTTCGGTAGCGGCTCAAAAGCGAGGAGCTTCTGGATGTTCTTGCAATGGAGGCAGGGGATGTAAATATTCATCTCGGCGAATAAGTCCGGTGCGCTTTGCTCGTGCCGTCAATATTATCACAAACGCGATGCCCCCGGCCACCAGCTGCCAAATAAGGTCAGGATTGCCGTACTCGTCGGGGAAAGTGAAGAGTGTGCTAATCACCAAGGCTGAGAACAACGCACCAAGAATCTTAAAGACATATACTCGGCGAATGGTGATTTGATTGATGAAAAATAGAACGGTGAGAGCTGCCAGGGCAATCACAATACAGATTGCCGTGTGCACTCCCTGCGCAAAGGCAAGAGAGAACGCCAAAATCCCCACAATAGCAAAGTCAATATAAGCCATCATGAATATTATACAGTAAATGATTATGCCAAGTAAACCAACTGGGTACACGGTATAGGTAACTTCCCGGTGTCTGTTCACTCTGCCGTACCTCCGTCTTTTTCCCTGTGGCAACTGATAATCGCCTCTATTGAGGCCAACACTCTTATACGCGGTGCAGACGGAATTGGGCGGGCGGGATAACCCCGCCCCTACTTCGCCGTCAGTTGCTCTTCGATAATCTGCTGTGCTGCAGCCAGCGCCGCGTCGATTTTCTCGGGGCTTTGGGCTCCGCCCATGGCGCTGTCCGGGCGACCACCACCGCTGCCGTCTGCCAGCTTAGCGACAGCACCGACCAGCTTGCCCGACTGGATTCCCGCCGCAACTGCGTCCTTGCCGGCGAAGGCAATTAGGGTGGCCTTACCCTGTGGGTCGATCTTGTCTTTCATTGCCAACACCCCGACGATGTCCGGGTGATTGGCCTTTAAGTTGTCGGCAGTGGCTTTGAGCGCGGGCACACTTTCCAAATCCAGAACGGCAGTCAGAACGCTGACCGGCCCAATCTTGGGCATATTTTGCGTCAGCTGGGCTATGTGAAGCCCGGCCATTTTTTGGTCCAGCGCCTCGCTGCGCTTTTGCAGGTCGCGCAGTTGAGTGGTCATGGCGGTTACCTTTGCCGGCAGCTCGGCTGGGGAGCCCAGCTTTAGGGTCTCGCAGGCTGCGCGCATGAGCGCCTCGCGCTCTTCAAAATGGGCAAGCACTCCTAGGCCGGTCACAGCCTCGATTCTCCGCACGCCTGCAGCCACAGAGGCCTCGCTCAAAATCTTGAGCAGTCCGAGTTCGGCCGTGGTGCCAACGTGGCAGCCACCACAGAGCTCTATGCTCTCGCCGTTTATATCCACCACCCGCACGATCTCCGAGTATTTGCTGCCGAACAGGGCCATCGCACCCTTTTCCTTGGCGGCGTCCATGCTCATCTCTGCGGCTGTTACGGGCAGGGATGCAAGGCAGAGCTCGTTAACCCGGGCCTCTACCCGGCTCAAATCTTCGGCGGTAAGAGCCTCAAAGTGACTGAAGTCGAACCTGCATATATTCTCGTCGACCATCTGCCCGGCTTGATGTACATGGTTGCCCAGCACTTCGCGCAGGGCGGCCTGCAGCAAGTGCGCGGCGGTGTGGTTGCGGGTTATTGCCCGGCGGCGGGCTTCGTCCACCCTGGCAAACACTGAATCTCCGGTGCGCATGGCGCCGCTGTCAACTTTGCCAATCAGCAGCGTGTGCCCGGACGGCGACTTCTTGGTGTCGGAAACCTTAAAGCTGCCGCCAGCGCCTTCCACGACCCCTGTGTCCCCCACTTGGCCGCCGCTTTCGGCGTAAAATGGGGTGCTCTCTAGCACCAGCACGGCCTCTTCGCCATCGCTGACGCTGTCGACCTGCTTGCCGTCCTTGACTATGCGCAGCAGTTGCGTCTTAACCTGGAGCAGTTCGTAGCCTACAAATGTTTCTTCGATGTCCTCGCCGGCCAGCGGGTCTTCGTCCCAGCCTATATCGCCCTGCTCTGCCCGTGCGGCGCGGGCCCGCTGCCGCTGGAGCTTCATCTGCTCTGTAAAGCCGTCTTCGTCTATGCTTACGCCGCGCTCTTCGGCGATTTCTCTGGTCAGGTCTAGTGGGAAACCAAATGTGTCGTACAGCTTAAATGCTTCTTCTCCGGAAAGCTGCCCGCCCTTTCCGGCAGCGCTGACCAGCTCAGCCAGCATATCCATCCCTTGGGCCAGGGTCTTTTGGAAACGCTCTTCCTCCAGGCGAATTACCTGGCAGATGTAGTCGGCGTTCTCGCTCAGCTCGGGATAGGGGGCGCGGTTTTCGTCTATCACACGCTGGGCGACTCCCTCCAGGAATGTGCCATCTATACCCAGCATTTTGCCGAAGCGGGCGGCCCGGCGGAGCAACCGGCGCAACACGTAGCCTCGGCCCTCGTTTTGGGGGGTAACGCCGTCGCCAACCATAAAGACGGTCGAGCGTATGTGGTCGGTTACAACCCGCAGAGCGACATCAGTTTTGTCGTCCTGGCCGTACTTGACGCCGGCAAGTGTCGCGACCTCGGCCATGATATTCTTCATGGTGTCGACTTCAAATATGCTGCCCTCTCCCTGCATGATGCAGGCAAGTCGCTCGAGGCCCATGCCGGTGTCTATGTTGGGCTTTGCCAGTGGGGTGTAGTTCCCCTTACCGTCGCTGTCAAACTGGGTGAAGACTAGGTTCCAGAACTCGACATAGCGGTCGCACTCGCAGCCTACAGCACAGTCGGGGCTGCCGCAGCCGACCTCAATGCCGCGGTCAAAGTACAGTTCGGAGCAGGGGCCGCAGGGGCCGGTGCCGATCTCCCAGAAGTTGTCGGCTTTGCCCAGGCGGACAATCCGCTCGGGGGCAACGCCGACTTCTTTTGTCCAAATATCAAACGCCTGGTCGTCATCCTGGTAGATGGATACCCAGAGCTTGTCGATAGGCATCTGCATCTCTTTGGTGGAGAACTCCCAGGCCCAGGCGCAAGCCTCGCTTTTAAAGTAGTTGCCGAATGAAAAGTTGCCAAGCATCTCAAAGAAGGTACCGTGGCGGCTGGTCTTACCCACTTGTTCTATGTCCGGGGTGCGGATGCACTTTTGGCAAGTGGTCATTCGGTGGCGGGGCGGAGCCTCCACACCTGTGAAGTAGTTCTTTAGCGGGGCCATACCCGAATTTATCAGCAAAAGGCTGGCGTCCCCCTGGGGCACCAGCGGGGAAGAGGGCATACGTAAATGCCCCTTGGACTCAAAGAAGGCGAGAAAAGATTCGCGCAGCTCGTTTAGGCTTGTCCATTTCATAGCGGGTGCTCTCCTTAATGTTTGGTTAGTCGTCTGCGTTTGCGTCCACGTCTATTGGAACTTGCAAATCCAGCTTTGCGTGGGAGATCATATCCAGCTGGTCGAGCAGGCGCAGGCTCTGTCTGTCGAATATCAGGCTGTCGATATTCACATGGGCGGCGTCTATCCCTCGCCAGAAGGCGCTCTCTGCAAGGTCGTCCTCGGGGTCAATATAGCCGAGGTCAAAAAATATAACGTCAAGGGAACCGAACAGCGCGGTACCTTCCGTGGAGGCAGCGTCTTCGGGGTCGAACGCCCAATCGCGCTGGTCCCTGGCAATATTCACAAAACCCATACGCTCAAGAAGCTGGCCTTCAAGGGTGTCCCCGGTGGCCACGGTGAAGTCCAGTGCGCGCAGGTAGACCGCACTGAGCGGCGGGTATATCGATGGCACCCTGGCGGCAATGTCGTCTATCTTCCGGTTGAACTCGCGCGCAAAGCGCTCACCGATCATCCGACCGGTGGTTCGCCCATCCAGGGCCATGGAGATTCCCAGGTATATCTCCTCGAGCTCGGCCATGCTGTGGGCGTAGGATGGCAGGATAACCAGCGGTATCTCGGCCACCTCCAGGGCAACCATAGCGCCTTGAGGCAGCTCGGAGACCGAGAATACAACGTGCGGGTTTACGCTCAAAATCCCCTGTATATCCGGCATTGTGGCCAGCCCGTAAGCGGGCAGGTGGGCTAGAGATGCCGGGTAGTCGCCCTGGTGGTCGGAGATACCGACCAGTCTGCCGCCGTGGCCCAAGTCGTATATTTTCTCGGTCAAGGAAGGCGCCAGCGAAACTACCCGCGTAGGCCGGAACTCGACGACAGCGCCGTTAATTCCTACGCTGACCGGGTATTCCGGGTCTGGCTCTCCCGACTGGTAGCCGTTGTCGTAGCCGTTATCGCCGCCGCAAGCAGCCAGCCCCAGCGCCAAAATCAGCGCAAAAGCAAGCGCAAAAAAACGTCGCAAACTAGCACCCCCGTGTTACAAACAGTATGTCCAAATTTTGCTGTTGCCCTCATTCTTGCAGGGCTCGCAGTGGTTTTCAGCGTTGTCCGCCGCTTAATATTTCTTTGGCCAGGCCCTCAAGTTCTTCGTAGCGGGTCAGGCTGCCGGCTTTTTGGCGCATCTGCGCGGCACCTGTCCAGCCTTTGCAGTACCAGGCCACGTGCTTGCGCGCCTCGCGCATACCCACGTTCTCGCCCTTGTACTCGCAGGCTAGGCGGATATGCCGCAGCATGATCTCAAGCTTTTCTTCGACTTCCAGCTCGGGCAGGCGGATTCCCTGCTCAAAGTAGGCTTTGAGAATCCGGAACACCCAGGGGTTGCCCTGGGCTCCGCGGCCGACCATTACAAGGTCGCAGCCGGTCTCGTACATTCGCTCGGCGGTTTCTATGTCGGCCACATCCCCGTTGCCGATAACCGGGATGCTCACCGCCTTTTTCACTGTGGCAATCATCTCGTAGTTGACCGGCGGGGAGTACATCTGCTGGCGGGTGCGCCCGTGCACGGTTATAAAGTCCGCACCGTTTTCTTGAGCTATGAGTGCCAGCTCTACCGCATTTAGATTGCTGTCATCCCAGCCGGTGCGTATTTTTACGCTAAGCGGTAGGGTAGTAGCGGCCCGCGCAGCCTTGATTATTTCGCCGGCGAGCTGCGGGGTCTTCATCAGCGCGCTGCCTGCGCCTGTGCCTGTTATTTTGGGCGCGGGGCAGCCCATGTTGAGGTCGATGACATCCGGGCCAAAGCTCTCTGCCAGCTTGACCGCGCGGGCCATGCTTTCCGGCTCGCTGCCGAACAGCTGCACCCCACAGGGGCGTGCCGCCTGCGAGACCTCGAGGAGCTCGGCGCTCTTCTTGCTGTCGTGCTCAAGTCCTTTGGCGCTGGCCATCTCCCCGACCAGGTATCCGGCGCCTTCACTGGCGCATATTTCCCTGAACGCCCGATCGCCCACCCCGGCCATAGGGGCAAGGACAGCAGTTCTGGGCAGGGTGAGTTGGCCTATCTTCATTTATGTTTACTCCTTGGGTTTAGCCTATATGTAGCGTTATACTTTGCTCTTCGCTGCCTCGCGGTTCAAAAGTTAACGGGTCGTAAGCCGTTACCCGGGCAATGCTCTCGTGGGTGCCCGAGGGTAGTTGTATATGCAGTGGGTGGGCCCCGTGGCGCTCTCCCGGGCGGACAAAACCGGAATAGAACACTTCTTGGCCGGTGTCGGGCATAATAATACTGACGCGCATGTAATATTCGTTGGTCTCAAGGTTTTCGATTCTGAAGTTGCCCCGCGCTTCGGGAGAGGAAAAGTTCACTCTGCGGGCTATTACAAAGTCGAACCGCTCGCTCTCTACCTGGGCGGCTCTCCCGCCGGTGGGGCTGTTTGACAGGTCGCCTAGCACGGTCAGGCGCAGGGTGAGCGCAGTCAGCGTAACGCAGATAATTGCAATGCTGAACAGCATGGTCATACGCTTCATATTCGAGTACAGTTTGCGCTTCATCCGCTCACGCCCCTCAAAAAATGTTGTGCACACCTAACCGACATTGTACCACATTTTAGGGCAAACTTCAACAGGATATTGCATACGAGAGGCGGGAAGCGCGAAGTGGTCGCCACCAAAGATGCCGCGACACCAAAATATGCCAGGAGCTACCAAACCTTGCCGGCGGTGGAATCTTGTAATCGTAGCCAGATACGTAAAACTTTGCCGACAGTAAAGCCGAATTCCCACATACCCAAAAGGTAGCCAAATGTCGCCAAACCTTGCCGGCGGTAAAGCGCTGAAAAGAACCCACAATACCTTGCAGCACCCATAAAAAGTGCCGACCGGTTGCCCGGTCGGCGGGCTTTACACATGAAAGCAAACGCAAACAGCCCGTATACCGGACTTTTTAAGTTTTTCATATGGTGTGTAAAGCCGGTTAATAGTTTTGGCAGCAGACGCCGCAGCTATACACGAGCGGCGCGCGTAACAGAAATTTTACAAGTTGCATAATCGGCAAGCGCGAGGCAACAATAACTTTCGCATGGGTTTGCGCATTTTTTTACGGTTTTGTGCGGACCCGCGCAACGCCTATACTTGTTAAGGAGTGAGCTCTTATGCTGGATAGAATCGCGCTTGTATTTGTAATCATCGGTGCGCTCAATTGGGGCATGGTCGGTCTTTTTCAGTTTGACACTGTCGCCTGGTTATTTGGCGGGACCGGCGCTGTGCTCAGCCGGGTAGTGTACACCCTTGTCGCCCTAAGCGGTATCTGGACTATATCCCTGCTCTTTAAGGAAAGAGAGCACCACGGGAGTGTCAGAGACTAGCTGACCACTGTAGGATAGAGAACCGGTGTAGCGTGCGCTATGCCGGTTCTCTTTGTTGTTGGGATTTGACAAACAAGTAAAATCTTTGGTGTGCGCGGTATCCTTCGTTGAATAGTTTATGTGTGGTAAATTTTATGATATAATATCAGCAGAAGGGCGCGGAGTTATAATTATGCGCAACGCCTCGCCGCTAAAGCGGCAACCGGCTTTTGATGCGCAATTATATCATGTAAACATGATATAATGAGCGCAGAAATTATACTGTGTGCGAAAACGCTGAGTATCCGAGGTGTAGCTAATGAGACAGATTGGAAAGAGCGATAGAGCCACAACCAGAGACGTCGTAGTGGCACAGTTCGGCGAAGGGAATTTTTTGCGCGCCTTCGCGGACTATATGATAGACGTGGCAGGTGAGAAGGGTGTGTTTGACGGCAGTGTGGCCGTAATCAAGCCGAGGGCCAATGGGTCGTTGGAGGCCTATGCGCGGCAGGATTCGATGTACACTGTGATACTTAGGGGTCTGCGCGGAGGTCAAAAAGTGGTAGAGCATAGAGCGGTCAGCGCGATTAGCCGTGTGGTCAACCCATACGACGACTACGATGGTTTCCTGGAGATTGCCCGTGGCGAGGCGCTGCGGATTGTAATCTCCAACACCACCGAGGCTGGGATTGCATACGACGAGAACGACAAGCTTGACCAGAGGCCGGCAGGCACATTCCCCGGCAAATTAACCCAGCTTTTGTACGCGCGGTACCTGCACTTTTCCGGCGCTCACAAGCGCGGGCTGATAATCCTGCCGACTGAGCTTATAGAGCAAAACGGTTCCAAACTGCGCGAATGCGTGCAAAAATTCATAGCGTTGTGGGAGCTGCCGGAGGCCTTTGCAAAGTGGGTGGACAAGGCGTGTATCTTCTGCGACTGTCTTGTGGACCGGATTGTTTCTGGACACCCCGGCGACGAGGCCGAGGCGCTTGAGCGCGAGCTGCTTGGCTACCGCGACGAGCTGATGGTTTTGGGCGAGCCGTTTGGGCTTTGGGTCATCGCGAGCGAGTACCGGGACGAGGTGCAGGCGGCTTTCCCGCTTGACCGGGCCGGACTGCCGGTTGTATTTACCGACGATGTACGCCCCTACCGCGAGCTCAAGGTGCGCCTACTCAACGGAGCTCACACCTCCATGGTGCTGGCCGCTTACCTCATGGGCCTTGAGACAGTGGGTGAGGCAATGGCCGAGCCGTCCGTCCGCGCTTTTGTCGAACGCGCACTTTACTGTGAGGTCGCGCCCACCGTGCCGCTGCCACCGGAGGAGGTCCGCGCGTTTGCCGATTCGGTAGTCGAGCGCTTTGAGAACCCGTTCTTGCGCCACAAGCTGCTCAGCATCGCGCTGAACTCCGTCTCTAAGTGGAGGGCTCGGGTGCTGCCCTCGCTAAAGGACAGCCTTGCAAAAACCGGAGAACTCCCCACCTGCCTGAGTTTCAGCCTGGCGGCACTGGCAGCATTCTACCGCAGCGGCGAGCGGGGATATGGGTGCTTAATCGGCAGGCGCGGAATGGAAACCTACGAGATTCGTGACGATGCGGGTGTGTTGGATTTCTTTGAGGCAAATGCAGGGCTACCCTCCGCCGAGCTTGCAGAGGCACTTTTGGGCAACGTGGGCTTCTGGGGTGAAGACCTGAACGCTCTGCCCGGCCTGACCGCCAGGGTCACCGGCTGCCTGGAAGCAATTGAGTCACAAGGCGTGGCTTATGCTATAAAATCGGTAGTCTCGTGAGAGAAAGGAGACCGGCATGAAACTGCTGAAAATAAACCCCGCCGATAACGTGGCTGTGGCGCTGGCCCAGCTGGCGGCAGGCGAAAAGCTATCTGTGGATGGCGCTGAACTGACCCTCGCAGAGGATGTTGGGCCAGGGCACAAAGTCGCGCTTAAGTCGATTGCGGTCGGTGAGGATGTGGTCAAATACGGGCATGCAATCGGACGGGCGACGGTTGAGATTTTGCCGGGGCGGCTTGTCCACACCCACAACCTTGCTACGGCACTTGAGGGGCTGCTTGAGTATACCTACACCCCCCGGATCGCCGAGCGGGTGACGCGGGAGAGTGGCATATTCAGAGGCTTTCGCCGGCGGGATGGTAAAGTCGGGATACGCAACGAGGTCTGGGTGATCCCGACCGTGGGCTGCATAAACGTGCTGGCAGATATGATCGCAAGGTCCGGCCAGGAGCTTTTGAGTGAGGGCGGCGGTGTTGACGGCATACACTTTTTTGGTCACCCATACGGCTGCTCGCAGCTCGGAGATGACCACGAGAATACCCGCCGAGCGGTGACCGGACTTATCCGGCACCCCAACGCGGGGGGCGTACTTGTACTCGGGCTTGGCTGCGAAACCAACGGCATCGAGGGCATAAAGGAACTGCTTGGGGACTACGACCATGAGCGCGTCAAGTTCATGGTTTGCCAGGAGAGCGGGGACGACATCGCAGACGGGCTTGCTTTGCTGCGCTCTCTAGTGGACTATGCCGGTAGCTTTAACCGCGAAGGCGTGCCCATGAGTGAGCTGGTTGTCGGGCTAAAGTGCGGCGGTTCTGATGGGTTTTCCGGCATTACCGCCAACCCATTGGTCGGCGCGTTTGCTGACCGGCTGATAGCCGAAGGCGGAATCGCTATACTGACCGAAGTGCCCGAAATGTTCGGCGCGGAGACAATTTTGATGAACCGTTGCCGCACCCCCAAACTCTTCGAGCGCATGGTGGAGATGATAAACGGCTTCAAAAACTACTACATCGCAAATGGGCAGAACATCTACGAAAACCCATCCCCGGGCAACAAGGCCGGGGGGATCTCTACCCTGGAGGACAAGAGTCTCGGCTGTGTGCAAAAGGGCGGGCAGACCGACGTTACCGGCGTGCTAAGCTACGGCGACCCGGTCACCGAGCGCGGATTAAACCTGCTAGACGGGCCGGGCAACGACCTTGTCTCGGTCAGCGGCATGACAGCCAGCGGTGCCCACCTGATTCTGTTTACCACTGGGAGGGGAACGCCGTTTGGTGCGCCCGCGCCCACTGTTAAAGTCTCCAGCAACACCGCGCTTTACGACAAAAAACGCGCCTGGATCGACTTTGACGCCGGCCAGCTGCTGGCTGGCGTATCTATGGACGCCCTTTGCGACCAGCTCTACGAGTACGTTCGCGCCCTGGCATCCGGTGAGGTGTGCGCGAAAAACGAGATTTTGGGAGCGCGGGAGTTCACGATTTTCAAGGGCGGGGTCACGCTGTAGAAAGGACGCTGCTTTTAGTTGACGAGCTTTAAAGTTGCTCCGGGGGTGGTTTTGCTTTGGTTCAAGACCAAATTTAAGTTCGCCTGCGGGCGAGAATAATGTACCGCTCATGCCGCGGAGGCACTTACTTTTTGTTTCGCCAAAAAGTAAGCAAAAAGCGACTTAATGCTCATGCGGTCACTCAGCGCCCGGCAATCACGGAGCAGGCTTTGATCCGGCAGGTTGAATCCAGGCCGTTGGGCCGACATCGAACTTACCCAGCCGCTATGCGAGCCCGGGTTTAGAGTAAGGAGTTTTTGCGGTGAGGTGTTCGATGTTGATTGCGCCTTTGCTGACAGCAACGGTCGCTGCGGAGCTGCGTCACCAGTCCGCGAACCTACCGCACTCACCAACCTGCCCTTGACCTACCAGTGGGGGGATGAGGCGGTCTTTGCCACTGCCACATGCCTTTGGCGTGGCAGTTGGGAGTTGTCTGCGGAGCACGTCCTTTGTGCGTAGTCAGACCCGGTCCTCCCCCAGTCGCCTTCTTTTGCTTACTTCATTCTTGGCGAGACAAGAAAAGTAAGTGCCTCCGCGGCACGAGCGGTACATTAGCTCCAGCCCGCAGGCGAATTAAAATCAAGACCTTGACCCTGACCTTGAGCTTAACCCTGGCGGTCGGGCATGGAACCCCGACCCTACATCGGCCAGGCTGGGGCAAACCAGGGGGCCGATGTAAACCACGGGCGGGAAATCCAGGCCCCTACAGCGGCAGGTTCTTGCAAATCAGGGGCCGCACACAGGGGTACAGCCCCTATAACAACGGGTTAGCAGTAAACCACGGGAGATTGAAAATCGCACCTGCAATGATGGGTTCGCGAAGAAAGGCAGGCCGCGCAGGGGCGCTCATTCAAAAGCCATGTACTCCATAAAATTTTCGGTGAATGCGGGGCTTGAGTCCAGGGGGAGGATTTTTGCCCTGCCTATAAGCTGCTCGGACTGCGCGGCCAAAGCTTTGTCGCCAAGGATAAGCGCGGCTCCGGCAAGCGCCGCGTTGCCGATTACTTTTGTGAGCCCCCGCAACTCTTCCGGGATAAGGCCGATCGCAGCGGCGTTTTTTAAGTCCATACGGCTGCCGAAGCCACCGGCAATGTAGAGCACCTCCAGCTTGTCTTTTGCGAGCGAGAGGCTTTCAAGCATGGTTTCCATCCCCGCCCGGACAGCGCCTTTGGCCAGCTGGATTTTGCGCACATCCTTGTCGGTGATACATATGCCATCCCGCAGCTCGAAGTTGTCGGTGTCTGCCATTGCCCCGGTCTCGTCGATAACACCCAGTTCAAGCATGACGGTCAGTGCGTCTATAATCCCGCTGCCGCAAATTCCAACAGCGCAGCCGCCGCCAATGGTCGAGCAGCAGGGCTTGCCGCTTTCCAGCCAAACTCGGTCGATGGCCCCCGTAGTCGCGTAGGTACCACAGGACAGGCCGGCTCCCTCAAACGCCGGACCTGCCGCGGTCGAACTGCAGGTAAGCTCTCCCTCATGCCAAAGGGCGATCTCACCGTTTGTGCCGATATCGACCAGCATAGCGCTCCCCCGGCTCTCACAGAGGCCGCTTGCCAAAATCGCGGTTGTGATATCCCCGCCCACAAACGCGCACGGGCAGCGCGGCAGGTAGACCTTGGCCCCTCTCAGGCTCGGAATTTCCAGCTCGCTGCCCTCCGTGTACTCCCCAAACAGCCGCTCGGCGGCAAAGGGCGCCCGCGAAAGGGGGGTGCAATCCTGCCTGGTCAGCAGGTGGAGCATGGTTGTATTGCCGGTGAGTACCGCGGCGTCTATCTCGGCGATGGGTATCCCGGCTCCGGCGGCGAGCTCATCGGCTATCTCGCTTATGACTGCGGCGAGGCAGCCGGCGAGCTGGCCGGCATAGCCGCTCATCGACTTCTCAATCCGGCTGATGACGTCTGCGCCAAAGCTTGTTTGCGGGTTTTTCCGGGCGGTGTGGCCCAGCTGGCCGTTCTTGTCCAGCAGGGCGGCGCAAAGGGTGGTGGTGCCGATATCCACAGCCAGGCCATAGCGGGCGAACATCGGCGCGCGCGCACTTGGCACCGGCAACTGCCCGCCAACGATTGACATCCCCTCTTGCGGGAGTTTTTCCAACTGGAGGTCACTTTCCACTATTGTTTGGCAGGCTAGGCAGGCCTCGCCGTTTACAGATACTCTACAATTCCCGCAAGTGCCGTGCCCACCGCAGGGCAGGTCTAAGGCCACCTCTGCCCGAGCCAAAACCTGCGAGAGCTTTGAACCCACAGGCGCTTCTATTCGACGCTCAGTGCCTTTTTCTATCAGCGTGATTACCGCGTTCATCCCAAATCCTCCGCCTCTACCCTGCCGAACAGGAAACCGCCAAAGTATGTAACGGTATTTTGACTCCCCATGTACTTGAGACCGCAAGCTTCCGCGAGCTCTGACACCGCTACCCCGTATGCCTCAAGTGAAGCCGTCGCTCGGCGCGGGGAGCGGCAGGGCAGGTTGTCCGCTTTAGCGCAGACCTCGCAGACCCGGCAACCACCTGCACCAAGCCGTAGGAAATCCCCGTAAAGCGCGGCGATTTCCCGGTCAATTGCAAGGGTGAGCTCATTGTGTTTTTTGCCTGCCTCAAGCATACCCTCGATGTCAAAAGAGTCCTCCAGCTGGCCGACACTCTGGAATATCAGCGCGTATTCGTACCGCTTTGCCTGAGTAATTAGGTCGTCGACCTCCCCAACGTCGGGCGGGCACATCCAGCAGCGGGCGTACTGCCCGCAGGTGTTTTGCTCGCAAGCCGCCCTGAATTCCGGACGAAATGATATCTGCTCCACCCGGATGACCGCCGCACCCGACGCCCCGAGTTGTAGAGCTGTCCCAGTCAAGCGCTTATGCATAAAAAAACACGCCCCTTCACCTGATAGCCGTCACGAATATTCTAAGCAAAAGGGAGGCGCAGCGCCCCCCTTTTTGATTGAATTTTTTAGCGCCCTACTTCAGCTTCGCCACTTCTTTGGTATCGCGTGCGATGACCAGTTCTTCGTTGGTGGGCACTACCCAGGCTTTTACCTTGCTGTCTTTTGTAGTAATGTCAACCTCTTTGGAGCGCAGGCCATTGTTGATTTTTTCGTCCACAGTGAGGCCTATAAAGCCCAGGCCCTCGCAAGCCTTTGCGCGGATAATGTCAGAGTTTTCGCCGATGCCGCCGGTGAAAACGACCGCGTCCACGCCACCCATAGCCGCCGCGAAACCGCCGATATATTTGAGCAACTGGTAGCCAAGAATATCTAGAGTGAGGGCCGCGCGAGCGTGGCCTTTCTCGGCTGCCTCCTCGAGGTCGCGCATGTCGTTGGTCAGGCCGGAAACGCCAAGGTAACCTGATTTTTTGTTCATCAGGTCGTTGATGCCTTTGGTGTCAAGGCCTTCCTTATCCATCAGGAAGGTGACGATGGAGGGGTCGATCGAACCGCAGCGAGTGCCCATTCCAAGGCCCTCCAGCGGAGTGAGGCCCATGGTGGTGTCAACCGATTTGCCACAGTCAACCGCCGCGACAGACGAGCCGTTACCCAAGTGGCAGGTGATAACCTTGAGCTGGCTGAGCGGCTTGCCCATGAGCTCGGCCACACGAGCGCTGACATAGCGGTGGCTGGTACCATGGAAGCCGTACCGGCGAATGCGGTGCTTCTCGTACATCTCGTAGGGGATTGGGTAGATAAACGCTTTTTCTGGGATAGATGAGTGGAAGGAGGTGTCAAAGACGGCCACCTGGGGCACGCCTTTGCTAAACACCTTCATGCATGCCCGGATAGCCATAATGTTTGCTGGGTTGTGCAGGGGGGCAAGATCGGTAATGGATTCGAGTACGCTGAGCATCTCCTCGGTTATGAGAGCGGAGTCCGAGAAGCGGTCGCCGCCTTGTACCACGCGGTGTCCGACTGCTGCGATCTCACTCATATCGGAGATGACAGCTTTGTCGCCGGTGGTAAGCAGCTTTACGAGCTCTTCGAATGCCTGTTGGTGGCTGGGGAACGGCACGTCGTATTTGATTTTTTCTCCGCCGATTTGGTGGACGATTCTGCCGTCCAGGCCGATGCGCTCGCAGAGCCCTTTTGCGATAACGCTCTCGTTTGACATCTCAACCAGCTGGTACTTCAGGGACGAGCTGCCCGCGTTAATGACCAGAATTTTCATGTGTTTGTTGTCCTTTCCTACTTATATTGTATTAGCTGTCCTGTTCCTTGACAGTAATTGCTGCTTAATATATTATAACATTATTTCGAAAACTGCAAGCTGGTTGTTGGGGTAAGGGTGGAAAATGATATATAGTATGGCTGTAGGGGCAGGTTTGTGGGGATTAGCGGGACGCCCGGGTGTGCGTCCCCTACAACGACAGGTTTGGGGGAGCACCGGGACGCCCCCAGTGGGTACTGCACCTACAACGGAAAATCCCACTATTAGACCTATAGACCTAGCGTAAGGCCGCTAAACGCCTGGGCGTTCGCACCCTACAACCGCACGCTATACAAAAGAATGGCCATAGTTCACAAGGAGTGCTTCACACATGAAGATAGGCGGCGTTATAACAGAATTCAACCCGTTTCACAATGGGCACGCAGCTTTATGTGCCGGTGCGCAAGCGGGTGGGGTCACTCATCTTATCGCGGTGATGAGCGGCAACTTTGTCCAGCGCGGGGGCCTTTCCATAACCGACAAGCGGGTGCGCGCGGCTTGCGCGCTCGCCTGTGGGGTAGACCTTGTGATTGAACTTCCGCTGCCTTGGGCAATGTCCGGGGCTCAGACTTTTGCTCGTGGCGGAGTTGGCCTGCTGGCGGCCTGTGGGTGCGTAGAGGTTCTGACTTTCGGGAGTGAGAGCGGGGAGTTGGAGCCGCTGAAAGCTTTGGCGGCAGAGATTGATTGCCCCGCTGTAGAAGAACGCCTGCGCGAGCTTTTGCCCACTGGGCTGACCTACGCAAAGGCCAGAGAGTTGGCCGCACGGGAAGTGCTTGGGGACAAGCTGGCAGGGCGGCTTTCTTCGCCTAACGATTTGCTGGGCATCGAATATCTGCGGGCGGCGCGGGAGGTCGGCTGGCAGCCGGAGGTGTCGCTGATTAAGCGGTTGGGTGTAGGCCATAACGACGGCCGCCCAAACGGCGAGTACGCCAGCGCATCGTACCTGCGCAGTGTGGCGGATCAGGGCCTTGCAGCGCTGGAAGAGTTCATCCCCGCTGTTTGCCTGGAGCTGCTGGAGAAGGCTGAGAGCCAAGGTCTCTATCCGGCGAAGCAGTCGGCGCTGGAAGTGGCCATCCTTGCCCATCTGCGCCGGCTGAGCAGAGAAGACCTCGCCAGGCTGCCCGACCTTTCTGAAGGGCTGGAGAACCGGTTGTATGGTGCCATACGCACAGCCACTACGATTGATGAGCTGGCAACAGCGGTCAAGACCAAGCGGTACACTTTGGCCCGGGTGCGCAGGTTGATATTCTCCGCGTTTTTGGGGATTGAAAAGGAGCACACCCGCGGTGCGCCACCCTATCTGCGGGTGATTGGCCTAAACGAGCGCGGCGACGAAATCCTTGCCAGAATGAAGAAAACCGCCACGTTGCCGGTGAGCTCTTCGCTGGCACGGTTGTCGGATGCCTCCCCTCGGGCTGGGAAGATCGCAGCTTTGGAGGAACGCGCTACTGATCTGTATGGGTTCGCGCTGCCCGACCCTCTGCCCTGCGGGTACGAAAAGACTGCGCGCGTGGCGGCTCCGAGGAGAATGGCAAAGTAAGCATAAAAAGTATACGCGCCGGCTTTTGTTGCCGGCGCGTATGTTGTTTTGGTAAGATATGGACAGTGCGCGTTCCCGGGGTGTTTGGAGCATACTAAACACATAAAACACTCTGGGGGCGGCAAAGATGAAGCTTGCGAAAAAGAAATGGGTCGCCGCGCCGATGGGGCTTGTGGTCGGTTTGCTCAACGGTTTCTTTGGTGCCGGTGGCGGAATGGTGGGCGTACCCATGCTGCGCGCCCTCGGCCTTGAGACGAAGGAATGCCATGCGACCTGCATTGCGGTTATTTTGCCACTGAGTATACTTTCGGCTTATCTTTACCACAGCGCCGGGGCATTTGAGCTGCGTGACAGCTACATCTACCTGCCAGGGGCGCTGGGCGGTGCTCTTGTGGGTGGCTGGCTTCTGCCCAAGCTTTCTTCTATTTGGATACGCAGGATATTCGGGGCGCTTATTCTCTTCGCCGCCGCGCGGATGTTGCTGCGATGAGCGCGGATATTGTTCTGGCCATTGGGGCCTCGTTTTTTGCAGCGGTTATCGGTGCTCTGGGGATGGGCGGGGGTAGCGTGTTGATAATCTACCTGACTGCGTATCTCGGTCTCGAACAGCTGGCCGCCCAGGGGATAAACCTGGTCTTCTTCCTGCCGGTGGCGGCGGTGGCGCTGGTCGCTCACCACAAGCACGGCCTCATAAAATGGCAGGTGGCTTTGCCTTGCGCAGTGGTCGGGCTGGCGGGGGTTTACTTTGGCCAGATGTTGGCTATGCATGTGGGCAGCGAGCTGCTGCAAAAGTTGTTTGGTGGGTTTTTGTTGATTATTGGGGTGAGGGAAGTTTTTGCGCGGGAGGCGCGGAAGGGTGCGGACGATAAGTAAACCTAAAGATAGCTCGGCATATCCTGCGCGCTGTGCAGGATGCGGGCGACAAAGATAATCTTTTGCTTCTCATCTACCTCATAGAAGAGCAAGCAGTTCTCCACTGGCATGCACCGGTAGATCGGGCGGTGGCGGTAAACGCTGTACATTTGAGGGTACTCCCATACCCTGGCCAGTTTTTCGCTCATAGTGTCTTTGAAGCGCACTGCAGCCTTGACCGAAAACTGTCGCAAGTATCGTCGTATTGCTTCTGAGTCGATTTTTGCCGACGGCAAGTATACTACGCGGTATTTCATTCCTCAAATCCCGCCCAAAACTCTTCCTCGCTCAGCCAGCTTTCCGGCTTGTCTCTATATTTCTCAGCCTCTTCCAGCGCTGCCAAAACATACTCGCGGTGCCTAAACTCCTTAAACTCCGCGTAATCTTCAGGGTTTATGAGCACGACATCGGCTTTGCCTTTGTTTGTGATGATGACGTCGTTGTGCGCCCTTACAAGCTCCGCGACTTCCGGGTAGTTGTTGCGCAAATCCCGTGATGGTCTCTTATGAATTTCATACATGTTTAGACCCCCCTAGGTATGTCTACGATTTTGTATCTCGAATTTATACTATTATTGTATCACGAGATTGGCGAAAAAGCAAACCCCGAGCTTGGTGGCTCGGGGTAAAATATATAGAGAGCTAGAACGGTATATTCCCGTGCTTGCGGGCCGGTCTGTCCGCCTTCTTATCCCGCATCATGAGAAGAGCTTGGATGATCTTCTCCCGGGTCTCGCGCGGCTCGATTACGTCGTCAACATAACCGTGGTTGGCGGCGACGTACGGGTTCGAGAACTTCTCCTTGTACATATTGACCAGCTCGGTACGCTTGTCGTCAGGGTTCTCTGCGCCGGCGATATCGCGCTTGTAGATGATATTTATAGCGCCCTCGGGGCCCATGACCGCGATTTCAGCCTGAGGCCAGGCGTAGACAACGTCGGCACCCAAGTCGCGGCAGCACATAGCAATGTACGCGCCACCGTATGCCTTGCGGGTAACAATCGTAATCTTTGGCACGGTGGCCTCGCTGTAGGCGTAGAGCAGGCCTGCACCGTGGCGGATAATCCCGCCATACTCTTGGCCGGTACCGGGCAAGAAGCCGGAGGTATCCACAAGGGTGATGACCGGTATTCCAAAGGCGTCGCAGGTGCGGACAAAGCGGGTAGCCTTGGTGGAGGAGTCGATGTCCATGCAGCCGGCCAACACCTTAGGCTGGTTGGCGATGATACCCACAGGTGTACCGTCAACCCGGGCGTAGCAGGTAATCAAGTTGCGCGCAAAGTGTTCATGGGAGTCGAGGATCTCGCCGTCGTCCACAACGCCCTTTATCACGTCGTACATGTCGTAGGCTTTGTTCGAGTTGTCGGGCAGGAGCTCGTTGAGGGCATCTACCTTTGCGTGTACGTTGCCCGCCGAGAAGGACTTGGGCAGAGGCGCGCCCGCCTTGGATGGCAGGTAGGAGATCAGGTTCTTGACCTTGTCCAGGCAGGACTTGTCGTCAGGGGCCCGGAAGTGGGCAACCCCGCTCTTGGAAGTGTGGGTGGCAGCGCCGCCAAGCTCTTCGGCGGTTACCTGCTCACCGGTCACTGTGACAATAACAGCCGGTCCGGTTAGGAACATTTGACTGGTGTTCTCAACCATGAAGACAAAGTCGGTCAACGCCGGAGAGTATACCGCGCCACCCGCGCAGGGGCCCATTATAACTGAAATCTGCGGAATAATGCCCGAGGCCATAGTGTTTTGGTAGAAGATTTTGCCGAAGCCCGCAAGGGAACCGATTCCCTCTTGGATTCGCGCACCGCCGCTGTCCAGCAGGCCGACTATTGGGCAGCCTGCAGCTAGGGCCTTTTCTTGCAGCTTGGAGATTTTTTGCGCGTGCATCTCACCCAACGACCCGCCGTTGTATGTAAAATCTTGCGCAAAGACAAACACCCGCTGACCCTTTACAAGGCCAAAACCGGTGACAACTCCGTCCCCGTCAACCTGGGTGCCTTCCATGCCCAAGTCGTTGCAGCGGTGCTGAACATAGGCATTGAGCTCGACAAATGTGCCGGGGTCGAAGAAGTAGTCGATACGCTCACGGGCGGTGAGCTTGCCCTTTTTGTGCTGGGCTTCAATTTTGTCGGCCCCTCCGCCCAGCATCAGCTTAGCGCGGCGGTCTTGCAGGTCTTGGTATTTGTCCATGGCGATATTCCTCCATTGTGAATGAAATCTCAAATAGTATTATCCCCAAAATTCCCGCAAAAGTCAAGGAAATCACCGGGGCATACGCACAGTTTGTACGATGTTATGCTGCCGCACTAAGCAAGCGTGTTTCGGTTGTGCTGCATTGTAGGGTCAGGCCTGCATGCCTGACCGCTTACTCGCATACACCGCCGACTATCGGGGATGAAGCCTCGACCCTACGTTCCACGCATAAGCTGCTTAAGCCATGCCGGGCGCTCATCAGACAGCGGGGTAACTCCCCATTGCGGTACTGCGCAACCTGGACAAACCCGTTGTCATTATCGAACAAAGCGGCCTCGTCGCAATAAGGTAAAACCCTGCGCAGTGCTTCAAACCGTTCGTTAAAGCGGCGGCTTACATCAGCCGCCGAGATATTGTGGCCGCCTTTCTCCACCCGGTTTTTTATCCGCGCCAGGCTTTCGCTGAGCGTATCAAGAAACATGCGAACATAGTACCCCAGCTCACGGGCCGCTTTTGCCGTGTGCTCCACGCGCATACCGGAAAGCGTTGCCTCTTGGGTAAAGCTGACGCCTTTTGAGAGGCAATCGTCAATAACGGCTATTGCGGCCCTGCCGCCCTCGATGGGGCCTTTGCCTAACCTGGCCGTCATTTTGTCCACGTCAACTATAGCACCGAGGTCATTCATGTGGTTTTTCAGCACCCCGGTGAGGCTCGATTTGCCCGCACCGTTTACCCCGCCTATTATTGTATAATTTTCATTTGTTCATGCGTGAGGGCTCAATGACCTCTGCCCCGCCCATGTATGGGCGCAGCGCTTCTGGTATACGCACCGAGCCGTTGGGGTTGAGGTTATTTTCCAGCATCGCGATCAGCATTCTGGGTGTGGCGACTACGGTGTTATTAAGAGTGTGGGCGAAGTAGTTGCCCTTCTCGCCCTTTATGCGGATACCCAGCCGGCGGGCTTGGGCGTCACCAAGGTTGGAACAGCTGCCCACCTCGAAGTATTTTTGCTGGCGGGGACTCCAGGCCTCCACGTCGATGCTCTTGACTTTGAGGTCGGCGAGGTCTCCCGAGCAGCACTCGAGCGAGCGCACCGGAATGTCCAGCGAACGGAAACACTCAACAGTATATTTGACGAGCTTGTCGAACCAGCTGGGGCTGTCCTCGGGCTGGCAGACGACCACCATCTCCTGCTTCTCGAATTGGTGGACGCGGTATACCCCGCGCTCTTCGATACCATGGGCTCCCACCTCCTTGCGAAAGCAGGGGGAGTAGCTGGTCAGGGCCTGTGGCAGCGTGTCAGGCTTTATAATAGTGTCAATGAACTTGCCAATCATCGAGTGCTCGCTGGTGCCGATGAGGTAGAGGTCCTCGTCCTCGATTTTGTACATCATTCCCTGCATTTCGGCAAAACTCATCACTCCGCTGACCACGTGGCCGCGAATCATGAATGGCGGCACGCAGTAGGTGAAGCCCTTGTTTATCATAAAGTCCCGGGCGTAAGCGAGCACGGCAGAGTGCAGCCGGGCTACATCGCCCATAAGGAAGTAGAAGCCGTGGCCACTTATCTTGCGCGCGCCCTCAAGATCGATACCCGCAAGGTCTTCTATTATGTCGATGTGGTAGGGAATCTCGAACTCGGGCTGGGTGGCCTCGCCGTAGCGGGCTACCTCGACATTTTCGCTGTCGCCCCGGCCAATGGGTACGCTCGGGTCGATGATGTTTGGAATGCCCATCATCAGCTCCCGCACTTGGCCAGAGAGGGACTGCTCCTGCTCTTCGAGCTCTGCAAGCCTCGGCCCTATAGCGGCGACTTCGGCTTTGGTCTGCTCGGCCTCTTCCTTCTTGCCTTGAGCCATCAGTCCGCCGATCTTCTTGCTTATGGTGTTGCGGCTGTTCCTGAGGTCGCCTGCCTCGGCAATGGCGGCGCGCAGCTGCGCGTCCAGCTCAATTACTTCGTCGACCAGGTGGAGCTTGTCCTCCTGGAACTTTTTGCGCATGTTTTCTTTTACCAGATCGGGGTCGTTGCGGACTAGCTTGATATCGATCATAAAGGCACCTTCTCACCGCGTGATTTTGCATTATATTATCACAAAAGTGGCTTAAATACAAGTAATGTAAATAAAAGTGAACACCCCGAGCAAGGTATTCGCTCTAGTAGCCTATTCGAAGTAGAAGAGCTCTTCGAACTTTTTATCTAACGCAATGCAGAGGATGAGCGCCAGCTTTGCCGTTGGGCAGAATTGCCCGGTTTCTATAGAGCTAATGGTGTTTCGCGACACGCCGATCATATCGGCCAAAGCTGTTTGCGAAAGGCCTTTTTCTGCTCTTGCTACTTTCAACTTGTTTTTTAATACGATTTCGTCTTTCATCGGCTATCACACTCCTAGCGTATGATAAACCACTCGATACGCCGCATATATGGCAAATAGCGCAAGTGGAATCGCGACCACAATCGCCCATTTAGACTTGCAAAAACGATAGCGTTCAATGCATATACCTATCGGCCCCATCATCAAGACAACCCCTTGGCTAAACATCAAGGCCATATCACCAACCCAGACTGCGTATGTTGAGATTACCAAGCTCGTGTAATAAAGCAGCTGATACGCAAGTCTATGCCCTTTGTCATATGCGTGTTCCGCACCTTCGTCTTTTTTTGCATTTCTGCTTCTTTCTAGAATTTCGTCTTTTCTATTATTATTGCTCATGTTAAATCACATCCAAGTGTTATTGTTATTTTGACAAGTATTATTGTCAATTAAAATTATAGCATGCGACAAGTTTACTTGTCAATATATCGCAGAAACTTTTTTTAAGTAACTTTTAATTCAAACAAAAAAAGCGGGCAACAACGCAATTATTCGCTATCTGTAATTTTTTATTAGAAATTCTGTAATGACTTTGCAAACGAAAAGGTTTATAATACAGACAAAAAGATGTGCGGGGGCGGGATAGTGCTTCTGGTTTTCACCTTTGAGTCTGCGGGGGAACAGGAAAAGTTCGAGTTCCTCTACCAAAAATACAAGAATCTATGTCTAAAAAAGGCCTACGACATCCTTGGGGACTACATGCTTGCCGAGGACGCCGTCAGCGAGGCGTATATTCGCATCTACAAAAACCTACACAAAATCGAGGATCCGGCCTCCAATCGGAGCATTGCCTTTGTGGTTACCATTGCCAAAAACGCGGCGCTCACTATGCTTGCCAGGCAGAAGAGCACGTCCCAGGATGAACTGGACGAAAACCTGGAGGGCGACTTTGACCTGGAGGGCGAAGCTCTGGCTCGTCTAGATACCCAAGAAGTCTTTGCTGCTATTGGAAACCTTGGCGAAGAGCTGCGCGGTGTACTTATGCTAAAATATGCTCACGACCTTTCTCACAAGGATATTGGAAAGGCGCTGGGTATCAGCGAAAACAACGTAACTGTCCGGCTACATCGGGCACGCAAAAAACTCGCAACTATACTTGAGAGGGGAGGGGATTAACGTGAGCGCTAATAGAGAAGAGCTGCTGAGCCGGCTGGTCCGCGACTACGCAGAGATGGAAGGCGCCCTGCTGCGCCAGGAGTTGGCTGCCGAGAGTGCCCCGACCCCCGGCCTTGATAAAAAGGTGCGCAAAGGCTTATTTAAACTGAAGTATAAGGTTTGCTTTCGGGTAGCGGGTACGGTTGCGGCCTGCCTTGCTCTGGCGTTATTGCTGCCTCCTATACTGCAGCAGCCTGGGCCCGGCACCATTGTCCCCGCGCCGCAGATGTCAGCCCCGGCGGCCCCTGCTCCTGCCAGCGGTGCAATGCCAGAAGTGGAGGCGGAGTTTTTTGCCGGCGGCCTTGCCAGGATTGACGGGAGTTTTGATGAATACGTTGTGTTTTCGGATGAGCCCTCAGCGGCTATTGAATGGCATACTGAACAACTGCCACCGGAACCTGTGCTTCCATTCCCACAGGGCGGGTACATTGCGCCATTTGCAGCCGGCGGACTTGTCGATGAGGCTGGTATCGATATTGAGATTCCCCCCTGGGTTATCCGACCCTTGGACCCTGCCATGTTGAGCTTTGAGCTGCCTGAGGGGTTTTATCTGACCAGTTACAGCTTGGAGAGCTATGAGTTCTATGTTATTGATCACGACCAATATAGGCAGATATTTCTAACAGTTTTGCCTAATGATGAGCTTGAAAGATTTATTGAGAATGAAGATATCGGCCAGATGCAGTTGGGCGGTTACGCTGTGTATTACTTGTACTTCCCCAACGTATCCTCGTTCGTTGCCTTAGAAAAAAATAACAACTTGTATTTACTGAATGGCAGCCAATATAGTACACTGGAAGCGCTTTTGCTTCTAGCCGATGCTATAATCGCAGGATAACGTAATATTTTTTGTACGCAGCCAAAACCATGCCCGGAAATCTATTGACAATATAGGGCGATTTGTGGTATCTTTCTATTTGGTATTCGAGGCGTAGCTCAGTTTGGTAGAGTGCTACGTTCGGGACGTAGAAGCCGCAGGTTCGAGTCCTGTCGCCTCGACCACATAAAAACCCCACAAACACGCATGGTTAAGCGGTTTGCGGGGTTTTTGATTTTAAGGGCATATCCCGAGTTTTTGCAAGAAATAGCGTGTTTTTTAAGATTATGGGGGTGGGGATTTTTGGCGATACAGTGCCGTGTTTAGAGAGTTGTTTTCCGCCGATGGGGGTAATTTATAGCTTCCCGCATTAAATATAGAAATATAGCCTCCCGCAAAACTAATAAATCCCGATTGGTTTTGACTTTACAGGGTTTGGCGCGGTTTGACGGCAAATGATACCGTACGGACACAACATAGCACCATCTGCCTTAGCTTGCGCGTCTGCTTATCTTACTACTATTACATATGAAAAGGCTAATCTGCCAAACATTGCGGGGAAATAAAAACTATATTTCCAATTTGACAATCTATCTCATAGTAGTGTATAATGCCAGTCATATTAAAGTATAGGGGTTGATTAAGTCCGGCGCATTTGATATTGCTAAATCAGTAATATAAATGAAACGTGGAAAACACAAATAATCATTAACAGCATAATGACAAGAAAACCTGTTGCTAGTTTAGGTCTTGTTGTTGTGGATTAAATGGTTATTTTTTTGTTTTTCACAGAGCAACTGGCTTTTAAGCTGTGGAAAACAAATTCCACGGCTTTTTTGTTGTGGAAAATCAATGCAAAAAAATATGACAGTCAAAGGAAAAGGAGAAAAACAACGATGACCCACAACAGCATATGGAATAAAAATTTTCTAACATTTGTGCTTGCTTTAGAACTACACCTGATAGCGAAAACATTAATTAGATTCGCTTTACCGCTCTATATCTTAATAGAAACAGGCAACCCTGCTTTGATGGGAATGGTACTATCGCTTTCGGCACTACCCTTAATTATTCTCTCTCCAATCGGCGGTGCGCTCACCGATAAATTTAGTAAGAAAAAAATATTTGCAACCATGAATTTCCTTTCAGCAATAGCCGTTTCAATTTATTTCATTATTAGCCCAGTCAATCATATTGTCATAGCCATTTTGCTAATAATGATGTTCGTTTCTATGTTTGAGAGCCTCATTTCGCCTACATCAGATGCATCCATCCCATTTTTAGTTCCTGCTGATAAATTAGTTAAGGCAAATTCTGTTACTGTTTTGCTAACGAACATCTCATCAATAGGAGCGCCTGTACTCAGTGGATTCATATTGCAAAGCGGTGGCTTAACCGAACTCCTAATCGCCATTACTGTTCTTTATGTGTTAGCGTCAGCAATGAACATATTTGTCAACATACCCAAACCAGAACAGGTTGACGGTCAAGCAGAAAATAAAGTTAATTTTGTTGCGGAGCTTTTAGGAGACATTAAAGGCGGCATTACTTTTGTAACGAAGGAAAATCGAAGTGTTGGAAAAATGATTTTCGTTGTTTTTTTCCTTGCTATTACCATGATTACCAGTATGACAATTACGGTGCCAACTTTAATGGTTACTTATTTGGAAATGCCGGAGCATCTGATTGGACTGAGCCAAGGTTTTGTAGTGTTTGGCGGCACATTAGCGGCGATTATTCTACCCATGTTAAAAGGAAAAGTAAGCCACCGCACAGGTAGGACAATATTATTCATACCAAGCTTAACAATCGCTATCACAGGAATGCTTATGCTACTCTTTGAGAGTCAAGCAATAAGTTTTATACTATTGCTTGCATGTTTCTTTATAGCCCAAATATTCTCGACCATGTACGCAGTTATATACTTTTCCTACTTAGGAGAAAAGACACCACAAAATGTTATGGGGAAAGTCATGGGGCTTGCCGTCTCGTCTAGTGTTTTGGGCTTTGCTATTGGGGACTTTTTTCACGGTATTCTCTTTAGCGCATTTGCAACCACTCCCGGTGTTGCGCTGATTATTTTAGGCGTGATGTCTATCATCATTGCTTTGAATGCAAAGATCATCGAAAAGTAGCGATGTTAATTGGTTGAAAAATGGCTCTGCAACAGCAGAGAAAAAACAAATGGAAGCAGCGTAACATACGCCACGCAGTTCACATCTTAAAGCTTGTCTTACATCAGCCCACCTATCTCACGGCGGTCTGTTTATTTACGTTGTCCGCGCCGAAGCACATCGCACTTTCACGCGAAGGCGTTACACAGCCGCAAGGCTTAATTCTTGCAAAACGACAAAAAGGGTGTCGGGTGAAACCTGACCAAGCGAGCAAGTGCTACAGCACTTGACTTGCTTGCTACAATGGAACACGGTATGAGGCGTGGCCGCCAGCCACGCCTCGTTCCATCTTTACGCCCAAGCTACAATGAGAGGGTAATTGGCCTGACGGCGCCTTGCTTGAGCCTAGCGTT
>WRAV01000027.1 GCA_009780025.1 Oscillospiraceae bacterium | reverse complement strand
TGTTGTAGGGGGCGATGGCAATCGTCCTGTGGGCTTAGCTTTGCTCAAGGTTTAGGTCTTAAGGTCAAGTTCTAGTTCAAGAGCAAATTTTAACTCAGCCTTCGGGCTGGGATATTGGTACAGTTAATGCCGCGGAGGCACTTACTCTTTGTCTCGCCAAAGAGTAAGCAGAAAGCGACTTAAGGGGGCGCGGGGGGCTTCCCCCCGTGGCGCCCCCAACTACTGCGCCAAAGGCATGCAGTAGTCGCAAAGACCGCGTAAGCCCCCCCCCCGCATAACACCCGGCTACGTTGGTCGAATTTTTGCCCGGGTAGCCTCTTCGTATTTGAAATGCACTGACAATACCGGGCAAAACCTTATGTTTATGTGGTCACCAAACGCCCGGCAATCACGGAGCAGGCCTTGAGCCGGCAGGTTGAGTTTAGGCCAGTTGGGCCGACATCGAACTTACCCAGCCGCTATGCGAGCCCGTGTTTAGAGCAAGGAGTTTTTGTGGTGAGGTGTTTGCTGCAAACTGTGCCGTTACTGACAGCAACGGTCGCCGCGGAGCTGTGCTACCAGTCCGCGAACCTACCGCACTCACCCACCTGCCCTTGACCTACCAGAGGGGGATGAGGCGGTCTTTGCCACTGCCACATGCCTTTGGCGTGGCAGTTGGGAGTTGTCTGCGGAGCACGCCTTTTGTGCGTAGTCAGACCCGGTTCTCCCCCAGTCGCCTTCTTTTGCTTACTTTTTCTTGGCGAGACAAGAAAAGTAAGTGCCTCCGCGGCATGAGCGGCACCAAAGTCCCAGCCCGCAGGCGAATTAAAATCAAGTCCTTGACCTAGGCAGGTTGGTGGGGATTAGCGGGGCGCACGGGGGTGCGTCCCCTACAACGACAGCCAGGGGGCCCGATGTAAACCTGCGGGCGGGAAAATCCCGTTCCTACAGCGTTAGGTTTGTGTGGATTGGCGGAACGCCCAGTGGGCGTTCCCTACACAACTCGGGTGGCGTATGATTGCCAATAATATAGCGGAACCACGATAAACCCAGGCAGTCTGACATGGAAACACGACCCTCCGAAGGTTTCTGTTGAGTTAAGCGGCCACAGCAAGCGGCGTCATCAGCATCGGCCTATACGCCAAAACCCTTGCAAAAGGCAACCAACCATGATATTATGAGGACAACTTTTGACGTGGGAGGCAGCGCAATGAGCATTTATATTTCCAAGAAAATGAGTGGTATGAAGCCTTCGGCCATACGGGAGTTTTTTAAGTACGCGGCCGATCCGCAGGTTATCTCAATGGCGGCGGGAAATCCCGCGCCCGATTCCTTGCCGGTAAAGGCAATCAGTCGACTGACAGCGCAAATCATGGAACAGGAGATTGATGCGGCGTTGCGCTATTCTATTAGCGAGGGTCATACGCCGCTGCGCGAATCTCTAAAAGCTTACCTGGGTGGGCAAGACGCCTACGACTCAGACCGCGACGAAGTGATTGTTTTTTCAGGCTCTCAGCAATGTATGGATATTGCCTGCCGGGTGCTCTGTGATCCTGGTGACACCATCATCTGCGAGGATCCGTCTTTTATCGGGTCGGTCAACGCTTTCCGATCCTGGGGAGTAAATGTAGTAGGGGTGCCAATGCAAGAGGACGGCATAGACATCGAAAAGCTTGAACGTGCACTCAAAACTGAGCAAAAGGTGCGCTTTCTCTATCTCATACCAAATTTCCAGAACCCTACCGGTTACACCATGTCGGCGCAGAAGCGGGCCGAGTGTTACCGCCTTGCCAAGCAGTATGGTGTGCTAATACTGGAGGACGACCCTTACGGCGACCTGCGATTTAGCGGGGAACACATACTGCCGATTAAATGCCTGGACAAAGACGGAATTGTGCTCTACGCCCGCAGCTTTTCTAAGACATTGGCCCCGGGCCTTCGGGTGGGCTATCTCTGCTTCCCTAAAGAAATGGCCGGTCCGGTTACAGTGGCCAAACAATGCGCCGACGTCCACACCAGTGTGCTCGCACAGCTGATTTGCAACAAGTTTTTAACTGAAGAAGACATGGCCGCTCACCTGCGGGAGGTTGCCAGCGTGTACCGGCGCAAATGCGGAGAGCTGCTGGCCGAGCTGGATAAGCTGCCGGCTGAGAAGATAAGCTTTTCCCGCCCACAAGGGGGGATGTTTATCTGGGCGACCTTTAAGGATGGCCGCGACGCCGGGGAGTTCTGCATGCGCCTTGTTCAGGAAAAAAAGGTAGCTGTAGTGCCCGGCAGCGCATTCCTTGCCCAACCAGGCCCTAGCCCTTACTTTAGGATGACTTTCGCCACGCCAACGCAGGAGCAAATGGTGAAGGGAATTGCGGCAATAGGTGAGATGCTGTAGGGATTTTTTGCACTGCAAGTCATAGCATAATGACTGCACATTTTATGTTGCATATATGATATTACAAGAGCGCTAAAGGCAACACACTACACCCAGCAAAGGAATGATTACTTTGAGCAGTGAGCAAAAGAAGATTATATTTTCCGGTATTCAGCCGACGGGGACGTTTACTTTGGGCAACTATTTGGGCGCGCTGCAAAACTGGGTTAAGCTCCAGGACGAGTACCGGTGCATCTACTGTGTGGTTGATTTGCACTCGCTGACTGTCCGGCAGGAGCCAAAGGAGCTGCGGGAGAACACACTGAGCGCGCTGGCGCTGTTGCTTGCGGTGGGCATTGACCCGAGCAAGAGCGTGCTGTTTGTCCAGAGCCACCAGCCGGCTCATGCCGAGCTTAACTGGATATTAAACTGCTTTGTGCCCTACGGCGAGCTTACACGGATGACCCAGTTCAAGGACAAGAGTGCCGTTCACCAGGACAACATCAACTCCGGGCTGTTCACCTACCCGGTGCTGATGGCAGCAGATATTTTGCTCTATGGCACTGATCTTGTGCCGGTTGGCGCAGACCAAAAGCAGCACCTCGAGCTCAGCCGGAATACCGCTATACGCTTCAACAACATCTACGGGGATTTGTTTACCGTGCCGGAACCGTACATCTCTAAGGAGGTTGGCCGGGTTATGAGCCTGCAAGACCCCAGCAAAAAGATGTCCAAGTCCGACACAAACGCCAAGAGCTATATCTCGGTTCTTGACAAGCCCGAGGCTATTGTCAAGAAGTTCAAAAGTGCTGTGACCGACTCTGGCAGCGAGATTACGTTTGGAGAGGGCAAAGACGGCATAAACAACCTGCTTACTATTTACAGCGCGGTGACCGGCCTGAGCGTGGCTGAGGCCGAGAGCCGCTTTGCGGGGAAAGGCTACGGCGACTTCAAGTTGGCTGTGGGTCAGGCCGTGGCCGAGCACCTGCGGCCGATCCAAGAGGAGTACGCACGGGTAGCCGCCGACAAGGCCTACCTTGAGCAAGTGTACAAAGCTGGCGCCCAGCGAGCCGGGGAGATGAGCCGGCGCATCCTGCAAAAAACATACAAAAAAGTTGGGCTGCTGGTGTAGGGGAGCACACCCGGGCGCCCCGCCTTGTTTTCAAAAGCGCTCTTCTTTTGAAGTGAAACAAGTATATTGGTGGCGGGTGCCATGATGTGCGCTCCATAAACAAACCAGACACGTTTTCCAACAGACAAACGAGGAAAGCCGCCGTGCCTACTGCACGGCGGCTTTCCCGAGTTGTTCGAGGTGTGTTTTGAGGAGGGTAGAGCAATACCGAAAAACGTTGCGGCTCGTTCTTGGTATATTCTTATTATACAGTTTATTTCTGGGAGATTGTTACGGCACTGTAAATAAAGCATAACCAATTCTACTATAATTTGTTAAAGGAAATGTTCCATTGTTTGGGGCAATAGAGCTTGCCCGGCCTGCTGCTGCATAATCATCGCAAATTGGCCCATACTTGGGTTAGCTGCACACCAAGAATGGAGATGATTTTGTGAACGCGGACCAGAGGCACCACGCCGAGCGCATTCGGCGCAACATGGACCAGACTATGGAAAATATTGTTCACACCAACAACTGCATCGTATACGCCGAGGACAAAAAGGTCAAAAGCCGCTTAAAGGCGAAAAACGATCAGCGAATAGCCGCCCTGGAGCGGATGAAGCAGAGCTTGCCAAATTAAGGGATCACAAAAGCGAGAGGGCGCATGCCCTCTCGCATCATTTGCGGATACTTATAATAATTGAGGAAAATTGCTTGATTTACAAGCTGAGATAATGTATAATATGCCAAGAGTAATAAACATGCTGCAAGTTTTATCGAAAAAAGCTGTGTTTTTCAAGCAATACGCACAAATTACTAAGGGTTACTCTGGGCATGTTGTCCGGTTGGGTGAAGCGGTAATATGCTACAGTGACAAGACATGAATGTTCTTTTCACCTAAAAAATATAAAACGGAGGATGATGAAACATGCGCGATTCACAAATCACACCAATCACCGATGCGAAAGTAGCTCTTGAGGCTCTCAAGGCCGGCAACAAAAGATTTGTTGAGGGCAAGCCCTCGCCCAAGAATGACAACGCCGACAGAATCGAAACAATCAACTCGCAGAAGCCTTTTGCCATCATACTTACCTGCGCAGACTCTAGAACTTGCCCCGAGATATTTTTTGACACAAAAATCGGCGATCTGTTCGTTCTCAGAAATGCTGGCAACTTTGCCACAGACGTAGAGCTCGGCTCCATGGAATTCGCCACCGCAGTTCTTGGCGCACCGATTATCATCGTTGTTGGCCACACCAACTGTGGCGCAGTATTTGCGGCATTTGACCAGCCAGAAGGTCTGCCTGAAAAACTGCAAACGGTTATAAACAACATTGCCCCTGGCATAAAAGGCAGCGCCGACAAGGCATGCGCCACCGAAGCCAACACTGCTACTGTGGTTGACATCATCAAGGCGAACCCGGTTATCAAATCGCAGGGCACTCTTGTTCTTGGTGCATACTACGACTTTAACACCGGCGTAGTTACATTCGAAGAATAGTACGGCAGCGTGTCTTTAAACTCAACACCATCGCGGCACAGCTTTACCCGCCCTTTTTATGAAAAATGACAGGCAAATCTGAACCACGCTGATGCAACAAACAGTTTAAAGACACACTCTAAGGAACACCGTAGAGCATCTGGAATCTGTATTCATAGTTACGGTTAGTGTGGGCAAGTCAAAACTCCGCTGACGCGCTATGAATACAGGTTCTTTTATTTGTGCTACATAAGGTTCAGGCACAAAGTTGCAATGCTAAGCAACAACTAGAGCGTGCTTGGAAACTCATTGCCGCACCACGCTTTGCGACAAGCAGTTTCCAAACACACTTTAGCGTGAGCAAAAATCTATAGAGGTGAGAATATGTTAACAGCTGATAGCGCAGATCGTGTGGCTACTTTTAAAGTTGCCTTTATGACAGGCGCGTCCATATTTGTTATGGGGTATATGAACGGCCTTTCGCTGAATACGAATGACCTGGGTGTAATGATGACGCCACAAACAGGAAATATCATATGGTTAGGGCTAAATGCAGCATCGGGCTACTGGCAATACTTTTTTGAAAATTTGGGGCTGATGTTTGGCTTTATGGGCGGGGCTGTTTTTGCCCTTTTCACCCAAAGCCTCTTCGCAAACAAAAAGTCACAATTCTTTTTTAACTGGTCAATATTTGCTATTCCCATGGTGCTTTATCCTCTTGTTATGCAGTATGTGGTGTATCCACTAATTTCCTTTATGATTATAGGGTTTGCATCGGGAGCTGCACTTGGCTTTTTTAGAAAAATGTATCACATGGAAATAAACAACGCGATGGCGACAGGAAACGTGCGCTTTTTGGGCTTGCATTTCGCAGGCGCCTTTATCAAAAAGAATAAGAAAGAAGTTACGACCTTCTGGATTTTCTTCGCCTGTGTTTTTCTGTTTGCTGCCGGTGCGTTTTTATATGCCATACTTGCACAGATGGACAACAACTTAGGTCTTGAGGGAGCCGGTCGAATAATAGGCCTTGGTGACCACAGCAACCAAATCCCTCGCCAGACACTTGGGCTTGGTGAATACCGTATCGATATAGTCTCGAGCAATATTGCAAGATTTATTGGGCTTATTGTTATTTGCGTAATACCATATTTCTTTTTCCCCAAAAGCGTTAGCGCGGAGCAGAAATAGGGAGGAAAATCATGGAGATAAAAGTCAGGTTCAAAAATAAAATTTCGGAACCCTTAATGACGGCGACAGATTTTGGTGTCAAAGCTAAAAAGAAACATGACAAAATATATTATAGCCTGGAGTTTACAGTATGTAAGTCTATGGGTGTGTCTGAAGTATACAGCTTTGATAGTCACGATGAAAAGCTACTTAAGACGTTGCTTGACCAGATAATGGCCAAAGGTGAGTTTTTGTTCGACACTGACTGCAAGGCCTGCGATCGGACAATCAGATGCACAGAGCTGGACTACGATAAGTACGTTGAAATGACCGAGTCCGGTGAGCTGAAGGGCGAATTAAAGTTTGCTGGCGGAGATTATGTCATAACAGTGTAAGGACAAAACAAAAAGAGGCTACACTCGCTTGCGCCTGTTAGCGAGTGTAGCCTCTTTATTTTTGGCGTTATACCTGCCCGGTTCATTTTTTAGTGAGTACATTTACACCTTTTGCGGCGAATTTCATATCCTATAGCAAGCGAAAATCCGCCGGGAAGGAGCAAGGCTTATGAACATAGCACTCTGGATATTTTTCTGTCTTTTAGCATCAATCGGCGCTGTGCAGCTGCTCAGCTGGCTAATTTGCGCGGCAGCTCGTCCCCCCGGTCAGGCTGGTCAGAGCAGGGCCTGCCAGATTATCCAGCTGGCCCGCGACCCGGGCCTGCTTGAGCAGCAGCTGCGCTACGAAATTCACCTGATGCGCTGGGCATCCACCACCCACCCCGGGCAGTTGATATTGTTGGACACCGGCCTGTGCCGGGAGGCCAGGGAAGTCTGCCGGAACATGCTGCAAGGCATGGAAGGGGTTATCATCTGCCGGCCCAAGGAAGTGGCCGAGCTCATCTGCTGGGGTGAAGGCCCAGCGGCCGAAACCGTGTAAGCGCAAAATATGGGGGGTGAGCCGTGGCCACGGCTCACCCCCGAAAACTAGCAGACTGCTACTCTAAACTACACCAGAATAATAGGGTTTTGAGAATCAGAGAAGTCAATAGTGTAAGTGTAAGCGACCGTATCGTTACCGGTGCCGTGCAGAGTCAAAAGATAACCCTGGACAGAAAAATACGAAATATCTGTCATGTGTGGTATGTCAACCTGGGAGACTGCTTGGCCATAAGCTTTGATAAACAGCAGCATTTGGGTCTTTTCGCTGTGATAGTCGGAGGCTGTAGCGTCCTGGAGCAGATAATATAGCGTGTACTGGCCCATCTCACCCAGCCAGGTGACACCTACTGTGCCGTCAGCAGGGCTTATTCCTCCGCCCTCCTGGAGCGGAGCAAGCTCGGCGACTTGGCCGCCGATTGCAATCTCGCCGGAGGCAACCTCAGCCGGGCGACCCTGCACAACGCCGTAAAGCATTCCGATAAACAACGCGAAAGCTGCCGCGTAAGTTGCCAGGGTGCGAATGCCACGCCTTGGCAACACAAGTTCCCGTATTTTTTTCCTGGCCGGGACGTTTGGCTGGACGTCTTCAAGCTTGTACAAAAGTGCGCCGCCACGCAGGCTCTCGGGCATTTCTACCCTGCTGTCCAGCGCGCTGAGCGTCTTTTTAAGGCACTCAAACTCAAGTGAGTGCACCCCGGTTTGCGAATGTCTCGCCAAACTAATAACCTCTTTTCGTGGCACGTTTATCCTTTTACTTTCCCTGCTGCTCTGCCGCTTCCAACATCTTCCTCAGCTTTACCAGCGAGCGGTGGAGTTTAGAAGACACCGTACCCTGCGGCGCGCCTAAAATTTGCGCGATTTCCTTGTTGGAGTAGCCCTGCAAGACCGAAAGAGCGATTATCTGCCGTTCTTTGGAGTTTAGCCGGCCGAGTGCGTCCACCACAGTCACCTGCTCGGAGATGTCCGTGCCGATGTCGCTCTCGTCCGAAAGAGTGGTCATAAAGCCTTCAATGTCGAATGTGTTTTTGTGCTTCACATACTCGGCAACTTTACGCTTGCATCGCACCGAGAGTATCTTCATCATCCAGGCCTTAAAGCTCGAAGCGTCGCGCAAATTCGCGATACCCCTGTAAGCTTCTATGAATGTTTCGCTCACAACGTCTTCTGCGTCGTGGGCGTTACCTAGGGTATAAAGGGCAACTTTATAAAGGTCAGGCGCAATACATTCATACACCTGAGCGAAACAGTCTTTGTCGCCATTTCGGGCGGCCTCGACTTTGTTTACATCAATTACCACCGGTTCACCTACTATCGGCGTATTAATAACCGGCTGTTTATATAGTGCAAAAACCACTGCACAATACTGCAACCGGAAAAAATTTTTATAGCCTGTGCGCCGCACACAAATATCCCACATAACATTATAGACTATTCCGTCACTTTTTGCAAATGCTCTCTAAAGTTTATGTTGACAGAAGCTAAGATAGCATGTATAATGTCTTAGCGTTCAAAAATTTTTGACTACGCTGATATAGCTCAGTAGGCAGAGCACATCCTTGGTAAGGATGAGGTCTCCGGTTCGATCCCGGATATCAGCTCCACAGAAACCCGCATTGCCAAAAGCTTTGCGGGTTTTTTGGTGCCATGAATTAAAAAACACTGCCCGCTATCTGCAATGAAAAGACAACAAAAGGACAACACGACCCCCGCGAAAAGACAAACCGCCGATCCCAAAGCATAAACAAGTATGATTGCTTTATGAAATATAAATTCGTCGTAGAGCCTAAAACGGCTCGTTCCGTTACAATGACGATCCGCATAGATAGTGAAATAAACGAGAAGCTTGACGAGTTGGTACTAAAGAGCAATCGGTTACGGAATGAGTTAATCAATATGTCTTTGCGTTACGCATTTGAAAACCTTGAGTTTATCGAAAAGAAATAGCTCTGCTGACTTTGGCTTAATGGTTGATTAAATAATGAATCCCGCTACAACGGCAAGTTGACCATGTAGCGGGTAACCATATTGGCGGCCCGCTATCGCTATTTCTTTAAGAACCTTTCAGTAGACTTATCAAAATCCGAAAGATATTTTTTATCTTGCAACACTCTATATTTTTTATACTCTGCCTTTGCTAAAGCATCCGCTACCTTGCGCTCAACCTTTCCTTTGTTGTGTAGCAAGTCATATTCGTTGAATTGTAAAAAGGCATCTAACCTTGATATCCAATCCTGCATTGACATTAACTTATGCCGCTTTGCCTGATTCTCTGCATAGTCAAGATACATATTTACAATATCATTTAGGCCACTTAATTCTTCGCTGCTCAGGTAGTTTTTAGACACGGTGGCATCTGGTTGTAGTATCTTGCCGTCAGGAGCATTTTTCCATGTATTCAACCCCATGTGAGGCTTTTTGCTATTAGCTCTTTCAGCTATTAGTTCTGGTGCTGTGTGCCCAGTAATAGCAAATAGCAACTTGTTCTGTACCGTTTTGAAAAAGCTATCCGTCGTTTCGCTATTGGAATCATAGTCGTAGCTACACTGTGCGTAAATATCTGTGATCTTTTGATAGAATCGTCGCTCGCTTGCGCGAATTTCCTTGATGCGCTCAAGCAGTTCGTCAAAATAATCTTTGCCGAATGGCTTGCCGTTCTTGAGCATGTCATCGTTTAAAACAAAGCCCTTGATGATATATTCCTGGAGTGCCGCAGTTGCCCATCGCCTAAACTGTGTAGCACTTTTTGAGTTAATGCGATAACCAGCAGCGATAATGGCATCGAGGTTGTAAAATAGAGTAGGATAGCTTTTGCCATCCGCAGCAGTTGTCAAAATTTCTTTGACAACTGAAACTTCATATAATTCACCTTCATTGAAGATGTTTGATAGATGATAGCTTATATTCTGTTTAGTGACATCAAAAAGATCGCCCATGGCTTTTTGCGTAAGCCAAAATGTTTCATCACGAAAAATTACATCTACGGTTACAAGCCCATCCTCAGACTTATAGAGGATGATTTTGTTTTCTTCCGCACGATCAAGGCCGCTTTCCATCCACTCACCCCCGATAATGACATTATAACACCTCGAAAGCCACAATGACAAGGATCAATTGAATTCAAGACTTACTTTTCACGGGAAAAGACAACAAAAGGACAACGCACCATGAACGAGAAAGCCAAAGGACAACATACAAAGATACAACAAGGCACATCAAGCATATAGCGTAAATCTGTATGACAACGAAACTAAGCTATAAAACGCAATATCTATAATTTGGCAAGGATAAGGTCTCCGGTTCGATCCCGAATATCAGCTCCATGAAGAAACCCGCTTAGTTAAGCGGGTTTCTTCGTTTTTGAGTGAAGCTTTGCAACGTCAATTTTAAACCTTAACAAAAATCTGTGTATACACGGATTGGCTTGCAGTTAAGAAAGTTTGTTCCAATTTACTGACGTTATTTTGTTGTCCTCCTAGCAAAGCATATACTACATGCCCTAAACCCTCGCATACCGCGCCTGGTTATGCAACTCTTTGCAAGCAGTGTAATACTCGTGGTAGCAGCGGTTTCCCTCCTCAATCAGCGTGGAGTTGTCTTTGTCTGCGCACAGGCCGGCATAAATTTTGCCGATTTCATCGTCGGTACGCCTGTGGCTGCGCTCGCAGAGAACGTATAGGGAGTACGAGCCCATATCCCGTATGTATTTGTCTAGCTGAGGGGCCTTCTCTTCCAGCTCGCTGTAGAAGACGTTTAGGGTCGTTTGAGCCAGAATGGAGTTGGGCGAGAGCTCGGCCACCGCCCGGTTGACCACGTATGTAAGCAGCAGCAGCCGGTGATGAGCCCTCAGCCCCCCGGCCAGCTCGGCGGGCCAGGGATCAAAGTTTCCGCTGGCCTCGGCCATTAGCAGGGCGGCAAAGCGTTCTCCCAGTTCCCGGGCGAGCTCAATGTTACCCGCGCTTTTTTGGCGCAGATAATTCTCCGCCTCATCTTGCCCGGCTGTCTCCTCCCTGCGTCCGCCAGAGAAGCTCCTTGGGGCAATCTTCATGTCGGCGTCCTCGCTTGTGGTGGCAAGCAGCAGACCTTTCCATGTGGTGCCGGAGTCAGCGGCCAGCCCGAAGAAAATCCACATCGCGACCAGCGCAAACGCAGCTAAAGCCAATGATGTCATTACTCTTTCGCACCTTTCTGTACTGAACCTGTATACGGCAACCGGAATTGCCCGTAAGGCCATGGGCAGCTTGAGTGGCTGGGTACAGAGGTTTTTGTTTGCGCTACGCTTTCTCAGCCTTTTCCTTCTCGAGAATTGCCTTGAGCGCACGGGCAAGCTGGTCGGGGCATGAGGTGGGCTTGCTGGCGCAAGGTATCCCCTCCAGCATCGAGATTAACTCCTGGGCGTTGCGTCCTTTTACGAGTTCACGCATACCCCGCAGGTTGCCGTCGCACCCGCCCTCAAAGCGAACGTCGCTAACAATGCCGTCGTCGGCAAGGTCAATATCAATCATCTGCGAGCAAGTTCCATGTGTCCGGTATCTGTAAACCAATTTAGTGTGCCTCCTTGGGAATTTGCCATAAGTTACAATGTCCTAAAGCATATGGACATTATATCTCTTTTTTGTGCTCAGGTAAAGTAGCCTGGCCGTAAAAATGTGTCAGCGCACAATTTGGTATCCAAGCCCTTCGATTTCATCCTCAAGCCCGAGGCGGTCGAGGTCTCCGCCAATAACCGTAACTGTGCCGGCATCTTCATCAATGCTTAAGTGTTCGATTCCAGGCATTTTTTCGGCGCGTCGCAGAATTTTTTCCTTAGCGCCCTCTATTTCAAGCCCTTCAACTTTCAACACAATCTCGTTTTCCACAGACCTGACCTCCATATTTGCAGTATACTTACGGTAGTATTCTGCCCAATTTTACGATTTTTGTGCAAACGAGAAAGCCCAAAGCTAACCCGGAGAAACCGGTCGGCTTTGGGCTTGTTTAGTGCAAAGATCAAGATGCACAATTTTTTAAATAATATTTTTGGACGACCTGTGCGGCGAAAAATCTCCTTAACCCGTGCCCGTTGCGCGCAATCGGGGGAGGTCGACGCGGTTTTTGCGACTGCTTCATGCCTTTGGCGAAGCAGTTGGGGGTATTCAATACCCCCTCGAAGAACCCGTCGACTTGTCGACAAGTTCTAAAGGCTTATATCCAAAATTTTGAACTGCACAGTGCCACCACTGGGAAGAGTAACCTGCACCTCGTCACCCACCTTGTGCCCAATAAGCGCCTTGCCAACCGGGGACTCGTTGGTGATTGTCTCCATATCGTCGTCGCGCACATATTCAAGCGGGCTTGAAATACGATAGGTAGTTCGCTCATCAAATTCAACGTCAAGTATAGTAACTGTGGTGCCTACCGAGACAGCATCGGTAGAAATATGCTCTTTATTTATCAGTTGCGCTTTTTTCAACTGCTCTTCAAGGGTGGCGATATTTGCCTCTACCAGGGCTTGCTCGTTTTTTGCTTCATCATACTCGCTGTTTTCGCTCAGGTCGCCAAAGCCGCGGGCCACACGGATTTTCTCGCTTATCTCCCTGCGGCGGACAGTGCGCAGGTGCTCGAGCTCGGACTTTATCTTTTCGTACCCTTCAGGGGTTATCAGGATTTCGCCTGACATGTTGCCCCCTCCTTTCTACGCGGTAATATACTTGTTTCACTTCAAAAGAGGAACACTTTTGAAGCTGCGGCAAGGTCTCAGCCGTAATCAGCGCTTCGCGCTGTAAAGTCCGTGTATACGCCATTAACGGCTCTGCTGCTACACACTCTACGAGCGCGTAGACTTGAAAATTAAAGTGCACTTTTCAAGTTTAATGGCTATATTGCAAAATACAAAAACGCTGCCACAACAACACAAACCGCCCTCCCCAAAGGACGATTTGCAAAGGTTACGATAACATGCCATTTTTTACCATTACAATGATCCCGAACATCACGCAGCATTATACCACAAGTGCCCGTGTCTGTCAAGCAGTTTGCCTCTTGCCGCAAGCTTCTCCTATTAAGAAACTTTAATAGTATTCTTATGCCGGGTGTGGTCGCTTTAGACCCTGGCTTCCCCGCTCAATAGGTTTAATTTATCGGCAGCTCTTCCGGTTGGTCGTCGTTGTCTTCTATCTCGGCAGCCGCGGCTTCGGCCTCGGCTTGGGCACCCCATGCAAGCTCCAGAGCTTGGGCTAGGTCTATTCCGCGCCTTAGTTGGGGGTCGAGGTTTTCGTCGAGCTCGCGCCATTCGCCGTCAAATGTCACTTCGTAGTGGGGTTGCACACCAACGCCGTGGAAGATTGTACCGCCCGGGCTGACCAGCAGAGCCACGGTAAGCTCGATGGCCGAGCCGTCGACCAGCGGGATAATCTCTTGCAGTACGCCCCTGCCGGCGCTCAGAGTGCCCACGCTCCTTGCGCGGTTGTAGTCGGCCAGCACCTGCACAAACAGCTCGGCCGGGCCGGTGGTGCCCGCGTTTTGTAATGTAACCATCGGGATTTCTATACCCGGGCCGTTTGCGGTGAACATAACGGAATCCACCCCGTTCTTATCCCGTGAGCTGACTATCGGCCCTGCGGGTATAAGCGTGTCCAGCACCCGAGAAAGGTAGACGAGCTCCCCGCCCTCAAGATCGCGGACATCGAATATAAGGCTAGTAGCGCCAACCCCAATCAGCCGGTCACGCTCCCGCCGGAACTGATCGGGGGTGTGTTGGTTTAGGTCGCTTATGATGATATACCCCACCCGAGTGCCGTCAATCATCCGGCTCTCGACGCTGGGTACCGGCACTATCCGGCGGATAAGTTCTTCGTCCCGGTCAACGTTGTCCGAGCGTATGGTCAAGGTCACCCGCGATCCCTGCTCCCCGGAGATGTTCTCGAGCATACTCACGCTGTTGGCAGGGGCAAGGTCCTCGTCGTCCACCCGGATGATGAGGTCGCCGGGCTGTATACCAGCGGCCAGTGCGGGCGAGTCTGGCAAAACTTCCTCTACATAGATGTATCCGTCGCCCTCGGGATTTGCCCGCAGCAAAGCGCCGATGCCGGCCACCGGCGAAGCCTGAGCCTGCTGAATGCTCTGAAACGATCGTACGTCGTGGTAGACCGCAAACGGGTCGCCAATTCCGGCCAAAAAGCCGCGCGCAACGCTTTCCATCAGGTAGACTTCATCAATTACGCCGTTGAAGTTGGCCCGCACTTCCCGGCTAATCATCGAGAATTTATCCAGGGACTCTTCGCGCTCGCGCAGATAAATCATCCGGTCGTTTACCCGGTTGTTTACAAAGTCGAAGGTAATATTAAAGGTCACGGCGGCCACAAGCATCATCATGGCAAGCGCTGCGCCCAGAGAGATTTTTTTGTTGATGACCGCACCTCCTTACAATTGATAGCTGTACAACAACTCCACGGGACGCCCATATGTGCGTCCCGTCGTTTGAAGCTATCGGGCGGGGATGGGATGGAACCCCGCCCCTACAATCTTCGCTATCGTCTAAAAATGTACGGCCTTGGGTTGACCGCTCGTCCATTGTGGCGCACCTCAAAGTGGAGGTGGGGCCCGGTCGACCAGCCGGTCGAGCCCACCCTGCCGATGGGGTCGCCGATATTTACATTTTGCCCAACAGTTACCGAAATAGCAGAAAGGTGGGCATAAAGGGTCGAAACTCCGCCGCCGTGGTCGATTATAATAAACATTCCGTAGCCGCGGCCAGGGGAGTGGCTGTGGTTGGCCACGCGCACCGTGCCGGAGTTTGCGGCTACCACAGTAGCCCCGTTGATAACACCCTGGCTCGCGCCGGCAATATCTATGCCTGTGTGATTGTCTCGTCCGCCAAACCTCAGACCGAACTCGGAGGTTACCCGGAAGTGACCGGGCACCGGCCAGGCCATATCTCCGCCGACGTACGGGTTTTGGGACATCTCAATCCGCCGGAAGATTTCGTCCATCTCTCGCTGCATCTGCTCGCGCATTGCGCGGTTGGATTCCAAGTTCCGCTGGAACTCCTGTTCACGCGCGTCAAGCTGGCCTATGCGCTGATTGGCCGCCTCCACCTGGGAATTGAGCGAGCGCTGGCGATCATTTATAAGCGCACGGTCGTCCTCCAACTCTTCCAGCCGGGCTTCTAAGGCCTCTTTGGCCTCCTCGAGCTCTATGCGTTGCTCGGTCAGGGTCTCGGTCAGGCGGCGGTCTCGGTCGGCTATTCGCACCATCGAATCAGTCCGGGTGAGGAAGGAGACAAAGCTGTCAGCGCCCAACACAAGCCCCAACGTAGAGGCGTCGTCCTGGACAAACTGCGCCCGGGTGCGAGCCAAAAAGAGGGCATGATTAGCTTCAATTTCCTCTTGCTTTTCCTCGATCGCCTCGAGCTGAGCTTCGATATCCTCTTCAAGCAGAGTTATCCGCTGGGAGAGCAAGGAGATTTCGCCCCGGGTAATGGTTATCTCTTCGTTTATACTGTTGCGGCGTAGGGTCTCTTGGGCACGCTCATCCCGGGCCCCCGCGATATTACTCTCAATCTGCCTGCGCTGGTCGTCCAGCCGGCGCATCTGAGCGTTTATATCGTCCAGCTGACTCTGGTAAGAGTTGTTCGCCAGCGCGACGCTAGGCAACCAAATGCTGGTAATAAGCACGACGACCGCCAGAGCCAAAGCTCTAATATGTATAGATTTTTTAATTTGCATTTTAATTATCACCCGCCAGTGAGTTTTTGTCGTGTGCCCTAGGGGCAGCGCTTAGTCCCTGTCAAAAAGCTCCTCGAGCAGCGAGAATTTAAACGCAACAACCGCAGCCACAAGCGCCACAACGCCAACGGCCAGAACGATAACCTTCCAATAATCGCCGATCTTGCTGCAACAAAGTTTCACTTTAAGCCCCTCTTTCGTCTAAACTTTAAGATATCTGCGCACGTACGAACCGCTTCCAACTAAGCCTACAAAAACCCCCAGCCCGGCAAATGCGCCGAAGACATATGGGGCGATAAGCCAAAAATCAACCGCCCGCTCGAACAGCGGCCCCACACCAACAAACTGCTCGCCTATCCAGCCGATCATATATGTGTAGCCAAAGCCCAGAACCAAAAACGCAATTATGGCGCTCGAGAGCCCGATAATTACCCCTTCCACCAGGAAAGGCATACGGATAAAGGCGTCGGTCGCGCCTACGTACTTCATTATGCTAATCTCTTTGCGCCGCGCAAAAACCGTGAGTTTTATGTTGTTGGTGATGATGACCAAACTGACGACTATTAGTATGCCGACCACTACCATCCCCGCGTAAGCCACAGCCCTGCGAACCGCTACCAGAATATCCGAGACCTCGCCGGCGTAGTTCACCCGCTCAATCCCATGTACGGCTTCGAGCTGCCGGACTGTCTGGCTGAGGTAGGCTATATCGCTTACGCTGACAATGTATCTGTCGGGCAGGGGGTTTTCCTCCCCCCGCAGGTCTATATAGAGAGCGGCCTCGTCCCCGGCGTCGGCTATGAGGTCTTCGAGAGACTGGTGCCGCGAGACAAACTCAAAACTGGCGATGTTCTCAAATCCGGCCAGCCTAGAGTCCATGGCCGCAATGTCAGACTCGCTCATCCAATCCTCCAGAACAATAACGAACTCGTTCTGATCCTCAACAAAGTCGACCATGGCGTTTACATTTAAAGAAACCATTGCCGCCCCGCCTATGAGCAGCATACACGCAACCAGCACGCCAATGCAGGCAAAGCTCATCATCCGGTTGCGGGCAACGTTCTTGAAGCCTTCTTTTAGCAGATAGCCAATATTGTGCAGCCTCATTTTTTGCCCCCCGCCTGCCTGCGCTCGTGTTCATCCGTCTGGGCGCGTGGGGTCTTGTCGGAAAAGTCAATGGCGGTCTGCTTGCTGGAAAGACCTTTGACGTGGTCGTCAATCAACTCCCGCCCGGTAAACAGCCCGGAATCCTGAGCCGCGCGGGTGTCAGAGGAGATCGCGCCGTTTTCTATGGTTATTACTCGCCTATTAAAGTAAGACACCAGTTCGTGCTCGTGGGTAACCATAAGTATGGTGGTGCCCGCCTGAGAGTTTATCTCTGAGAGCAAATCTACTATTTCGAAGGAGAGCTCGGGGTCGATGTTGCCGGTGGGCTCGTCCGCTATGATAATTGCGGGGTTGTTCACCAGCGCCCTTGCGAGGGCTACACGCTGCTGCTCCCCGCCGGAAATCTGCTCGGGCATACTCCCTGCCTTGTGTTCGAGCCCCAACAGCTTGAGCACGTAGGGCACCCGAGAGCGAATATCCTTGGCGACAACATTGGTCACACGCAGGGAAAAGGCCACGTTGTCGTAAACATTGAGGTTTGGTATCAGCCGAAAGTCCTGGAAGACAACGCCCAGCGAGCGCCTAAACTTTGGGATATGCCGCCGCTTCATCCGCCCGAGATTGTAGCCGTTTACCATAACCAGGCCGTTTGTGGGGGTTTCCTCGCGTAGGATAGATTTTATTATAGTGCTTTTGCCCGCACCAGAAGTGCCAACGATGAAAACGAACTCACCCTTGTCTATTCTAAAGCTGATATTTTTAAGCGCCTGTGTTCCGTTATCGTAAGTCTTGCTCACGTTGGCAAATTCTATCACTTATATATCTCCGCTTGGGTTGAGGGCTAATACTTCACCGGGTTGGTAACCATGTACTTTTTGACCATCAGCGCCACCTTAAAAACAATGGCGTGGTCGAACTCTCGCAAATCTAGACCGGTCAGCTTCCGGATTTTTTCCAGGCGGTAGACCAGGGTATTGCGATGAACAAACAGCTTGCGGGAAGTCTCGGAGACATTGAGGTTGTTTTCGAAGAACTTTTGGATAGTGAACAGTGTCTCGTGGTCGAGGCTCTCGATAGACCCTTTCTTGAACACCTCGCGCAAGAACATATCGCACAGGGTGGTGGGCAGCTGGTAAATCAACCGGGCTATCCCCAGATTGTCGTAGGAGATGATGGCTTTGTCGGTGTCAAAGACCTTACCGACTTCCAGGGCCACTTGGCTCTCTTTGAACGACTTGGCAAGATCCTTGACCCCTACAACAGCAGTGCCAATTCCGATTACGACCTTGGTGTAGAACTCGCTGCCCAGAGTATCCACAATTGAGCGAGCCAGTTTCTCGAGGTCGCGGGGCTCAATACCGGGCTTAATCTCCTTGACCAGCACAAGGTCGGTCTCGTTGATGTTGAACACAAAATCCTTCTGCTTGTCCGGGAAAAGGTTTTGAATGACGTCGAAGGCTGAAATGTCGCTGGAGGAGACAATGCGGATAAGCAGCGCCACCCGCGAAGCGTCCACGTTAAAGTGGAGCTCTCGCGCCTTTACGTAGATATCCCCAGGCAATATGTTGTCCAGAATTACGTTGCGGATAAAGTTGGAGCGGTCGTATTTCTCATCGTAATACTGCTTGACGCTTGCGAATGAAATCGAGAGAATCTTGCAAAATTGCGAGGCGATTTCATCAGTGCCCTCAACAAATACGCCGAACTCCGGCCGGGCTGTGCTGCCAAACGGCTTGAAGGTGTAGTTGTCGCGCACAAAGGGTACCGCCCCCTCGCCCGGAGTAAGGGAGAGGTACTCAAACGTTTCGCCAATTTTGGCAAGGTCGCTGCAAGCGATGACGGTCGCGCCATCGTCAACCACGCCGATGACGCGGTCAATAGACTCACGCATCTGGTGGACTATCCTCTGGAACAGTCTATTTGACATACGTTTGTATCCTCTCTTTCCGGTGCGGACACCGACAAAAACAGTCATGTTGCACGATAGGCAATTTTGTTTCTACTCTATTTTACCTAAAATTTGCGCACATTGCAACATGCAGGAGAGATAAATTGCAAAAAATTCAAAGTTTTTTCGTCATTTCGCCAAAAGCGACCTGGTAAAATCGACAATACCAGCCTGAATAATAAGTGGCGAAAGATACGCTTTTTGTTGCAGTAATTTTTTTGTGGACGATTATTATTTGCACATAACAAAAGCTGCCCCCGGCGCTATAGGCCGAGGGCAGTTTATTTGGTAATATTTACTGGACAGGGTAGATGCTGACTTTTTTGCGGTCGCGGCCCCAACGCTCAAAGCGGACTTGGCCGTCCACCAATGCGAACAGGGTATCGTCGCGGCCTATGCCAACGTTTGTGCCCGGGTGGATTTTAGTTCCGCGTTGGCGCACAAGTATGTTGCCGGCAAGCACAACCTGACCATCGGCACGCTTGGCACCCAGGCGCTTAGAGTGAGAATCCCGACCGTTCTTGGTCGAGCCCACGCCCTTCTTGTGAGCGAAAAACTGCAAGCTTAAATGAATCATTTATCACTACACCTCCGTAACGGTAATATGTTTTGGGTACTGTTGCTGCAACAGGGTAAGGTGCAGGTGCAGCGCCTGCATAAACGCGACCGCGGCTGGACTTGGCTGGGCCGGAAGATGGATGCCCACTTCGTTTTCGAGAACCTGGATCTCGGCCGCCTCCCCCAGAATCTCGGTGATGCCGTTTGCGGTCAACATAACAGCTGAGCTGACTCCAGAGCAGACTATATCTTCGCCGCCCGGGGCAAAATTTGCATGCCCGCTTACCCATACGCGGGCAAAGCCTTGCTCGCTGGTATAGAACGTAACCTTTACCATTAGCCGGTAATTTCGCCGATCTCCACTTTAGTGTACGGCTGGCGGTGGCCGAGTTTGCGCTTTTGGTTCTTCTTGGGCTTGTAGGTGAATACGGTGAGCTTTTTGCCCTTGCCCTGTTTTAGCACTTTGCCGGCAACGCTTGCACCTGCTACCAGCGGGCTGCCAAAGACCATGCCGTCGTCCTTGCCGATAGCCAGGACTTCACCGAAGGTGATAGCTTCGTCTGCCTGTGCGTCAAGCTTTTCAAGGAAGAGCACGTCGCCCGTTTGCACCTTGTACTGCTTGCCGCCGGTCTGGATAATAGCGTACATTTTTCCACTTCTCTTCTGTATGAGTCTCGCTGCCGGGGGCGGCACTTTAGCAGTGCACTTATATAAACCCATAGCAAGCGGCAACTTGTATACTACCACAAGCTGGCAGATGTGTCAAGTGGACGCTCGGGCCGCCCCTACAAAGTTTTTTGCATATTGTACTTTCATGCTAGTAGCTGTGCCCAGGCGGTCGCAAAGTGTCGCAAAACGGCATTGGTGGGCGCTATGATTGACTTTTCCACGGCTATGCAGTATATTGTAGGGGACGCATATCAGGGTGTCCCGAAAAATACCGCGAGCACGCCCGGGTGCCTTTTTGTTAAGATCAGCGGTAGATGGCGGACTGCATGGGTGTGCATCCCCTATAGAATTATTGATTGGAGGCGGCGCAGCATGTCCGGCAGATTACTGGCCTTGTCGCTTTGCCTTGCGCTGCTCGGTGCCTGCGCGCCCGTTGACGCGAACATCGAGGACTTGCTCTCGCCTCCCAGGATAAACGAACGGCAGACCCAGGTTGAGCAGGCTCTCAGCCAGCATATAAGCCTTGGTGATATCCAGTACCAGTACCCCAGGGATGGCGACTACCGTTCGCCATTTATCTTCAGCGACATGGACGCCAGCGGCCTCATGGCGGCGATGGTCTTTTACACCTCTGCCCAAAGTGGGGGAGGCATAAGAGTGAAAGTTCTGCAGGAACAGGTCGGTGGGGACTGGCAGCTCATCGACGATAGGGCCGGCTTTGGGGACACGGTGCAGATTGTCAGGTTTGCAAACATTTTAACCCCGTACTCACGCAACCTTTTGGTGGGCTGGGAAGATTCGGGTTCCGGCCAGCGCCGCCTGGACGTATTTTCATTCCGAGACGGGCGGCTGCAAACCCTATATCAAACTTTTTATACAGTGTTCGATATAGACAGGTTTATGCCCGGCGCACTCGAACAGATAGCCCTTGTACGCCAAGACCAGCTGGGTAACCACCATCTTGACCTTTTGGGCCGCACCCCGGATGGACGATTGACCGATGTCGGCAATGTAGACCTTTCGGTGGATATTTACCAGGTGCTTGGTCTTACAAGGGGGAATATGCGCCCTGGGGTAAGCGGAATATTCGTAGACGCTCGCCGATTTGACGCCCAGCTCGCCACCGAGATATTCGAGGTCTCGGGCGGGACGCTCTTCCCGCTGGTGGCGGATATCGACATAGAGACGACAAACGTGCTCTACCGGCAGACATTCCGCCCGCTCGACCCAGCCCTGCTAAGCGTTGACTTGCGCGGGAACGGACGGGTAGTAGTGCCGATCCCTCACGAAGAAGAGCTGCCCGGACAGGTGATTGATACCGAGCTGGAGCTACCGCTCCATCTCACCCTGTTTATGGGGTACGACTACGCCGGAGTGCTCGAAGTTGTAGACACCGCCATAGTTATTGAGGATGCCGGATATTTGTTCTTTTTTCCGCCGCAGTGGGTGGGCTACGTAACTGTCCAGCACCGCCCCGAGAGAGACGATTGGCAGTTCTTTGAGGTAAACCCGGCGACCAATCTGCCATATCCCGAGCTTATGCGGATCCGAGTCTCATCAATCCGCGATTATCGGGATCCGTTTTTGGAGGAATACATCCACCTGGCGGACAGAGGCATCTTCCGGTACTACGGCTATATTACAAACAACAGCAGCCCCCTTTCCATCACCCAAGAAGAGATGGAGAGAGACTTTATGCTACTAAGAGCCAGAAGGTAGAGGCGGGGTTCCATCCCTGTCTGCCCGGATTAGTTCAGTTCAGGCTGTTCAGAAACCCCAAGACGGTCGGGTACGGAAGCTCGACCCCACGAAGGAGGCCCAAATATGAAAAGGATACTCATAGCCGAAGACGAGGACGTCATACGCGATTTTATCGTGATCAATATGCGCCGGGCCGGCTACGAAGTAACTGATGTAGACAACGGCGAAGCAGCGCTGGAAGTGTTCACGCAAAACGCTGGCAACTTCGATATAGTTCTGCTGGATGTGATGATGCCCGGTATGGACGGCTTTGAAGTCTGCAAACAGATACGGGCAATAAGCCCGTCTATCGGCATTATAATGCTCAGCGCCAAGACCCAAGAGATGGACAAAGTAAGTGGGCTTATGTTGGGTGCTGACGACTATATCGCAAAGCCATTCTCCCCGACCGAGCTGCTGGCGCGTGTAGACGCCGTACACCGCCGGGTAAGCATGGCCCAAGGCGGAGCACCACCCACCAGCGACATTGTCTCAGGGGAGTTTGTGCTCAACACCAAAAGCCGCTCTCTGACTAAAAGGGGCCGCCAGGTCGACCTCACTCAGATGGAGTTCCAGATTATGGAGTTCTTTATCTCTCACCCTAACGTGGCCATGGACCGCGGCGAGATTCTCACACATGTCTGGGGGGAGGACTACTACGGCGATGTGAAGATAGTCGACGTGAATATCCGCCGCCTGCGAATGAAGATAGAGGACGACGCATCTAAACCCAAACATATACTGACAATTTGGGGTTATGGGTACAAGTGGGTGGACTAGTAGGGTCGGGTTCTCGTCCTTGGCCGGATATTTACCATAAACCAACGCTGTAGGGGTTGCACACCCGGGCAGCCCGGCCAGTTTTGCGACGCTGGTGTGGTGGGGGTGGGTCGCCCAGTGTGCGACCCCTACGCCAGCAGCTGCCAAAGAAACCGAGGTGATGAAACATAGCCGTAAAAAAAATAACCCGCCGGTGGCTGTTTAACAGCTTCGGCGTTATTGTGGTTATCATCTTAATAACCTTGGTGGCTGTTGCGCTGGGGATTCGCCACTATTACTACACATCGGTGCAGAATGTGCTGACCTCTCGGGCGGAGGTCACCTATAACGACTTTACCCGGCTAGCCCAGGATAGCGCCCTTGACTACCGCGCGCAGGTCCGGAATGAAGTTGCGTCCTTTGAGTTCAAAGACCAGATGGAGATGATGGTGCTCAGCGACGAAGGGCTGGTGCTGTACACCTCCAGCGGATTTGCTCCAGACAACGCTATAATGTATGCCTTTTACACTGCGGCCTCTCAGTCGGGTGAGGGGGCGCTTATCAGCCAGATGAGCGGCGAGCGGGTAATGGCGGTGACGGTATACCTAGCCGAGCCGCGGGAGGGCATCTCATCCATACGCTTTCTCGCCACCCTAACCCAGGTTGACAGGCAGGTAACCTTGCTAATTACCGCAACTATACTGCTCGGGGTGCTGGTACTGGCCCTGGTGCTGTTCTCGAGCTCGTACTTTATAAACTCGATAGTAAACCCGGTGGGACAGCTTGGCGAGACCGCCCGCAAGATCGCCGGGGGTGACTTCGGTGCACGTCTGGAGAAGAAAAACAACGATGAGATAGGCGAGCTCTGCGATATTATTAACCACATGGCCGAGGAGCTTGGTGCGACTGAGATGATGAAGAACGACTTTATCTCGTCAGTCTCTCACGAACTGCGTACCCCGCTTACGGCTATCCGGGGGTGGGGCGAGACTATACTCACCGACCAGGGAGAGGACAAGCAGACCCTGGAAAAAGGGATGAAGGTAATAATAAGCGAGACCGACCGCCTCACCCATATGGTCGAGGAGCTGCTGGACTTTTCGCGGATGCAGAGTGGGCGATTAAAGCTTGTGCGCTCGCGGATTGACCCGCTGGCCGAGCTGGGCGAAGCCTTTATGATGTACACCGACCGCGCTCGACGGGAGGGTCTGGCGCTAAGCTACGACGAGCCAGAGGACGCTGCCTATGTCTGGGGGGACAAAAACAAACTGCGCCAAGTGTTCGTAAATGTAATTGACAACGCGGTTAAATACTCGAACCCCGGTGGCAGCGTGAGCGTTAACGCAAAAATAATTGGCGAAGACCTTGTCGTCCAAGTGGAGGACACAGGTATCGGCATCAGCGAGGAGGATCTGCCCAAAGTCAAAGCAAAGTTCTACAAGGCGGACTCTACTCGCAGAGGCTCGGGCATTGGGCTGGCGGTGGCGGATGAAATTATAGGCCGCCACGGAGGCAAGCTGGACCTTGCCTCCGTGCAGGGGAAGGGCACCATCGTGATAATCACCCTACCTCTAACCAAGCGCCAGGACGAGACGGCGGAGATTAATTAACGCATTATATTTGGCGTATAGAATCGGCCCTGCGGCACATTGTGTCGCAGGGCCGATTCTATCGCGGTCAGGTATGGAAGCCTGATCCTACACACAGTGCATAGAGTGTAGGGGCGGGGTTCCATACTTGACCGGCGCATCGTAGGCGTATCTCTTGCCAATTACTCAAGAATTTCGCGAAGTATAGCGTCGATATGTATTTTGGTCGTATCGAGCAAGACGGTATCCAAGTCGCCGGACTCGATAATAAGAGGCAGCTCGGTGCAACCGAGGACTATGGCATCGGCGCCGTGCTGGGACAACATTCTCTTTGCTATTTCCAGCATAACCGCTTTATCCTCTTCCAGCACGATGCCGGTAACCAGGTTGGGAAAGATAATGCCGTGTATTGCCTGCTGGTCGGCCTGGCTGGGTACGACTGCCTCGATGCCGTATTTAGCGCAGGTACCCTCGTACATTCCACTGCTCATGGTAAAGGCGGTACCCAGCACAATCACCTTCTTGCATCCCTGACTTTGGGCGTACTTGCAGGTTTCGTCAACCAGCCCGACAAGTGGGATAGGGGACTGCGCGGCGACCTCGTCGAACACAATATGGGCGGTGTTGGCCGCAATAGCCGCAACCTCCGCGCCCGCGCCATGCAAAGTACGGATAGAGCCTATAAACAGGTCGGCAAAGTTCTTCCAGTCCTTTGTCTCTACAAGGCCATATGCAACGGACAGGTTTAAGCTGTCGATCACCATCGGGGGGTTCTCGCCGCATTTAGCCGGGTTTGCAAGGCTCTTTTGGTAGCCCTCATTAATGCCTTTGTAGTAGTCCAATGTTGAGGCGGGGCCAACTCCGCCCACTAGCCCAAGCTTTTTCATGTTCGTTGCTCCTTTCATTCACAAGCTATCCAATATATTTGCCACATCGCGAGGAGGCGAACAAGTGACCGGGTAAAGAAAAATTAGCCTACCACGTGTCTGCACCGTTCTCCTCGGGTATAACCGCCGTCATAGACGCTATGGCGACCTCAATCTGCCTGTCATCCGGCTCGTGTGAGGTCAGCCGCTGTAGCCAGAGGCCGGGCGCGGAGATTGCTCGGGTGAGAATGTTATCGTGCCGCCCGGCAAACTTGATAATCTCGTACGCGATGCTGATAACCACCGGCAGCAGCGCAAACCGGAAAAGCGCGCGAATAATCACATGCTCGATGCGAACCAAGGAGAAGATGAGTATGGACGTAACAAATACAATCAGCAAAAAGCTGGTGCCGCACCGGCGGTGAAAGCGCGAGTGCGCGCGGACGTTTTCGACAGTTAGCTCCTGGTCAGCCTCGTGGCAGGAGATGGTCTTGTGTTCAGCCCCATGGTACTGGAAGACCCGGCGTATATCCTTCATCCGCGAGACGGCAACGATATACGAAACAAAGATGATAATCCGCACAAGACCCTCCAGAAGCGCGCGAACCATTGGCGTGAACTCAGCGCCGGTCAGTCTGGGCAGCAGGGATACTAAAAACACCGGCAGCACCGAAAACAGCCCCACCGCCAGCACCACCCCAATCACTACCGAAAAGCCGGTTATCACTGAGGTAAAACGATCACCCAACTTGTCGCTCAACCACTTTTCAAACCGGGAAGGCTCGATGTTTGCCTCGTCTTCGAGCATTCCGGATTTCTCGGCGCTCTTCATCATGCATTTGTAGCCCAGCTTCATGGCGTCTACCATGTTGAACATCCCGCGCACAAATGGGGTTTTGCGGTACCAGCGTCCGCTGGTTGCGGGGTTATCCCACGCCTCCAGGTCAACTTCGCCGCTGCGCATCCGTACCGCCAGCGCGGATTTGGCCGGCCCGCGCATCATGACGCCCTCAATCAGCGCCTGTCCACCTATCGAGGTCTTAAATTTTTCGTTTGGCATAAAGTGTCTCCTAATGTATGAGTATCGCTCAACCCCGCGCACGTATTACCCGGGGTAGGCCGTTAAGATCGTTGTGAGATGTGATTTCGGCAAAGCCGGCACCAGCCAGGATATCGCAGACATCATCCCGCTGTCCGGCCCCTATTTCCAGCAGAACCGTTCCGCCGGGGGCAAGCTGGGGTTTATATCGGACAGCAATTGCCCGGTAGAAGTCGAGACCGTCTTTGCCGCCGTCCAGGGCGAGTGTGGGCTCATGGAGCACCTCCCGCTGCAAACCGGGTAGCTCAGCGAAAGGTATATACGGCGGATTGGAGAGCAAAAGATCAATTTTGCGCGGGTGGGTATACTCGCGCATGTCACCCAGAACAGCAGTGACATCCAGCCCAATGTCAGATATATTGCGCTCGAGAAACGTGGTGGCCTCCTCTGAAATCTCAACTGCGGTGACCGCAGCCGCCGGGTACTCCGCCTTGATAGCCATAGCGATACAGCCGCTGCCACTGCCCAAGTCAACCACTTCCGGGGTAGGCAAAGCCGCCCGTTTGAGATACTCAAGTGCGAGGTCGATCAGAGTTTCGGTATCCTGCCTTGGTATGAGCACCCCCGGCCCCAGTGTCAGCGGCAGGCCGTAAAATTCCCAGCCGCCCACAATATATTGGATAGGGTAGCCGCCCTCGCGCAACTCAAGGCAACGCTCAAGATCGGCCTGCATCTGCGAGGTAGCTGGCCCCGACCAGTCATCCAGTGGGCCGACCCCGGTGGCAAAACGAAAAAGCTCCCCAGCCTCAAAAGAAGTCGGGGCTCTCTTTTGCGCCAGCCGAAATAAATCGCCAATGGTGGGCATTGTTACCTCCTGCGGGGTGGCTTGTTGTATGGTCTGAGTTCGATCCCCGACCGGGTCTGGTGTAGGGGCTGCACCCCTGTGCGGCCTGCCTCTCCCCACTAATCTAACGGCTGTAGGGGCGGGGTTATCCCGCCCGTGGGTTTTCGCAGCGTTAAGGTCAAGGTCTGAATATTAAATCAGCCTGCGGGCTGGGATTATTGTACCGCTTATGCCGCGGGGGCACATACTTTTCTTTGTCTCGCCAAAGAGAAAGTAAGCAAAAGAAAGGCGACTGGGGGAGGACCGGGTTTGCTCCAAGACCAGTCGCAAACAACTCCCCCAGGCCCCCTCTCCACGGAC